>JAUCGB010000151.1 GCA_030377895.1 Anaerolineales bacterium HSG24
TTAGACTGTGTGCGGCACAGGCTGAAGCATGTGCTACATGTCTCGGCTTACGCTGATAGCCTATAAAAATTGGTAGTGGTGCAGAAGTAGTGATATACCTACCCGCAAGTTCCAAACTTGCGGGTAGGTGATCTTCCCCATCACTACATGTGCAGGACTACTCTGACATTTACTACGCGGGCAAGGCATAAACCGTATGATCATTTGACCCGATATAGACAATATCGTTAACCACGAGAGGGGAGGAAGGAACCGGGCCTTCGGTCTTAAATCGCCAGCGGAGTTTTCTACTGCTCCGGTCAATACTAATCACTTCACCATCGGTGGTGCCAAAGTATATTGCTTCATTGGTTACGGCGGGGGTGGAGATGATGGGCGCATCGGCCTCATATTTCCACTGTTGTCGTCCCGTTTCCACATTGATGACGTACAAATTTTTATCAGCCCCACCAATGTAGACAATATCCTCATAGATAGTTGGACTAGAGATGACGACTTGTTTAGTCCGAATCTGCCACAATTCATACCCATTTTGGGCGTTTAATCCATATATAGATCGGTCGGAGGAGCCAACGACTAGAATATTTTTTTCCTTGTGTCGGGCTGGACTAGAGGTAATAGCTCGTTTGGCTCGGTGTTTCCATTTAAGGCCACCTGTTCTTAGCTTTAAGGCCAATAACTCTCCTGCTTCGGTGCCGATAAATAAAAACTCGTCCCCCAAAATGGGGGTGGAGCGGATGGGGTCTATGGCTTCGTGATTCCATACTATCCGACCATTTTCGGCGTTAATGGCATAAACATGGCCGTCATCAGAGCCAAAAAAGACTCGGCCAAACTCGATAGTGGCTGAAGAACGGATGCGTCCTTGGGTGGGGCAGGTCCACATCATGCTTCCCCGACTAGCCGAAATAGCGTATAAAACTTGATCCTCAGAGCCGAACACAATCCGGTTGTCTGAGATACAGGGTCGGGTGGCGATGCCTCCGTCGGTGGCAAACTTCCATTGAAACTCGCCCGTTTTCAGGTCGAGGGCATACAGGTTATGGTCGTAACTGCCGATGTAGAGGTTGTTTTTGTCGGCACTAGCCGAGCCGCGTACCTCATCCTCGCATTTAAATGTCCAAATTGGGGTGATCATCTCTTCGGCTTCAGCCTCTTCGGTTGGATAACCGGGCGGTGGATATTGGGCTGGATAACCGGGCGGTGGATAGCCGCCCGGATAGCCAGTTTGAGGTGGATAGCCAGTTTGAGGCGGATACTGTTGAGGTGGATACTGTTGAGGCGGGTACTGTTGAGGCGGATACTGTTGAGGTGGATATTGTTGAGGCGGGTACTGTTGAGGCGATGATGGTGTAGTTGGCTGGTTAGTATCGGGGAGTACCTTGGTAGGTATGGGCGCACTGGAGACACCCCCACCGTCTTTTTCGACAATCTTCGACAGGGCATCCCGAAAGGCCGAGGCGGAGGCGTAACGGCTATTGGGGCTATACTCTAACGCTTTCATGATGATGGCCCCAGTTTCTTGACTCAGATCAGGATTGATTGCGTTGGGGAGCGATTCTTGAAAGGTAAAGGGTGGCTCTAAGCGCGGATCCCGTTTGGTTAATAGATGGTGCAGGGTCGCACCCAAAGCGT
Source organism: Anaerolineales bacterium HSG24 (assembly GCA_030377895.1). Taxonomy (GTDB): domain Bacteria; phylum Chloroflexota; class Anaerolineae; order 4572-78; family J111; genus JAUCGB01. The sequence continues at coordinate 1,636 of JAUCGB010000151.1, forward strand.
AAATATCGACCTTGGGTGAGGCCACACCTTGATACTGCTCTGGGGGTGAATACCCCTCTGTACCGATCATCGTCCCTTTTTGACCAGATTCAAAGGCCTTGGCGATGCCAAAATCAATCAAGGCGATGCGGTTTTGTTTGCGTAACATAATGTTAGCTGGCTTTAAATCTCTAAAGATAATCGGTGGTTTTTGATTATGCAGATAGGTCAGCACGTCGCAGATTTGAAGCGCCCAATCTAGCACGGTGATCTCATCAAGCTGACCGTCTGAATTTTCGAGGATGGTCTCTAAATCTTTGCCATCAACATACTCCATTACCAGATAGCTCCGGTTGGCTTCGTTAAAGAAGTCGTAAATCTTAGGAATACCCGGATTACTAAGTTGCACCAGCAAATTCGCTTCTCGGTTGAAGTTTTGCATAGCAACATGACGAGCTTGCGGGTCAGGAGTGGCGATGACCATCTCTTTAACCGCACAATGTCGTACAACGCCAGTAAAACGTAAATCTTGGGCCAGATAGACTGCCCCCATGCCTCCGACACCTAAAACTTTTAGCACTTCGTATCGTGCTTGTAATATTGAGCCTTGTGGTAAGGTGTTTTGACCTAAATCACCAAACTCATTGGAGTAGTCGGATGTACCCCAGCCTGATGCTGTATATTTTTCATTTGCCACAGTTAATCTCCTTCGTTTTGATAAAACCTTGTATCGTAATTATATTGAATCTTTTCTGTTTAATCAACTATCAGGGGATAAAAGTAAGGGGACGTAGTTAGAGAGGAGATATCCAATCATAAACGTAAAGTCTGATAGATCTGAGATATGAAAATCGCCTCCATGTTACTCATGAAGGCGATTGTTTTTGTATTCTCATCAAACCCTTATTTGCGTCTCTTAAATTTATGAACACCATCATTTTCCCCAAGATAGCTAAATAGATAGTTTTTAGTGATAGTTTTTGGCGGCCAAAACGGAGCAAATGTCCACACGGCCAATATTCCCGCTGATTTCAATAGGCGGTGCATCTCTTTGTTGAGTTGTTTCATAGAAATGACTAACGCTGGAACAACGCCATACAATAGTATCAAGTCAAAGGAGGCATTAGCTAAACCAGCATGTTGAGCATCAGTCAGAGCAACTTTTACATTAGTTATATTGAGATTGTTAATTTTCTTTGCGATTTCTTCAACAGACATTGGATGCAAGTTGGGGGTATTATAATGCGTTTTTCCTGTTTACCCAAATTCCCATCCAACCTTAACTTGTGCAACCATGCTCTTTCCGTCTATTGTATCTACCCTTTTTCCGTTTGGCGATTAAAGTTGTGCGGAGTCTTCAGGAAGCCATCAGTCCGATGATTATGATAAAACCTACGATAGAAAATCTGTATTTTGACATTGCTTTCTCCTTGGATTATAATTTCCTTATGATACCTATAAATTAGGAGCGATTTATGACCACTATAACCTTAGACCTGCCAGACGATCTGGTGGAAAAGCTACAGAATGTTGATCTTGAAGCCTTGATTGAGCGTCTATTGCGTCGATTTTTTAATCTTCCCTCTGCCAAGGATCATAAAAACCTAATCGAGGATGAGGATTTCAAGCCGTTTACCATCCTGCCCCCGAATCCGGCGGATGATTTTGTGTTGTTACCACCCGTAGAACTTCCTGAACCAGAATATAGGATATCAGTTGAAGAGTGGAAAGCACGAGTGTTAGCCCTTTCAAATAGTCCGGCTGATGATACACCGCTTGAACCACCGCAGGAGATGGCGTTGGTACCACCAGACCCATTACCTGAACCCACATACACTATTTCCAAAGAGGAGTGGTTGGAACAGCTGTTAGCCATACCTGTTTGGGATGAGGATGTGATTAGCGAAATTGAGAAAGCAAGGGAATATATCAACCAATGGAAACCCAAAGAATTCTTTTAGACACATCGATTGTGATAGAGTTTTTACGCAAGAAGAAGAAAGAAAAAAGCGTATTCTTTCAGTTAGTTCCCGTCTATAACCTCTATGCGTCGATTATCACCCAATTTGAAGTTGAAATTGGTCTTAAATCGGAACAACATTGGTTAAACTATCAACATGTGTTACAAAGAATGACGATTTTAACCGTTGACCGTCTTTGTATCGATCAAGCCATTACAACCTACAAATACCTCAAACCCCGTAATCAACGGATTGAGTTAGCCGATTTATTGATTGGGGCCACCGCCTTATCGCACCAATTACCCATCGCCACCCTGAACACGAAACATTTCACCCGGATTCCCCATCTGCAACTGGTTGATTTGGTATCCAGAAGATCGTCACCCTAGTCAACGCCTGCCGATAGCGGGCTAAGAATCACAAAGAAGCCCATCGGATTAGTCCGGCGGGCTTCTTTTGGTTTGTCGTTCGGGTTGATGGCGTTATTTGATGACTATGGGGAGGTAGACAGATTCAGATGCATCTGGGCCAGATGAGATAATCGGGCCCCAAAACCCACCCGCCACCTGATACCGATTATCACTATCCCGCGCCTCGCTACTCGCATCCCACTGCCCAATACTTCCGACCAGTGAAAAGCGGCTATCCTGACTGACTCCGCCGCCGCCATCAACGGTAAACCATGCCGGTGGGTCTGTTTGGGCTAACGTCACCGAAACCATCAGCCCAATGATTATGATAAAACCTACGATAGAAAATCTGTATTTTGACATTGTTTTATTCCTCAAATACAATAACTGACAATCAAATGTTCAGTAAGGAGGTTTCCTATGACCATGATTACTTTAGAATTGCCAGATGACCTAGCGAAACAGTTACAAAAATTTGATTTAGAAGTCTTAATTAAACTGTTACGCCAAGTTTTGCGTTTATATCCTGTGAAAGAAGATTGTCCCAATCAAAATGAACCATTACTAACCACGTCGACTGGTGAGGATGACTTCTTGGTTGGTGATCATCACAAACCAATAGAAACGTTGGGAGATTTATTAAACAACGGGTATGGGCTGTGGGCAGACCGAGATGATATTGGTGACTCGCTTGACTATGCCACCCAATTGAGGCAGGAAGCATGATAAGTTTTCAGGCTATGGTCTTCGTTTCGGGCTATCAACTTAACATGCGACAGATAATATCGTAGCACAGCCTTTAGGCTGTGGCACAGGCTGAAGCATGTGCTACATGTCTCTGCTTACGTTGATAGCCTGTCTTCGCTCAGTACCCGACAGAAAAGTTAGCCAAAACTAATTAGCACAGAGTCTCACAGAGAAAAAGCGAATTATTCTTTCCTCTGTGTTCCTCTGTGCGTCTCTGTGAAACTCTGTGTTCCTGTTTTAGCTTTTCCTAAACCAGTTTGTCGGGTAGCAAGTTGTTTCGTAGGAAACCCGTCAGGTAAATAATGTTGACAACTAGCTCTAATCAGGCTATACTATCGGTAATGTTACTTAATAAAAGTATGCTTACGTACTCGCTCACAAAAATTGTGTTGCTCTGGCAGGTACAACTAAACAAAGCCTACTTCAAAGATACCCTAGATTGACGCGGGTATCTTTTTTTGTTATATAAACCTATAATTGTCCAAAGTTTACCAAATAATAATAAGGAGATTCACAACATGGACTCTGGAATGATCAGTAAAATAGAAAAAGCGATGCTTTATGCCAAAGAGCCGGAACGAATTCTGTTTAACTCTTTTTCGTTATCATTTAACGGTGACCACGAACAGCATAAGGTAACATATAACAGTTCTAAATGGCAATGTGATTGCTCTTATTTTCAAGATCGCGGTGTTTGTTCTCATATTATGACCCTTGAGAGAGTACTGAAAAATTCGGTACAGTTAGCCGAAATACCTGAAACGTTACCTTATATGGATTCTGGTATCATCAGCAAAATTAAAAAAGCGATTTTGTACACCGAAGAAAAAGAGCGCCTTACCTTTAACTCCTTTAACCTCATCTTTAATGGCGACCACAAACAACACCAACTCTCTTACGATGGCAATTGGAACTGTTCATGTTCGTATTTCAGCACCCATGGCGTTTGCTCCCATGTGATGACGATAGAGCGGTTACTGGGGGCCGCGGTCACTCCGGCTGAGGGCATCCCGAGCATAGCTTAAGGAGGCTATCAACTTAACGTGCGACAGATAATATCGTAGCACAGTCTTTAGACCATGTACGGCACAGGCTGAAGCATGTGCTACA
>JAUCGB010000152.1 GCA_030377895.1 Anaerolineales bacterium HSG24
GTTGCAGGATGATGCCTCTGACGACGATATTCCCGCCGCCGATTCCGCTCCAATGCCAGCAATAGATGACGATGACGACATGATGGTCGTGGAAGATGATTTGCCGGATTGGTTGCAGGATGATGCCGATGACGGCGATATTCCCGCCGCCGATTCCGCTCCAGCAATGGATGATGCCGACGACGATATTCCTGATGCCGATTCCGCTCCATTGCCAGCAATGGATGACGATGACGACATGATGGTCATTGATGAAGATTTGCCAGACTGGTTACAGGATGATGCCGATGCCGACGATATTCCTGCCGCCGATTCCGCACCAGTGCCAGCAATGGATGAGGATGACGACATGATGGTCGTTGATGAAGATTTGCCAGACTGGTTACAGGATGATGCCGACGACGATATTCCTGCCGCCGATTCCGCACCTGTGCCAGCAATGGATGATGCCGACGACATGGCCGCTGATGAAGATTTGCCAGACTGGTTACAGGATGATGCCGACGACGATATTCCTGCCGCCGATTCCGCACCTGTGCCAGCAATGGATGAGGATGCCGATGACGACATAATGGTCGCTGATGACGATTTGCCGGATTGGTTACAGGATGACGATGCCAGTGATAGTGATGCTCCCTTCGCAACAGATGAGGACAGTGACCTCGCTGGTGAGAAAGACCTGCCGGACTGGCTACAAGATGTATCGGATGAAGTGAGTGACACCTCGTTTGAGGATAGTACGAGCAGCGATGGCATTCTAGAGGAAGAGGACTTACCCGATTGGTTGCAAGATGCCGATGATGAAGAGGCTGACACTGAACCAACGGCTGATATCGAACCGATTCTAGATGCTAAGAGTGGTGATGATACAGAAGGGCTACCAGATTGGCTACAAGATGTTGAAGACGACCCTGATGATACTTTCTCCATGCTCGATGATACGATTTCGGAAGATGAGGTTGATGACAGTGGATTACCAGATTGGCTTCAAGATATTAAAGAAGAGGATGACTCCGTATCTGATGAGCCAGCCCCATCTGATGATGAGCCGGAACTTGTTGAGGAAGCCTTACCCGATTGGTTACGTAGTTCACAGGAGGAGGATGATTCTTCCATTGAGGAATTAGAAACTGATTCTACGTTGGTTGAGACCGCGGCGGGCGCTGTTGCAATTGCCGCCACAGGCGCGGCGACCGCGAATTGGCTCGAAGGTGTACCCGAAGATGAGACAAAATCGGCATCTGAGCCACAAGTAGAACCAGAACCCGTTCAGCTTGCCCCACCTGTGGTTACGCCAGTTGTTCAACCACCTACCCCCAAGCCAGAATTACCACCCGTTTTGGCATATTCTGGCGATTTGCCCGATTGGTTACGGAAATTACGCGAGGCCGATTTAAGATCACAGCAACAACTACAACTTGGAATCTTATCAATCCCAGTACCAGTGCCAGTTGTTGCCCCCGTTTTAGTGGCCCAACCGATGACCACTCAGCCGACAGCCCATGTTTCACAACCCGCACCAGTTGTTCAACAACCTCGACCTGTTATCTCTACTCGCGTTAAACCTGATGCTACCTCGACCAAACAGCTAGAATCGGCTCGACAAGCTCGTAGCCAAGGCGATTTACCAACCGCAGTGTCCACCTATGAGGGATTAGTCAGTAATGGCGTTTATTTGGGGCAGGTGATTGATGACGTTCAAAAAGTAATTAAAGCAGAACCCAATAATCATAAACTTTACCAAATTTTAGGCGATGCCATGTTACGAGACGGCCGGATACAAAGCGCGCTCGATGTATATCGCCAAGGATTAACCGTGCTGTAGGTTGATCTGATCATCCTGTAGCATTAAAATCATTAATTTGGAAACATGCCAAGACCCAAAGAGCTTCAAAAACTCTTTGGGTCTTTTTTGGATAATGGTGCAGAAGTAGTGATAAGGAGTCGGCTATCAACTTAACGTGAGGCAGATAATATCGTAGCACAGTCTTTAGACTGTGTGCGACACAGGCTTTAGACTGTGTGCGGATGTGCTACATGTCTCGGCTTACGTTGGTAGCCTGATTTGACAAGTTAAACAAACTTTATATAATCGAGACTTCTTCTCAGTTAGAGTGACCGTAGAGGATGCATGAATGGCTAGAGAAATGTCACAACTCAAAAAAGCACTTAAACAAGCTGGCTATAAGTTGACTCCGGCTCGCTTGGCCGTGATTGGCGTGTTGCAAACTCATTGTGAGCATTACAGTCACCAGCAGATCCTGACCGAAGGACGGAAAATCTATCCGAAATTGAGTCGAGCCACCGTCTACCGCACCATGGAACTACTGGTTGATTTAAGGCTAGTACGCCCCATCTACCTGAATGATCCGACCCAACGCTTTGTTATGGCAACGGGAGGACATCACCACCTCGTTTGCTCTAACTGCGGCGACACGATTGAGTTTGACCATTGCACCACCGAGCAGTTAGCGCAAGAGTTAGCGACTAAATATAATTTCCAAATCAACAGCCATCTGTTAGAATTTCAAGGTTTATGTAAGGCTTGTCATTAAATTTTTTAACTTCAGTTGAGATTATATCTCAATTACAGAAGCGTAATTGATACATAATCTCAACCAATATCCAAAAGTTTGTCGATTTTTCAAAGACTCGCTAGGAGTTCCGTGCAAAATTCTGGTGACTTAGTACCCGACAGAAAATTTAATCTGAACTAATTAACACAGAGTGAATCTCTGTTCCTGTTTTAGCCTTCCCAAAGAAACGATAAACTTCTGCAATATCTATGATTACCGAAAAACAAATATCTATCCTAACCATTATTATGGCAATATTACTCATCGCCGCCCAATGTAGTAGTACCCCAGCGCCCGATAACCAGACCAACTATGATCATTCTCAGCATGATGCTCAGGACGAGAATGATCATGACGAGATGGGACAGGCTGAAACTGAGCTTACGCCAGTTGAGTTGGCTGAGGTGGAGTTACTGAATGTCGTCGCCACGACCAATATCGTGGGCGACATCGTCAACTCGGTTGGTGGAACACACATCAACCTGACCACCCTGCTTCCGCTCGGCAGTGATCCGCACACCTATCAACCCACGCCTCAAGATGTAGCCGCGGTAGCAGAGGCGGATATTGTTTTTATCAACGGGCTAGGTTTAGAAGAGTTCCTGACTGATTTGATAGAAAACGCGGGAGGTGAGGCAGTTGTTGTCGATCTTTCGGTAGGTCTGCCCGACCTTGAGGAGCATGACGAGCATAACGAACATGAAGAAAACGGTGAAGCGGGTGAAGATCATGACGATGATATGGAAGAGCATGGGGCACACGGTGAAACTGAAGGGCATGACCCGCATATCTGGTTCAACCCGATCAATGTACGCGCCATGGTTCAACAAGTGGAGAACAGTTTGGCCGAGCTAGACCCTCAACATCAAACGCAGTACAACGCTAATTTGGAAAATTATGAGTCAGAGTTAAACATTTTAGATCAGTGGATTTTCAACAAAATCAATACGCTTTCAGCGAAACGGAAAAATTTGGTTATGGATCATAACGTCCTAAATCACTATGCGAATAGATATGGGTTAGGTCAAATCAACTCCATAATCCCATCTTATAGTAGCAACACCTCACCATCGGCCCAAGAGTTGGCTGAGTTGCAAAATCAAATCATCGAGCAGAAGATTCGAGTGATATTTGTCAGCGCAACCGCAAATATGACCCTCGCCGAACGGTTGGCCGAGGATACGGGCATCAAACTGATACCGCTTTATACTGGCAGTTTGGGCGAGGAAGGCAGTGGCGCAGAAACCTATCTGGATTATATGCGTCACAATACCCAAATGATTGTCAATGGCTTATCGGGACGAAGTAAGAGTTCTGATAGTGCTAGGTGAAATGCTCACATCTCGTTCCACACACATTCTGGACGCTCTTCGACTCGGAACAGGGTTGATATGAAACTGGAGATAGGTTATAATGTATGTAAAGACAAACCTTGACTTAGTACCCGACAGAAAATTTAATCTGAACTAATTAACACAGAGTTTCACAGAGGAACACGGAGATTCACAGAGAAAAAACGATTTATTTTTCTTTTGTATTACTCTGTGTCACTCTGTGCTTCTCTGTGAAACTCTGTGTTCCTGTTTTAGTCTTCCCTAATCCACTTTGTCGGGTAGCAAGTTATCGCTTAAAGATAGATTTCATAATTTGAAATTTGTCTTTTTAAGTTACTATTTCGGTATTTAGTCATCGGATGAGTAGATTATTTACGTTGTGCGGAGTCTTCAGTATGGTGTACAAAATCCGCGTCCGATTACATTAAAAAGTAGTAGATTTCTAATAATTATTTTTCAACAGGAGTATTATAACAACATGTCACGAACAAAATTTAAACCCTCATGGGCAGAAAATCACTGGCTATCCTTTGTAAACCTGTTTTTCCTGTTTTATTTTGGCTTACCCGTTCTCGCCCCGATTTTATCGGCCTATGACTATGACCTATTGGCCTACCCGATTTACAAAGTTTATAGCTTTCTGTGTCACCAATTGCCATCACATTCTCACTTTATCTTGGGGGAACAAGTTGCTATGTGCCAACGTTGTTTGGCTATTTATATCTGCATGTTTATTGGCGGGATGATTTTCAGTCTAGGGATGGTACGGAACCGTTTGCGTCCCCTAAGCATCAGATGGTATTTGCTCTGTTTAATCCCGATGGGAATTGATGGCGGCCTACAGTTCGTCACCGAAATTACAGTGGTTATACCGATATTGGTTTTATGGGTAATTGGATTAATCATGATAGGAGTACTTAGCCTATTATTGTACCATCAAAATATTTTGTATTGGCAAGCTATTGCTTTCTTTTTGGCTGGGCCATTTTGTTTAATTGTGGTTGACCTGTCTGGCGGGTATAAAAGTAACTGGCAGATGCGGAGTTTAACCGCTCTCATTTTTGCTATAGGTACAATTTTAACGGCCTACCCTCTCTTAGAGCAAGATTTTCGGCATAGATTTCAACCAAATTCTTAGTACCCGACAGAAAATTAGTCTGAATTAACACAGAGTTTCACAGAGGAAAGAATAATTCGCTTTTTCTCTGTGAAACTCTGTGTCCCTCTGTGTCCTCTGTGTTACTGTTTTAACAGCAATTCCCGCTTTGGGATTTTTTTAGGATACTTTCTTTAAAATCAAGCTGAATAGCCCTAATAAATGAAGGTAAATAAGGGTTGTGTTCCCGTGAAATTTCCAAAGCGGGAATTGCTGCTGTTTTAACCTTCTCGAAACCAGTTTGTCGGGTAGCAAGTTCACCTCTTGACATAGTCGGTCATGGTCATAAATTTAATATCAGGGAATGTGGACATATACACAAATAGCTGTCTGGTAAATTCTAAGAACTCTGGCGAAGTAAAACGGTAGGACAAACTACGTCTAGCTCGGAAACCGTGGGCGCGGATATAACTTGCACTACCCTTTTTTCATCACAAAAAACATCCCAAAAACATAGTACAAATAGCAAATTAAATCAAGAAAAAAGAAAAGCGTCTCATTCCCAAACAAGGAACGAGACACTTTTTGTTTTTACGTCTCACTCATGGCGGCTATCAATTTAAGGCGAAATGCCTTGAGTATCAAGGCATGTAGAGCTTTCTGAAAAGCCTCTTTCGATAGGTAATACTATCAAAGTAGTACACAATATATAGTAGCTCACAATTTTTTAACTACTATATATCGAACTTGATAATGAGGGTCATGAAAATGACTA
>JAUCGB010000153.1 GCA_030377895.1 Anaerolineales bacterium HSG24
ACATACCTTGTACATAAAGGTTATCAAATAGGTTGTGTAGATGCAGATGAACCAAAATTCCCGCACAACCAATCACTACAGCCCGTTCAAAGCCGTGGCTATTTATTCCAATCTGCCATATTACTCTAAAAGTAAGAATCCAGAAAATTAGGTAACAGACAATACCGACAAATCCGGTCTCTGCGCCCATATTAAATAAGTAGTTGTGGGCATGTCCCAAAGCATCCTCCCAGCGACCAATGGCGTATGCCGGATAGACGACTTCGTAATTGCCGAATCCAACCCCTAACCAAAAATTGTCGCGCCACATGTGCCAAGCCGCTTGCCAATGGGCCAACCGTTCTAAGGTAGCGAAGTTCTGGCCGGTCAGTTCGATAGCGGCCACATCCTCGATTTGGAATATCTCGGTGGCGGAGACAAATCGCCCTAACACGATCTGATATAAGGACTGCTCCTCCAGATTTGGCGCAGTGTTGGTCAAGGTCAGGCTAAACAACCCCGTCAGAGTGACCAGCATTACCCCGAACAACAAAAACAGTAGACGCGTCACCCGACTGGTCAGGAATAAGACCATCCCTAGCGCGCCAATTGCGGCCAACCAGCCACTCCGAGATTGAGTGGCGAATAAGGCCAACAACAACACGCCCACAACGCTCGTTAAGCCTAAAAATTGCCAGCTATTTAATAAATATTCAGATAATGTCTTAGAAATCTTTAGAATCTGCCCAGTTGATTGGACTTTCCATAGTAATAAGGAGACGGCCAATGGCAGTATCAATCCCAAATACCCGGCGTAGGGATTCGGTTGTCCAAATGTGCCGTAAGCTCGCAAAAATAGACCGTTAAAGAGAAGAAACCCCTCCGGTCCAACCTTAAATACAAATTGATAAATCCCCAACATGGCTTGGGTCAACCCGGTCAGTAGAATTATCAGCAAAAGTTGATTGATTCTGTTTTTTGGCAGTTGGGTAATGGTAAAGAGGTAGACTAGCAACATCTCAACCCATTTAACGGTTTCTACCAAACTAGCCCGAATCGATAAGGTGGTCAGCCATGACAGCCCAATCCCCACAAATAAAATAAAAAATAACCAGCAAAACGGGTCACGTGTCCATGTCGATTCGGGGGCATAATTTGACTGTGACGGACGTTCATCCCGATTGACCATGCTCTGCAACAACGTCAGTCCGATACCGGCAAACAATACGATTTCCATCAAGCCGATTTTTAGACTACCTACCGAGAACCCTAACAAAGGGCTAAAGGGGATGAATGGGATAAGCAGGTAAAGGTTGATGATAGGATTAAGAAGTAAAATAGGTAAGGCAATTACCCCACCCACCAACATAAATGCCTGTGACAGAGGCAACCAGCCCAGTAACAGCCCCATCAACAAGACCATAACCGGCAGGAGAAACCGATATAGTGGCGTTGGAATATCTGGTAGGGTAAGGCTGAGTATCCAAGGTTTAAGATGTTTGATTTGAAGCAAAATAATATCAAAAAATTAGAGATTGGAAATGAGGTATGGGTATACCCCATTCAACCAATCTCTAAGCTATAGTGGATAGTTATTTTTTAGGAACATTGCGATTATGTAATCGCAACTATCACAAGTCCCCATTTCCAAGTTCCTATTTCAATGAGGGTCTATTTTTCTCTCAAAACGCGGGGCCTAAAGAATTCAATCGTTTCGTTTAGACCATCTTCAAGTAAGACCTGTGGCTCCCAATTTAAAATACGGCGGGCTTTACCAATATCCGGCTGACGCACTTTCGGGTCATCCTTAATTCGGGTATCTTCCGGTTCAATAAAGCTGATTTCTGAACTACTGTTGGTGAGTCTGATCACTGTTTTAGCAAAATCTAGGATAGACATTTCAGAAGGATTGCCGATATTGACCGGATCAGGCTCGTCTGATAATAGAAGTCGATAGATTCCCTCGACCAAATCGGAGACATAACAGAACGAGCGGGTGCGCGTCCCGTCACCAAAAACGGTCAGTGGGTCACCGCGTAGAGCCTGAGCAATAAAGTTAGGTACCACCCGTCCATCGTTGAGCCTCATTCTTGGCCCGAAAGTGTTGAAAATTCGTACAATTCGGGTCTCAACGTCATGATAACGCTGATAAGCCATGACTATCGCCTCACCAAAGCGTTTGGCCTCGTCATAAACCCCACGCGGCCCAATCGGATTGACGTTGCCCCAATAATCTTCGGTTTGAGGATGAACCAACGGGTCACCATAGATTTCGGAGGTTGAGGCAAGCAGGAGGCGGGCATTCTTTGCTTTCGCCAATCCTAAGGCCTTATGCGTGCCTAATGCCCCAACTTTTAGGGTTTGAATCGGTAATTTAAGGTAATCAATCGGACTTGCAGGTGAGGCAAAATGAAGAACTGCGTCCAATTCGCCTTCAATGTAGATAAAGTTGGTCACGTCATGTTTAATGAATAAAAAATCGGAGTTTCCGGCCAAGTGTTCAATATTGGCGGTTTTACCCGTGATTAAATTATCCATCCCAATGACGGTATGGCCGTTAGCTAAAAACTTGTCACATAGATGAGAGCCAAGGAATCCCGCGGCTCCAGTTATCAAAACTCGCATAATTAGGGTTATAGGTTGTCAGATAGTTAGAAATCAATTTCCTAAAGGTTTTGAAAACCTTTAGGGTCAGCGAAATTTTGATTAATGACCACTGACAACCATTTTTTCTTCTTGGTATATTGGTAATGTAAAATAAAATGCCGTGCCAAATTCTCCGTCACTTTCAACCCAAATACGTCCACCCATGGCTTCGGTAGCTTGATAACAAAAAGCCAAACCAAGACCAAATCCGGCTCGTCCAGCTTGGTTGTTTTTGACCTGAGCAAAACGGTTAAATATCTTGTCTTGTTCTACTTTGGGGATGCCCGGCCCCGCATCTTGCACACCTAGTTTAAGAAACTCTTCTACCACCTCGCCACTAATCACAATCGCGCTGTTACGCGGTGAGAATTTGATGGCATTGTCGAGTAGGTTTTCCAAAATACGTTGGGTCATGTGGATATCAGCATACAAAAGTGGTAAATCATCAGAAATTGCCAGATTCACTCCTAAACGATGCAAGGTCAAAAGAGGCGAAATATTATGAGTCGACTCCGCGACCAAATCCTCCCATGCAAACGGCTCTACATCGAGTTCAACTCGCCCATCCTCTAACCGTTGCCCCTCTAGCAAGGTTTCAATCAGTCGCAACATCTGATTACCTGCCCCAATCGCCCCATTTAGCATGCCCCGATTTTTATCGGTGAGCGATATACGAGGGTCGATTAAGGTAAAATTTAACGCGCCTAACACCGCGCTCAGAGGGGATTTTAGGTCATGCACGACCATGCCGACAAAGGCTTCTTTGAGTTTATCCAACTCCCGTAATTTGGCATTAACCAGTTGAAGTTCCTCGTTTTGGGCGCGCAACGTCTCTTGAGATTCGAGCAGATTTTGTTGGGTGTTAATCAACTGCTCGGTTAGAGTTTTGTTGCGGTATCGGCTGTTAATCAGCTCTAGTACCTGCTCAATCACTAGTTTTACATAATTTGCCTGTAACGGAACTTGTATTACTCCATGAATTTTGTTTTGTAGCGACTGTTCCATCATATCGGCTTGGGTAAGGAGGACGATAGCGGTGTTTGGCACGAGCCGTTTTATCTGAAATATCAGTTGCCGAATCGCTTTGGTTGGGGTTCGGTAATCGAGTAGCAAGGCCGCGGGCGAAGTTGTCCTAACCAACCGTTGCGTTTCGGATAGGATGGCCGAGGTTTCAACCCCAAAATCATGGGCGTGTAACATCTCGACCAGAGATTGACGTAATTCAGGGGCCTCAATCGCCACCATAACAGTCGGGCCGCGGGGAGTTTGCCGATTTTTGTCCGGTGCAATCAGCTTATCGGCAATTCGCATAAAACGGCCTAAATCGACTGGTTTTGGCAAAAAGGCATCGTAAAACAGCGTTTGCCGCTTGTTGCCGGGCAAAAATTGCATCGATTCGTTAGCAGAGGGGAGCATTAAGGCACTGACTACCAGAATGGGAATGTGAGCCGTCTGCTCGTCCGTCCGAACCTCTTCCCATACCTCATAGCCGTTTAAACCGGCTAATAGGAGGTCAGAGACGATTAAATCGGGCTTTGAGGTTTGAATACGGCGTAAGGCGGCATGCCCATCAGCCGCGATGAAGACATGATAGTTGTTTCGCTGAAGCATGCCCTGTAACTGCTCAAGGCTGTGTGTATCAACATCCATTAAAAGTACGGATTTTTTCATAATTCACCAATTTTACATTGTCAATCTAATCGCACAAATTTTGATCGTTGCGGATATTCATCCGCAACGCCTTCTCCGCTGTAGACAGATACCCATGCTGGCAGACACCGTGCCGGATGAATATCCGGCACTATCGAACCAAAGAAAAAGTTAGGGCGAGAAAAATATGCCCTAATTTTGACTAGCAGGTACTAGCTCTTGTTCGATAAGCCAGTGAGCAATTTGTTCACCAGCTAATTTATTTCCAAGGATATTCCAATGTATAGCCGTATTTGACCAATAAATAGATTTCCCACCATTTTTCATGTGCGATACAAACGCAGGGTGAAGGTCTAGCACCGGTACTCCTTTAGCTTCCATTAATTCAGTAAAAACCAAATTAGGAAGCTGAGAATTTCCATTTTTTAAAATCGGTTCACGTTCAATCATAAATGCCCGAAATTCGGGATTTACATCAAAATTAACCGCTTCGTTGATAGGGGCAATAATCAAAGCTGTTTCAGCACCCGCTTGATTTGCCTCGCTTGATAATTGGGAATAGACCCCCGTAGTCAGTTGATAAGCCTGATTCAGCACGTCATCATTTCTTTCATAATCAAGCCAAGGGGCGTATAAATTCGTGGAAAAGGCATCTTTTTCGTATACTTTTATTAGGAGAGCCGCTAGGTGTTGGTATAACCGTGAGTAATAATAGATACTATTAAGGGTATTGGTCAAAATTTTTCTATGCGTAGAGCATTGTTGCCAACTCGGAGAAATTCCGGGCGCAGTAAACCGAGTGGTTGGGTCAAATTGCCCATCACAGATAGCAAAATATGGGGCAAAACAATGCACGCCACCGTCAGGGCCGCTAGTCATAATGTGGTCAGGTAGCACGTCTAGCAAATCATTACCCGGAAACCATACAGCTAATACCAAATCCGGCTTATAGGTTTTGCCTTCAACGCGGTAATATTCTAGGGCTTGAGGCGGCCCCCATGCAAAAACACCCGCGTTAATCACCTCAAATGCAATATCAGCAGAAGTTTTTGCGTTTAATGTATCTTCTAATACCTGATGACTAGTTTCGTTTTCTGCAACTTCTAGGGCTTCAACCATCGAGTCCCCAAGCATCAAAATCCTGAAAACATGCTCTCCTTTTTTAAGAGGGTGGTTTTTGTCGTGCATACCTTGTGAATTTAGAACGAATTGATGTTCATAATTTTCCCAATCTATGGTAACTGAGGCATCAGGCACACCACGCCAGCCCACCCGTAGGTCACATTGATGGGTTCTATGGGCTTCATCCCCTATGTCATAAGGAGTGCCAAGTAATCTGGCAAATAGTTCGGCCAAAACACAGGCCAAGATA
>JAUCGB010000154.1 GCA_030377895.1 Anaerolineales bacterium HSG24
GGCTAGAATCGTCAAAGACCCAGATGTGCGACGTGCTGAAATTCTTGATGTGGCTCAGAGATTTTTTTATCAAAGAGGCTATGAACAGACCTCGGTTCAAGGTATTATCACTGAGGTTGGGATTGCAAAAGGTACATTTTATCATTATTTCAATTGCAAACTAGATCTGTTGGATGCCGTGATTGAACGAATGATTGACCAACAGCTACAATCGCTAGAGCCGTTGGTCGCGGATGACCAACTTTCGGCCTTAGAAAAATTTGAACGGTTTTATAAGAATATCGCCGACTGGAAAATTGAGAATAAAGCCTTCTTTCTAGACCTCATGAAGATATGGTACAAAGATGAAAATACTATTTTGCGGTATAAGGTCAGTGCTACTTCGACTGAGAAGATCAAACCACTGCTGGCCCAAATTATCGAGCAAGGCATAGCCGAAGGTGCCTTTACTACCAAATATCCGGCTGATATTGCCGAACTTATATTACAACTAGGGCAATCGTTATCTGATACGTTGAGCAGATTAATTATGAATGAAGTCCATAATGATGGCACGTTAGGCATCATCGAAAGAAAACGGATTGTTTATCATCAGGCTATAGAGCGTATCCTGAACGCTCAGGCGGGATCAATACAACTGTTTGATCTTACTCAGGTGAGATTGTGGTTAAAGTAGTCTTGCTACCCGACAAACTGGTTTAGGAAAAGCTAAAACAGGAACACAGAGGAAAGAATAATTCGCTTTTTCTCTGTGAAACTCTGTGTTACTCTGTGAAACTCTGTGTTAATTAGTTCAGGCTGTCGGGTACTAAGAAAGTAGTTCTAAGGAGATCGATCAATGAGTACTTTTATTAAATTAGCATGGCGTAATATGTGGCGCAATTGGCGACGTACTGCCATCGCTTTGGTGGCAATTGTATTGGGGCTGATTTTACTGCTCCTTTTTGATGGCATGATTACTGGCTCTGATCAAGCTATTTTTGGTAACGCGGTTCGCTTATATGGGGGTAACATCCAGATCCATGCCCCCGGCTATCGGGCCAAAGCCAGCCAACTGCCGATGTATCCGCTAGATAACGCTGATGCTGTGATACAAGCGGCCACAGCGCAACCCCAAGTGATGGCCGCGGCCAAACGGATCAATACCAGCGGATTCGTCACTAGCCGCGAAGGCTCTTTTGCCGTCCGTATTACTGGCCTTGAGCCTTCTGTTGAAATTCAGGTTAGTATTCAGGCTGAAAATATCAGCCAAGGACGTTTTTTGTTGGATGACGATGGTGATGCTATCGTTATTGGGCAGGGTCTGGTCGATTTGTTGAAGGTGACCGTTGGAGATCGGGTGAATTTGATGGGACGCAGTAAACGGGGAGAAATGCGTCAGCGCACCATGACCATCGTGGGTATTTACGATTTGAACATGCGAGAGGTGGAAGAAGGCATGGTTTTTATGAGCCTGCCAGAAGCGCAAACGTTGTACAATCTACGTCAGCAGGCTACCGAAGTAGCGATCACCCTACAAGATATGGAACAAGAAGATACGGTGCTAAACTCGTTGCAAGCCACCTTGCCCGGAGCTGAAGTTGATTCATGGCAAACGCTCAAACCGGAGATACGGGAAACAATGGATACCAAACGAGTTTTTACCAATATCATGGGGCTGGTGGTCATCTCTATCGCCAATATTGGTATTCTAAATCTCATGATGATGGCCGCTTTTGAGCGTACCCGTGAGATGGGCGTATTGGCCGCACTAGGCATGAAGGGACACCAGATTATGGGCCTATTTTTACTTGAAGGGGCACTGATTGGCGTGGTGGGAGCGGTCATCGGCTGTGTTGTGGGCAGTTTGTTGCTGGGTTGGTTAGGACAAGTGGGAATTGATTATTCGGCGGCTTCGGGCGCGGGAGAGATGGCCGCTTTGATGGGAGGGCGACTTTATCCGAGCGTTACGTCCACAGGCATTATCAGCCGAGGTATCATTGTGGCGATTATTGCCACCTTGGCCTCATTCTATCCGGCTTGGCAAGCTTCACGCAAAGAACCGGCAGAGGCACTGCATCATGTTTGAGTTAAGAGACTCATTCCTTATCACAGGAGAATAAAAATGGCATTTGGTAAATTATGGACAATTGCATATCGAGATTTATTACGCAATCAGCGGCGTTCAATATTCACCCTGCTGGCCGTAGCCTTGGGTTTGGCCTTGCTGATTGTGATTAACGGCTTGGTGGCCGGAATGATGGCCGACGCGTTGCAAAACAACATCCGCTTGAAAACGGGTCATGTGCAACTGCGTGCCCCTTCTTATGAGGAAAAGAAATTGAGTTTGCAATGGCAGGATTTGCTCGATAATCCAGACGAACTGGCGCAGGGCATCAATCGTATGAGCGAGGTAAACGCCGCGGCTCCAGTATTGTGGGTTGGTGGTAGTCTCAGTACAGGCGACGAAGCGGCGGGCGTGCAGATTTTTGGCATTGATTCCACTTCTCAACTTTATAACCCCATTCGGGAATCGTTGGTAGGAGGCGAGTTTCTGACACCGGATGATCGGGGCGGTATTATGATCGGCCAACGTCTGGCCAATAGTCTAGAGGTCGGAGTCGGCCATAAAATTAATGTGGCTCTGGTCAATGCCGATGGTAACGTCGATGAAGCCAACTTCACTATTCGGGGTCTATTTGCTACCGGCATTGCCAGCTACGATGAAAGCGCGGTTTTTATGCCGTTAGACAAGACCCAAGCCTTTGCCCGTACAGGTCAACGGGCCAGCGCCATTGTGGTGTTGCTGAATCAACAAGACAACACCGACAAAGTAGCTACCGCCATCCAAAATTCGGGTACAACCACGCTTACTTGGCGAGATTCAAACCAACTGTTTTTGCAAATGGTTGAAATGGCGTTCAGCTTTTATGTAATGTTAGACGGGATAGTCATGCTGATTGTGGCTGTAATTATTGCTAATACCCTGCTGATGGCCGTCTTTGAGCGTATTCGTGAAATCGGAATTTTGACCGCTCTGGGCATGAAAAGTCAGCATATTATGATCATGTTTCTATTTCAGGCGTTTATATTGGGATTGGCCGGTGTTATCGTGGGGTTTGCTCTCGGCTCGATTGGAGTGGCCTATCTGGCGAATGTCGGTATTCCGCTGGGGGCATCGGCCTCTGCCGCGGGCAATACCTTTGCCTTGGGATCAACCTTGTATGCCCATTTTGTACCTAGTACATTTTTGTGGTTATCCTTTTGGACACTGGTCTTTGTTGTGCTGGCCTCCCTGTACCCGGCTCAATTCGCGGCCCGACAAGAACCCGTTGAGGCTTTACGTTCATTATAAGAAACTCGTGAAACAAAAACTCGTGAAACGTGAAACGTGAAACGTGATGCGTGAAGAGGCAAAGGTATCACGTTGACTTAGTACCCGATAGAAAATTTAATCTGAACTAATTAACACAGAGTTTCACAGAGAAAAAACGATTTATTTTTCTTTTGTATTACTCTGTGTCACTCTGTGCTTCTCTGTGAAACTCTGTGTTCCTGTTTTAGTCTTCCCTAATCCACTTTGTCGGGTAGCAAGTCACGTTGATTAGAAGTTTGGGCACGATCTGATTACCAAACGAAGACTAATGCCAAAAATCCGATTTTTAGCCCCTTTTTCAGGGAGTCAAAAATGGTATGGCCTATTCTGAGCCATGTCCATGAAGAGCGTTAGGTTGTAAATTAAGGAGCTATCTTATGTCAGTAATTCAACTAGAAAATGTAACCAAAATCTACACCATTGGTGAAGTAGAGACCCGCGCCCTAGACGGCGTAAATTTAACGATTGAAGATGGAGAATTTACTGCTCTGGTCGGCCCGTCTGGTTCGGGAAAAACCACAGCCCTGCAACTGATGGGCTGTCTGGACAAGCCTAACCACGGGGTGGTAAAAATCAAGGAGCGGGATGCCGCTCATCTTAAAGCTAATCAACGGGCTGACCTACGACGAGAGATGATCGGTTTTATTTTTCAATTTTTCGCCTTGGTTCCGGTTCTCAGTGCGTATGAAAATGTAGAACTGCCGTTGTTATTGAATGGCGTGTCAGCCAAAGAACGAAAGGATCGGGCGCTAGAGATGTTAGAGGCTGTAGGTCTGTCCGACCGAGCCAATCACCGCCCCGACCAGTTAAGTGGTGGAGAGCAACAGCGGGTGGCGATTGCTCGTGCCTTGGGGCCACGTCCCTCATTAGTACTCGCTGATGAGCCAACCGCCAATTTAGATACAGCCAACGGCACGCAGGCCATGGAAATTATGCAACGTCTCAACGAAGAGACCGATACGGCCTTTATCTTTACCACCCACGACCCACGGGTGATGACCTTTGCTCGGCGAGTCATCAAAATGCAAGATGGTCGGGTAGTGGATAACGGTTCGCGGTAGTTGACAAAAGGGTAGTCCTACACAAGTAGTGATAGGGAAATCCGGAGGGCAAGGCTTGCAGGCAAAGCGAGCTTTGCACGCCTCTCACTACATCTGCCACCGCTACCGAAATATACTATAATTAGCTAATTCCTTGATTGGCAGTCATATCCACCCCTTTGAACCGTTCCATGCCCGCTGTATTGGCGATTTAATCAAAAATGCGCTATCTTACAAGGCATGCAAAACCGATTATCCAACCTCGTCAGTCGATTCTCCATCGACACCCTAATCAGCCTCCTGTTATTTGGCGGCGCGCTGTATGGCTACACCATCACCCTCGCCCCCACCGTGCTAGAGGGGGATGTGGCCCTGTTTCAGTATACCTCGCTGGTGTTGGGCATCACCTATCCCACCGGCTTTCCGCTTTATGTTTTGTTAGGCAAACTGTGGCTGACCCTGTTTCCCATTGGCGAGACAGCGTGGCGCATGAATTTTCTCTCCGCCTTCTGTTCAGCCTTGGCCTTGCCGCTGATTTACAACGCTATATGGCGACTGTTCAGCCCAAAGAGTTCCGAAGTCTTAAAAAGTTCGGAACTCTTTCAAAAATATATCACCTGCCGCCTCGCCGCTTTAGTCACCGTGCTGAGTTTCGCCACTCTGCCCGTATTTTGGCGATGGTCAACCGTCGCCAAAACCTACAGCCTGAACATTCTGCTTCTGAGCCTGATTCTGTATCTGCTCGGCAAGTTGCTCTATCCTCAGCCCCCCCTTAATCCCCCCCAAAGGGGGGCAAACTTTGCGACTCCTCAGTCCCCTCTGCGAATCATTTACGCCATCGCCCTACTTCTTGGTTTGAGTGTCAGCGTCCACAACACCATGCTGTTATTACTGCCGGGGGTATTGCTCTTTGTCTGGATTCATGCTCGCCCCATCTCTCTCAAAACCATTTTAATTGGAACTGGTCTTTTTATTCTGCCTAACCTGCTCTACTTCTACATTCCCCTCCGAGCCGAATGGTTAATTGCCGAGCATGGCCGTTTTGATGCGCTGGGCGCGGGCTTGGTGGCCGATTTTTATCAATCGGGCTGGGCCGGTTGGCTCAACTACTTTAGCGCGGCAGATTTTACCCGTGGTGTCGCCACCGACTGGGGTCTCGTGCCAGGCCGATTCAGCCCCGTTTATGTTGATAATCTGCT
>JAUCGB010000155.1 GCA_030377895.1 Anaerolineales bacterium HSG24
GAGTTTTTCGCAAGAAACCCGACCGCTATTTGGCTCAGCTTGAAAACCAAGCCCTACATATCGCCAACTCTGTCTCTTCCGGGACTTGACTGAATTTGCTTGGTTACTCTTGCCGTTGGGCCTTTAAACGGTCAATCATAAACGCTCGGTCTTTAAAAATGACTCGACGACCACACTCAAATTGCTCCATTAAATCTTCTGCTTTAGGATATAATCCAGCTCGAATTTGACGATCAATTTCAAAAATACGTTCTAAACGTAAAGCTTGAGACATATTGTTCTCTCCTTTCAACATCAGAATACCATAACTCAGTGCATCTAGCGTACACTCAAAAATATTTTAAGGTTTGTTAAATTAAAGAGTTTATCTTACCATGTCAGGCCGCGTCAGGTAACTTACCAACCTTACCAACCAAAAAACACCTCATCACTCCCGCACCAACCGCGGACTCCGAATCATCAACTCCCGCTCCGGCTCATCCGTCACCAGTTTATGCAGAACCGTTGTCCGCCCCAACCGCTTGAACACCCGTTGATTTAATGTCCGCACATCAGAATCATGATCAATCACCTTGCCCTCATGTATCGCCACATACTCACCAAAATACTTCTTCAACAGTTCTGGCTTCTGTCGCTCAAAGGCTTGGATTTCCTTCCTCATTTTTTGCCGTTGCAGTTCCCGAAAATAGAACAGTAAAGCACGATCAACAATTTCATCCATGTCTATCTGTAAATCACTAGTAGCTATCAAATCATCTAACTGTTTAGCTCGTTCAGGTTTTATAGTAGCTGTTCTCATAGTTTGCCTCCATTAATCAGTATAAAAGTAGCATCATGTCATCGTTTTGTCGTTTGCTGGTCAGCTAGAGTCTACAACCTCAAGCGTGGCATAAAGCGGCAAATGATCAGAATCTAACCACGGCCCAACATCAAGCTGTATCGCCCGAAAATGGGGACTGTGCCAGACATAATCCATGCGTAACAACGGTGGCATCCAAGCCGGAATACTGTTGCGGTCTTCCCAATTTCGCAACGGCCAAGTCAATCCTAAACCAGAGCCTACTTCCAGAAAACTATCTTGCATAACCGCGGCCACTTTTGGGTAGGTGGGGGATTGGTCACTCATGTTAAAATCTCCAGCCACGATGAAGGGATGAGGGTCTTGCCTAATCTCAGTCAATAGGGCCGTCACTTGAGCCTGATGTCCAGCATCGTTGTAGGTCAACACTTTCTGAACCATTGAGCCGTCACTGGCTGATGTCGGTTGAGTCAGATGTACATTGTACACGGAGATAAGTTTTCCTTCCAACTCAACCACCGCCCGTTGATAGGTGGCTGTATACTCAACCGAATGGATGGGAAGTTTGGAGAAGATGCCAGTTCCCGAATAACGTAGTTCTATCGGTTGTCCAGTTTGATAGGGATAACGAGACTTCAACTCCGCCGCGCCTTGTTCAACGTAGCGACGGGGAATCTCTTGCAAAAAGATGATGTCCGCATCTTGTTGATGGAGCCAGGCCACCGTGTGGGTGAGAGGTCTGTTCCAGCCCATGTTATTGAAGGTTACAAGACGGATGGTCTGTCCAGTGGGGCTGACGGTTGGTTTGGGCCAATAATAGGGGGTTAGCCAAATGCTGGCAAGAAGGCTAAGGGATGCGGCCCAATAAATCAGCCATCGCCTACGCAGGGTCAGCGCGATCATCAACACGGCAGGCAGAGGTAACAAGGTAAGCAGGGCAAAGTTATTGACCAACGCCAACGGCCCAATCTCATTGCCGAATAGCGTGCGTAGCATAAGATAGCTGGTCAGGGTGGTCAGATATGTGGTTGCGAATATGATTAATACAGTCCCTATTTTTGAGGCAATGTCTGCTCTGTTCATAATCGTTGAACGTCCTCTAATAACAAATCTCATAAATGATTTTTTGTCCCCAAAGTGCGTCATAATAATTATGCAGGGTGAAATGAAATTATAAATGGTAAATGGTGAACGGTGAATGGTAAATTACGTTTTGTCGCCAAGAGCGGTTGGTATATTTGGATACTGGCACTGAAAACACGATAGAGTTGGTCACATTCATTCATAATGCCGCTTACATTCATTTACCATTTATAATTCACCATTCACCATTCACCATTTATAATTTGGTTTTGTTTGTACATAATTCAAATAACGCAAATCTTCGCCTTTAAGGAGGTGAAAAATCATTTATGAATCTGATTTTTTACGTCACTCTTGCTACCCGACAAAGTAATTTAGGAATCTTTGGCGAAAACACTACAGCAGATACTTCAAAGCTCAACGGATATATTTCGTCAATAACAGAATTTTTTGCTATTTACAGCGATTATATACGAATGAAAATCATCCGCTCCGCAGTTAAGTATCCGTTGTAGTGTTGATTCCGACTAAAACAGAAACACAGAGGAACACAAAGTTTCACAGAGAAAAATAATTCACTTTTCCTCTGTGAAACTCCGTGTTCCTCTGTGTTCTTCTGTGTTCCTGTTTTAGCCTTCCCTAAACCACTTTGTCGGGTAGCAAATCGGCTGTAACAGTTTTTTGAGCCAACGAATTACGCATCATTCAGCACGGCCTGAATAACTCCTCGCTGACCATCAACGCGCCAATTGGGGGCTTGGGTCTCCAATTGCGCCACCTGATGGGGCGATAGGCCGACGATGCCGTTCTATTTTAGGGTGCGAATAGTGACGAATGAGGTTGGAAAATATGGCACGGCTTGGTTGAGGGGGATTGTCGGAGACCAAGCAATACTATCTCCGATTAAACGCCGATAGTTGGCATCTCCTTTGAGAATTACCAAATCGGACTGGGCCAACTCGACTTGAATATCGTAGGGAATTTGCCAGAAAAAATGCGGGCTATTCCAAAACGATTCCGCATTAACCTGTAGCCGCTCGCCATATTGGAGGAGTCGTTTCCCCAACTCGTTCAGGGCAGGCTGATTTTGGTTCTGCAAGGCCATGATGGTCTGATACAGGTCAGCCGGAGTAGAGAATATGATTACCCCCAATCACACGGGGAAATGATTACTAGTTGCTGTTTGAGCGAGTCGTTCAGGTAAGTCGTTTTCATTTTCTTTCAAATAATTGGAAATATAATTTTTCGAGAAATGGTTGACACAAAGAATATAAATAGTATAATATAAGCACCTGCAATGAGCAAGAACGTCGAGACTTTGTCGCCAAAAAAGCACGTGCTGTAGTTTGTTCTTCGCGCAAGCGACTCATTGTAGCTCCCAACGGACACGGGGATGTGCCACAGCCTATGTTTGCTTGGGCTGACCGACCCTCGCCTGTGAGAACAGGTCAAGCCAACGGTAAGAGGGAGGTAAAGGACGAAGAGTAGTATGTATGTGTTGGTATAGACAACATAATACTAAACCGAATTGGGAGGAACAATATCGTGAAAGAAGTAAAACAACAGGTAGTAGAAAGAAGACAGGGGGTAATAAATGCAGTAGAGGAGTTCAAGAACAGGTTGCTGGAACCTGATCCCCATAGTGTGGTAATGGGTATAGATATCAGCAAAAGAGAGTATGAATGTACGATATACGTACCGGAATTGGTAGCGGAAGCAAACCATGCTCGATATTACAAGGCAACATACGAACATTCGGTAGCAGGCTTGGATGCACTAGCTAGCACCTTAAAAAAAATATAGGGTAGACAGGATAATATGTGAGAGTACCGCCTCATACTGGCGTGACTTAGCCAATCGTTTCAACTATTTTGAGGGATACGAAAATGGAGCGGATGCGTTGTATGAAGTAATAGTACTCAATCCTGCCACAGCGAAGATGTTAGGCATACCAAAAACAGATAGAATGGATGCAACGTTGTTAGCCATGTTGGGCAGTGCAGGTTTAGGCCTGCCGTCATTCATCCCACACAAACTACAATATGCAGTCAGAGGAGCGAACCGAGACTTAATGCGACACGTTAAAAAACGTAGTAGCGAAAAGGTAAAAGTGAAGCATTGGTTCGTAGAACAAGGGATGAATGCACTGCTGACAAAAGAGGGGCTTCCAGACTTAAGTGGTTATTCTGGAATGAGCGTTATCAATGGTATATTAAGTGGGCAACGGGATGTGGTAAAACTAACTCAAAATCTACATCCCCGTTTGAAAAAGCCCGAGCGTTTAAGATACATTCAAGTGGCCTTGAAACCGATAGAAAGCGTTGATCCATTTGCGATTAGACAGTTGTCTCTAACCGTGAGTAAAATCAACTTTATGGATCAGCTTATCCCGACATATCACCAACTGGTGTGGGATGCACTCGAACATTGGACACAAACAACCAATGTAAACTTGGATCGGTTAATAGAGGTCGTTTTGTCTAACCCAGGCTTTGTTGACCCTAGGGTGAAGCGTTCCAAGATGGGAGCAAGTACCTTACTGACAGTTTTTGCCGAGGTGGGATTGAATGTAACACCTTGGCCTGAGGCAAAGAAGTTTGCCAGATGGATTGGCGTTGCGCCTACCGTGAATAGTTCGGGAGGTAAGCAAAAAAGTAATTTCATCATCGGAGGCAACCCATTTCTCAGAGAGCATTTACTCCAAATTGCCAGTTCGATAGTTACTTCTCGAAAACCGGAATATGCGCCATTTCGAGACAAGTACTGGCGTATCAACAGTCATCGGGCTGCTAATCAGGCTAAAGTGGGGGTTGCTAATTCTTTAGCTCGAACCCTTTATGCTTGTTTGCGAGATGACACTCTCTACAAAGCTAGGTACCTCAAAACTGCCAAAAACAGAAAACGGTCTGCAAAAAAATGAAACTGATTGCCTAATTTCGGCTTCACAGTCCTTACTTGACATAATGCTACACTTTTCGACAGTGTGGCCGTTTTGGGTTGTATCGACATAAACCTAGCCCGATAAGATGTAATCAGAGTAGAGTAGTGTCTGAAACAAAGGTCGGGTGAGCCTTAACATGCATAATCAAACGGTCAACCCAGTTAAAGCGCAGTAGATAATCGATCAGCACCAAATCCAGTAAAATTTCCGTTCCGGCATTATCGCAAATCATGTTGATTTGCACGCTCTGACCGTTTGATCGCGCTCGCTCTCGGCATGCGGATAGATGCTCAATCGCAAACAAGCTATCATCAACCAGCAGATTGCCGGTTTCGGCCTGAACGGTAATCTGCCCGCCAGTCGATTCGGTTACTTTCGTATAATGCAAATCATAACACAAATCGGCCCGATTGCCCCACAGACAGTACTGAAACAATCGCCCTAGTGGGTCACTTGTCATGCTTATGCCCTTTAAATCAGTTATAGTATACTCCACCAGATTGACATACAATGTATCACAGGAGCAAAACTATGACCCGTCGAAAACAAGACCCGCTACGCCCTCTGACAGAAGAGGAGCGAGAGGTACTTAAACAAATTGCCCGTGCCCATAGCGAACCAGTC
>JAUCGB010000156.1 GCA_030377895.1 Anaerolineales bacterium HSG24
ACGCCGATCCCGTCCGCAACATCACCCCCAGAACTCATAAAACAGATTCGACAAATGGAGATACCCACGCGGCGCTTGGTCAACGACAGCTTTGCTGGTGAGTATCATGCCGTGTTTAAGGGGCGAGGCATAGAGTTTGACGAAGTTCGGCGCTACCAAATCGGTGATGAGGTCCGGTCAATTGACTGGAAAGTAACCGCCCGAACTGGCGAACTGTTTGTCAAGCGATATATTGAGGAGCGAGAGTTGACCGTCATGCTCGTGGTTGATTTAAGCGCGTCCGGTCAATTTGGCACGGTAGAACGATTTAAACGGGTCATCGCTGCGGAGTTGGCTGCTGTGCTGGCCTTTTCGGCAATTAGCAACAACGATAAGGTGGGCCTACTTCTCTTCACCAACCAAATCGAACTGTATATCCCGCCTCGTAAAGGTCGTCGCCATGTCCTTCGGCTTATCCGCGATTTGTTAGCTTTTGAGGCGGACGGACGAGGCACAGACATCAAACTGGCCCTCGACACCATCAATCTGATTCTAAAACGGAAAGCTATCGTCTTCCTCATCTCTGATTTTTTAGCGACCAGCAAAAGTTATCAAGCCATGCTACAGGTCTGCAACCGTCGGCATGATGTAATCGCCGTCACTCTGAGCGACCCAAAAGAATATCAACTCCCCAAAGTAGGATTATTAGCCTTACAAGATGCTGAAACTGGTGAGGTACGCATGGTTGACACTAGCAGTCGAACCGTGCGGAGAAACTTTACGGAACAGGTCAGAGCCTTAATTAATGAGCGTGAGTATAGCTTTCGACGGGCAAAAGTTGACCGAATCGATATCACCACTGCCGATGACTATGTCATGCCTTTAACCAAATTTTTCGAGAAACGAGCCAAACGGTTGCGACGATAAAGGTAACCGTTCACCCTCGTTCCCGCGCTCTGCGTGGGAATGACTACTTGACGCTCTGCGTCGATACATGCCGGATTTACCTACAGTCTTTCAGATAAAGATTTTCACTCGGATGGACAGACCCTAAAGGTTTTAGAAACCTTTAGGGTATTGAACTGCGGATATGTATTGATATGTATCCGGCACGATGTCTGTCTCTGGCAAAGAGGGCGTTGCGGAGACATCTCCGCAACGAGCGGGTAAATGAACCATGCCAATTAGGAGGGCAATGATTTTATATCATTGCCAGCCTGTTTAGACTAACAACGATATAAAATCGTTGTACTGCAATTCAATAATTGGATTCAATGGAGTAGACAGTTGTTATTGACAGAACGAGAGATTCAACAAGCCATAGAGCAGGTCAAAACTGCCTTTCCTAAGTTTACTGACTGGGAATACACGGACGAAATCGACAAGGAGTATATTGGGTTTTCCCTTTGGGGAATATTTTCCCCTAATCCCAAAGACCTCTACCGACATTTTTTTATCACATTCGATATAGATAAAAACCATTGGCACGGACATGTCACCATGGGAAAACCATCCTACTTTTGGACAAGCACTGATTTAGGCGATGCCGATTTACTTGACACAGAACCGTGCAAGACCCTCGAAGATGCAATCATAGCCCTTAAAAAAGAAATCGCTAACCTGTTTGAACAACTTGGAGGAGTACCTTTTGGACTTAATAGATGAACTCATCAACAATAAATCAATATCTCAAATACGGTCTCGTGCCGCTTATTTTGGTCAGCATGGCGCTGGCTCTAACGCTTAATATTCTGATCGTTTCTGCCCAAACGCCCCCAGAGGTTGAGGTCGAGTTTTACATCGAATCGCAGACCAAAAACCCCGACATGTCACGCACGGTGGGCGATCAGCTTACCTTACGGCTAGAAGTTGTACATTCTGACGAGGCACGAGTTTCTCTGCCTCAAGTAGGCCGCGAGTGGGGACGGTTTCATGTCATCGAACAAAGCGCGCCCGAAACGGTTAATCACGGTGATGGTTCGGCCAAGACCAGTAAAAATATTATCGTCACCCTGTTTGAACCCGGTTTTTACAAAACGCCTAATTTAGTCATCACCCATCGTCGCGCAGACGGGGCAATTGAAGATTATGCCTCGCCGGTGGTTCAGTTACGGGTCATTTCTGTGATTACCGATGAGGATGAGGCCGAATTAAAAGAGTTGAAAGGGCAAGTTAATCTGCCTGTGCCGTTGATTTGGCCTTGGGTGCTGAGCGCGATTTTATTAGGTGTCGTACTAGTTTTCGTAGCAATTTGGACGATTTGGTGGCTCTATCTCCGGCAACGCAAGCCGATTGAAGAGTCTGAGCCAGTTCCCGAAGTCGTGGTCGATCCCCGTCCGCCGGAAATGATTGCTTATGCCGAACTAGACCGGATTACTCAACTCAATTTACCTGAACAAGAAAAAGTTAAGGAACATTACTCCCTCGTATCAGACTGCATGCGAGAATATGCCGAAAATAGGTACGATGTTCCTGCCTTAGAGCAGACTACTTATGAGTTTAACCAAGCCATGCGAAAGAAACCAATTTCGACGGGGCATGTGAATGATTTTATGAGCCTATTAAATGAAAGTGACTTGGTCAAATTTGCCAAACATCATCCGCAAGACGATGAGACAAACGGTTTAGTTACCAAAGCGAGGTCTGTGGTGGCTATAACCACTCCCAAAGAATCCCTAAATCCGACTGATTCACTACCAAACTTGGAGAAACCGTCATGATAATTCGTTTTGCCTCTCCGTGGGCGTTGTGGTTTTTGATTATCCCGCTACTCATGTTGCTCGTACCACTCATCGCCCATCGGTGGCAATGGTTGAAGAATCGTCGTCAACCTGCTACCCTACAATACTCAGACCTACGCCTTGCCGCCACCGTTTCGCCCTCGTTACGACAAAGAGGGCGTGTTCTTTTGCCATTATTTCGAGCTATTGGCCTATCTCTGCTGATTATTGCTCTTGCTCGCCCCCAAACGGGGAGCGCACGCGAGGTTATCAGTGGCAACGGGGTCGATATTGCCATCGTGCTTGATATTTCGGGGAGCATGGCCGCCGAGGATTTTGAGCCGAATCGCATCGGGGCGGCCAAAGATGTGATCCATGATTTTATCGACAGTCGAGAATATGACCGCATCGGTTATGTGATTTTTGCTACTGAGGCGTTTAGTCAAGTACCACCGACCCTCGACTATCGCGTGTTACAACAGATTATCGACGAAACTCAAGTATCATGGGACATTCGGCTTGATAGCGGGACGGCGATTGGCTTGGGGTTAGCTAACGCGGCCAACATGTTACGAGATTCAACGGCCAGCAGTCGAGTCATCGTCATGTTGACCGACGGAGCCAACAACTCCGGTCAAATTGACCCCATGACTGCGGCCAAAATTGCCAAGGCGCTTGATATTAAGGTCTACACCATCGGTGCGGCCCGACCCGGCCCCGCTCCGTTGCCTTTCCCAGATGGTCACGTCGAGTACCGTGATTCGGAAATCGACGAAGTGACCCTACAAGATATTGCTGATTTAACAGGTGGCCTATATTTTCGAGCCGAGGACACTCGCGGCCTGCAAGAGATTTATGACAAAATCAACAATTTAGAGCGTTCTGAAATCGAGGTCAAAACATTTACACGTTATCAAGAACTACTCATCTGGTTTGTCATTCCAGCCGTGCTAATTTTTGTGATTGAATTACTTCTACGCCTTACTATTTTTAGGAAAATTCCTTAAGCCAAGACATGTAGCACGGCCTTTAGGCTGTGTACGGGACTGTCTAGAGGCCGTGTACGGGACAGGCTAAAGCCTATCCTACGGGACTGTCTAGAGGCTGTGTACGGGACAGGCTAAAGCCTATCCTACGGGACTGTCTAGAGGCCGTGTACGGGACAGGCTAAAGCCTATCCTACGGGACTGTCTAGAGGCCGTGTACGGGACAGGCTAAAGCCTATCCTACGGGACAGGCTAAAGCCTATCCTACGATACTGTCGGCTAAAGCTTTTTGTCATCTAACTATGGACTTTGCTGAACCAACTTACTTTATGTACTGCATTTTTCCCCTGCTGTTTTTGGCCGGGGTGGTATTTCTGTTACACAAACATCATAACGCTCTTATAAAACGCTTGGGTAGCCCCGAACTGATTAACCAGTTAAGTGCGACCGTCAACTGGTCTGGGCGACGTTGGAAAAACTGGCTCTGGTTTGCCGCGCTGGTTATGCTGATGATTACTTTGGCTCGCCCTCGGTGGGGGGTTCAGTCTGAATATGTGGAACGACAAGGGGTTGAGATCATGGTCGCGCTTGATATTTCTAAGAGCATGCTGGCCGAAGACTTGAAACCCAATCGCTTAGACCGAGCCAAACTGGAGATTAGCGAACTCATGGAGGTGCTAATCGGGAATGATTTGGGCTTGGTGCTGTTTTCGGGCGCGGCCTTTGTGCAGTTCCCGTTGACCTCTGATTTTACCACGGCTCGCTCTTTTTTAGATAGCGCGCATCCGGGAATCATCTCTCGACCCGGCACCGCCATTGCTGGGGCGATTGAAATCGGCATAACTGGTTTTAATGAAGAACGAGCCACGCAAAAAGTATTACTACTCCTCACCGACGGCGAAAATCATGAAGATGATGCCCTTGGTGCGGCGAACACAGCCGCCGAACAGGGGATTATCATCTACACCATCGGATTTGGTTCGCCGGAAGGGGAGCCGATTCCAGAATATGACGAGCATGGCACGCTACTCGGCTACAAAGAAAATCAAGATGGGGAGCGGGTGCTGACCTATCTGGATGAAATGACTTTGCAGGACATCGCCCTCATTACGGGCGGGCGATATTTCCGAGCCACGGCTGATGGTCGTGAGGTTGGCTTTGTGGCCGATGAGATTGAAAAACTACAAACCAGCGAACTGGAAAGTCGCTTTGAAAGCCGTAAAGTTGAACAGTATCAATGGTTTTTGGCCGGAGCGATTATCATTCTGTTAGTGGTCGAAGTGATTCCAGATCGCAAACATGAAAACGTGAGGCGTAAGTATGTGAAGCATGCATCATAAATGATTTTTCACCTCTTTAAAGGCGAAGATTTGCGTTATTTGAATTATGTACAAAAAAAACCAAATTATAAATGGTGAATGGTGAATTATAAATGGTAAATGAATGTAAGCGGCATTATGAATGAATGTGACCAACTCTATCGTGTTTTCAGGGCCAGTATCCAAATATCTCAGTACCCGACAGAA
Source organism: Anaerolineales bacterium HSG24 (assembly GCA_030377895.1). Taxonomy (GTDB): domain Bacteria; phylum Chloroflexota; class Anaerolineae; order 4572-78; family J111; genus JAUCGB01. Next base: position 5,212 of record JAUCGB010000156.1, read on the forward strand.
AAGTTAGCAAAAACTAATTAGCACAGAGTTTCACAGAGGAACACGGAGATTCACAGAGAAAAAGCGATTTATTTTTTCCTCTGTGCCCCTCTGTGCATCTCTGTGAAAC
>JAUCGB010000003.1 GCA_030377895.1 Anaerolineales bacterium HSG24
GAACATATCTCCTGAATTAATGGTCACTAACTCTTTTAAAAATTTGACCGCTTTGATTGGTTCTTTCTTATGGCACGCGAAGAACTGTGATGGTCATAGTTTCGGCCAACACTCACCATGTCATTCTGAGCGCAGATTGCGAAGAATCCCTCCAAACCTACGGTTTCAGAGTGATATGGCCGAAACTATGACCATCATTTACAATCTTCCAAAAGCTACAAGGATATGTTATGGCGGCTCAAACAAAGCGATCTCTAAAAACGAGAGAGTTCTTTATTACCAAAACCAATCAAGGGCAAAGCTATTTTGACATGCCCCCAACCCCATTCCCAACCTTGTTGGATAATTTGATGAAACGGTGGATGATTTTGACTGGATTTTCATCATGGGCTGTTGCCAGCATCACTTTGGCGGGGGTGTTTTACATAGTCTTTTTGATTTTAGCCATATTTGACGGCACAATAATGAAAATTGACGGCATGGAACATTGGAAGACCTTACTCTTCCCGGTCATGATTATCTATCTCCTTTTAGCCGCTCCCATATTACGTCAACTGCTCCATGATACCATCAAACTGTTCCGGCAACACAGTAGCCCCGAGCAATGCTATCCGGCGGTACTCAACTCATACGCCTTGAATCGGCTTCAAGAAACGATTGCGGTTATATTAGGAATATTATTTTATGGCTATTTTGGCCCAGTTTTGACCTTCTGGCATCTGCCTTCCGTCTCTGTAGCGTGGCAAATGGTGATTGGCAATATTTTGGTTGGGGGACTATTGGGTTGGCATATTTATAGTTGGCTCATTCGCACCAAACATCTGGCTAAACTGTATGATGATACAATTGCCATCACCACCGAAACCAAACTGCTGGTCATCTTTAGACCGATTTTGCAATGGAACGTGGGTATTGGACTGTTTTTTTTGGGCATGCTAGGGATAAAACTAGCCTTTTTTAAGACGTTGTTTCTCGGTGATTTTGTAGTTTTTAGCTATCAATTAATCATCTTAGCTCAACTTTTATTGCTTTGGAAATTTATTTCGGGCTATATTATACCCCATACTCAGCAGTATTTAGAAATGCCTCCAACTGTAGACAATACCGTTTTAGACGATTTAATGAGAAAATGGCAGAATATTATAAGGATACAGTCATGGTTTACCGCGACGTTGGTTATTTCTGTGGCCACGTATAGCATTGGAATTATTATTTCGGCATGGGATAGCACGGTTTATGATCACGCTTCGGGCTTTAGTTGGTGGAACAACCTGTTCTATCCGGTGCTGTTTGCCTATTTTATGATGGCTCCCGTCATCATTCGTCATCTGTTCAACAGCAGTATCGGAGCCTTTCGAAAAGCCGTACCGATGACGAACAGTCGGTTTCAACACATGCTTCACTCGACTGACCAAGTTAATCGTGGTTATGAACTGATTAGCATCGGTTTGGGTATAGTCATTTTCTTCCTCGCGGTGGGTATAACCTTCGATCAGGCTAAATACGCATCCTATGCGGCTTTTATATACGACACGGTCAGCGGTAGTATCATCTTTGGTTTGTTTGGCTGGCAAATCTACATTGGTCTCATCCGTTCCAAACAGTTAGGTGAATTACATCATCAATTTACCAGGGTCAATATTTTAGGCCAACAAATTGCAGCAGAGCCGATTATGCGTTGGAATTTTGGCGTGGCTGGGGTGTTTATTGCAGGAATAGTTTTAAGCGCAATCTTTATCCCTAATCAAATCAATGCCAGCACCATGATGGTATATGGTCTGATTATTTCAACCATTATCTTGATTTTTGTCTTTAATAGAGTCCCGACCGCCTTATTACCGTGGTTTCGTGTATTTCGAATTCTTATTATTTTTATCATGGTGGCAGGCATTGGTACTATCGGTTTTTATTACTTAGAGTCCGAGGCCCAAAGCGCAATAAATAATCCAATTGATGCCTTATACCTGACCATTATTACGATGACGACCATCGGTTATGGAGACCTCGCTCCAAAAACTCCCGAAGGTCGAGCGTTTACCATTTTGTTAAGTTTAGTGGCCGTCGGGATTAGTACTTACGCGATTTCGGCGTTAGCATCTTTTTTGGTTGAGGGAGATTTGAATGAACTTTTGTGGGGTAGAAGAATGAATAAAGATATATCGAAATTGCACAATCATATTATTTTGTGTGGTGGAGGGCGAATTGGTCTACAAATTGCGGCAGAGTTTTACAAAACAAACACCCCGTTTGTTATTGTCGAAAAGAATACCGAGGTGTTGGAGGATTTTCTACATTTGGGTAATATTCTTTATGTAGATGGGGATGCGACCAAAGATGAAATCCTCATGGCGGCAGGCATCCATCGGGCCAAAGGATTGATCACATCTCTTAGTGATGACAAAGATAATGCCTTTGTGGTGTTGACGGCGCGTTCTCTCAACGCCGACTCCAACTTCCGAATCATTGCCAGTTTGAGTGACGAAGATAATCGAGAAAAGTTGAAAAAGGTCGGAGCCAGCGAAATCGTCTCCCCGCAAGCTATTGGCGGATTACGCATGGCCTCGGTCATGATTCGCCCGTCAGTAGTCTCCTTTTTGGACGGCATGCTCCGAGCCGAGCAGTTAACTGGGCAAGCGCTACGACTTGAGGAGCTAACCCTTGATGAACTAGACATGCCGAGTCTCATTGGTAAAAACAGCTTGTCGATTATTGATGTCGGGCAACATACCCAACTGCTGGTGGTGGCGATTAAGGCCCGTAATGGGGAGTATCAATATAAACCGGGCGGCAATACTGTCCTCCAAGATGGGGATGTGCTGATTGTCCTTGGTACGCCCGGTGAGTTGGCGCTGGCGCGGGGACTATCGTAAAGTAATCATTCAGCCCCCTTGTTTCCAAACTGGGTTTGGAAACACAATTGCTCAAGCAAACTCTGTTTGCGACTTGCAACATGCCAGAAACAGAGTTTCTATGGCAAATACGTTCCCAATCTGGAGATTGGGAACGAGGGAAAATCGCCTACTACAAACGTTAAGTTGACACTGAATCAGATAAAAACGGCTGACATGCGTTGGAAGCAGTTATTTATTACCCAAATTATTTATGGTCACAGAAAAAATTCAACAACTTCTTAAAAATATACCGACCAACCCCGGAGTCTATCTGCACAAAAACGCAGAAGATACGATTATCTACATCGGGAAAGCGATTAATCTACGGAATCGGGTACGCTCCTATTTCCACAAATCGGCTAGTGAGAGCAGTCCCAAAACCCGCCGTTTGGTGTCCGAGATTGCCAATATCGAGTTTATCATCACCGGTAGTGAGTTGGAAGCACTCCTGCTCGAAAACACGCTCATCAAAAAGCACAAACCTCGCTACAACATCAGACTCAAAGATGACAAGCGATACCCTTACATCAAAGTCCATTGGCAAAAAAATTACCCCAATGTGACCGTCACCCGTAGTTTTCGGAACGATGGGGCGCGCTACTATGGGCCGTATACTGCCTCGTGGGCGGCCTATCAAACGCTTGATTTGATACGCAAAATTTTCCCCTATTTAACCTGTACTCGTAGCATCAACGGGCAAGACGAGCGAGCTTGCCTCTATTACCATATTGGTCGCTGTGCCGGGCCATGTATCGGCACGGTAGACAAGACCCAATATCGAGCTATTATCGACCAATTATGTGCTTTTTTGGGTGGTGAGATAAAACCCATCGTCGATGATTTAGAGCGTCGCATGATGGCCGCGTCGGAGATGATGGATTATGAGAAGGCGGCTCAATTGCGAGACCAGATTCGGGCTATCGACCGCGTGGTCGAGAAGCAAAAAGTGGTCAGCAATGACACCGTCGATAAGGACGTGATTGCCTTTGCTCAGGCTGATGGGGATGCCTGTGTGCAGGTGTTCTTTATTCGAGGGGGGCGCATGGTCGGGCGAGATTACTTTATTCTCGAAAATAGTCATGATGAGGATAAAGAGGAGATCATGGCCTCGTTTTTGAAGCAATTTTATGACCAAGCGACGACCATTCCGCCGGAGATTGTTCTGCCCAAGGATGTGGACGAGTTGATGATTATTCGGGATTGGCTCAAGAGCAAACGGGGGGCGGATGTTCTGTTGGAGGTACCGAATCAAGGGGAACAGAAGGATCTGCTGGAGATGGCGACACAAAATGCCGCCGAAACGTTGACCTACATGCAAGCTCAATGGGCAGCTGATACCAACAAACAGACCGCCGCGCTGTCCGAACTGCAACAGTCCCTTGACCTGCCCGATCCGCCGAACCGGATTGAATGTTATGATATTAGCACCCTGCAAGGAACCAATACAGTCGGCTCGATGGTGGTGTTTGCCAAAGGCGCGCCCCGTAAAAGTGACTATCGGCGTTTTAAGATTAAGGAGGTCGAGGGTCAAGATGATTTTGCCAGCATGCAGGAGATGTTACGGCGACGGTTTGCCCGCGCCAAACAGATTCCTAAAGAGCCAGCCAAATCGACCCCAGCTCAAGCAGAGAAGGAGAATAGTTGGCAGATATTGCCCGATTTGGTGGTAATTGATGGGGGTAAAGGCCAACTGAGCGCCGCCTTGGAAGTCTTAGACGAGTTTGATCTGCGGGATAGTGTGCCGATTGTGGGGTTAGCCAAGCGAGAGGAGGAGCTATTTTTACCCGGACGCTCTGAGCCGTTGATGTTGTCCCGCGACTCGCAGGGCCTCAAACTCCTGCAACGGGCTAGAGACGAGGCCCACCGCTTCGGCGTGACCTACCATCGCAAGTTGCGGAGTAAAGCCGCCCTCCGCTCTGGCTTGGATGATATCCCGGGCATCGGCCCAAAACGTCGCCAAGCCCTGTTACTAAAATTTGGCTCGGTCAAAAAAATCCGCACCGCTTCGGTAGAGGCGTTGGCCTCGGTGAAAGGCATGAATCGAAAGGTGGCCGAGCAGGTGAAGGCCAATCTATAGTAAATATCTAAATATCTCTCAACAGGCCGACTTCGCCGCATCAAAGCTCTTTTTTAAGAGAACGACACCCGACAGAATATTTAGCCTTCCCCAAATCAGTTTTTCACCTGACCCGTTATTCACCCATTTGCCCATTCCCTTAAACAAACTTATCATGCGAATCGGCCTCTCGTTGCCAAATCCCTATGCCATCACTGAAAATGGGTAGTCCTGCATAGGTAGTGGTCAGCTACCCGCAAGTTCTAAACTTGCGGGTAGCTAACGGATCCGTATCACTACTTCTGCACCATTACCGAAAATGAACAAGGAGTTACAGATTAACTATCTGAACGTGACGCGTGAGGTTCAGTTGTAGAATCATCACGCATCACGTTTCACGTTGACCATGTTTGAAGAAATAATCCAAGATAATCTAACCATAGAACAACTGAATCGCCTGTTAGCAACCGACATGTTGCGCCAATTGCTGGCCTTTGTCCTGATTTTGCTCTTAACCACCGTCGCCCAAAATCCACTGTTACGGATATTACGCCGTATCGAAAAACGAAGTGGGGCGCAAACCTTTATTAAAGGGCAAATGTTTTTTGTTTTGGGTCGCACCCTGTTGCCCTTAACCGCCCAAGTTATCGGTAACTTTACCATCATCATCTTTCAAGAGTTGGAGTGGTCGAATAGTACTCTAAGTTGGTTAGTCTCATTTTTGACGATTTGGTTCCTTTACTGTTTAGCCGACAGTTTAATTCGGGCCAATCTGCCGCCAATTCAAGCTACTTTTTGGAGTCGCAGTATCCTCCTGCCAGTCACGTTGATTGTAACCGCCCTCAGCAGTATTGGTTTGTTAGACAGTGTGTTGGCTCTGAGCATGACCGTCGGGCAGATGGGGATTCGCTTCACGCTGCGCTCGATGTTGGCCGGAATCGCCATTGTCATCGTCGCCATTGTGATTTCGCGCGGAGTACGGCAGGTGCTAAAAAATGATATTCTGCCTCGTGCAGGAGCGCAACCGGCCTTGTCACAAGCCTTATCCATGCTCGCCTCTTATGCGGTGATATTGGGCGGCGTGGCTGTTGGTCTGAGCGCGATTGGTATCGACCTGACCACCATCACCGTGATATTGGGGGGCTTGTCGGTGGGGTTAGGCTTTGGCTTGCAAGAGATTGTCAGCAATTTGGTCAGTGGTTTTATCCTGATGTTTGAGCAGGCGATTGCCCCCGGCGATGTGATTAAAATTGGAGATGCGGCCGGAGAAGTAACCGATGTGGGTGTCCGCTCTATCACCATTTTGACCAAAGATAATGTAGAGTTAATTGTCCCCAACAGCTATTTTTTGACCGAAATTATTACTAGTTTAACTCGTACCACCGGTGAGGTACGAGTAGGGGTTAAAGTCGGGGTGAGCTATAATACCAGCCCCAAAGAGGCTGAGGCCGCCTTGCTCGAAGCGGCCAGTCGTCACTCAACCGCCCTCAAAACTCCCACCCCGCAAGCCGTTTTTCTTGACTTCGGATCCAGCAGTCTCGATTTTGAATTGCTTGTCTGGACGGATAAAGCGGATGAAATTCCCTTCTTTGCCAGCGAACTCCGCCACCATATATGGGATGCGCTGGCCGAGCAGAACATCGAGATTCCCTTCCCACAACAAGATTTGCATGTTCGGACTGTTCCGGTGAAGAGTGAAACGTGAGGAGTGAAATGTGAAACGTGAGGCCCTTTGATCCCAAATTGAGTTATTTATTGACCCAGTAGGCTTGAACTAAACGCAGAGGCACAGAGAAAAACTCTGTGCCTCTGCGGTGTAATCGCCCAAAAAACCCGATTTCTTTGAGAAATCGGGTTTCTGTTTTTTTGATTTATCCACTCGCTACACGCTATATTTTCATTTAATCATCGCTCTCGTCAAGGGTGGATCCCTCTTCTTCAACAGGTCGCCCTTCTGAGGATCCGTTGGCAGGCCTGGGTGTCGCGGTCGGTGGAATCGGGGTGGGTAACGGCGCGTCCATCCGAATCGTGGTGGCCGTCGGTATAGCTGTAGCCGTCGGCATAGCTGTGACCGTCGGCATAGCTGTGGCCGTAATATCCGCCTCATCCTCAGAGGTGGGATTCATCAACAAACTGGCTCCCACCAGCCCCATAGCCAGTAACACCGCCCCGCCAATCCAATACCATGCTCGACTGGAGCTACCTGGCCCCTCAGTGACCCAATTGACCAAAATATACCCGTCCACCAGATGAATCGGCTTGCCCTTGGCCCACTCCTGAGCCTGTTTGGTCACGGTGGCCGTGGTAACAAGATAGGCATCAGCCGCTTTGTTATGTTGCATCGTGCCGTACAGATCCCGAATTGTGGGCTGGCCGACACTGCCCCCATATCGCTTACACTGAATGACTGTTTTGCGGAAATTTTTGGTGGCTAACACATCAACCCCCTCATCACCAGAGGTAACGGTAAGTTGGGTTCTGTAGCCTTTCCGTTCAAACAGGGCCGCAGTTAAATACTCAAATACAATCGGATCCATCGCCTTTAACTGGGATAGGGCGCGGGTTTTGCTCAGGCGAGAAATCCGTTTTAGTTCGGCCTTGCCCTGCGCCCGTAACTTTTTGGTTTGCTGGTCACTCTTCTTTTTCTTCTCTTTCGGGGTTAATTTTTTGGCGGGTGATGATTTTCGTTTGGTCATGGTTTTTAGGAATCGGGATTTAGTACCCGACAGAAAATTTAGTCTGAACTAATTAGCACAGAGTTTGGGCTAACTTTTCTGTCGGGTACTCTTATTTGTATTTAGTGTAATTTAGATCAAAAACCCTAACCCAAATAAGATGGCGAACATGACCACCGAAATCGCCAAAATATTACGTATTTCGGTATAAACATAGTAATATTCAGTACCAAGGTCAATGGTCTTTGTATCGGACTGGGAGCTTTTGCTCCCGTCCAACGTGGCCTTGGGAACGGAGGAAAATGCTGAGGAGGCGGCATAAGCCACTTCACTCGAAGTTTGTTGTCGTTTTTCTGTTTCTAACCGTCGATCTCGACGTGATTTTTTTGATTTAGCCATGAGTAAATGTTTGATAATCCATAGCTCATCAACAAATCAAACATCTCTCGGCTCTGTTTATGGGTTACAGATTCACCCTCGTTCTCCAGATTGGGAACGTATTTGCCATAGAAACTATGTTTCTGGCATGTTGCAAGTCGCAAACAGAGTTTGCTTGAGCAATTGTGTTCCCAATCTGAGTTTGGGAACAAGGGGCTGAATGATTACTGAAAATTTGTTTATGAGTTACGGATTATAGATGGCTATCAACGTAAGCCGAGACATGTAGCACATGCTTCAGCCTGTGCGGCACAGTCTAAAGACTGTGCTACGATATTATCTGTCGCACGTTAAGTTGATAGCCCGGATTATAGATTGATAGAATAACCGACGGATTATACCATTAAGACCGTTATTCAACCAATTCACCAATCACGACCAAACGGTGGGTGTCGATGAGGTAGGGGTAGCAGGTTTGCAAGGTGGCGACTGGCTCGGTGGTGGGGAGCATGACTTCCATCTCGGTCGGTTCGATGATCCGTTGCTCTTTGACCATGTACTCAAATTTTTGCTCACCGGCGTAAATGATGTAGGTATCCCCTGCCTCTAACTCCTCTAAATGGCGAAAAATCTCCCCGTAAATATCGTTGTGAGCGGCTAGATACAAGTTTCCGCGCTCACCCGGATTAGCACTGCCCGGCAGATGACCGACTCCCTTTTTCAAATCATCCCACGCCACCCCGTCTACAATAGGGGCATCGACATTAATTTTGGGGATCACCAATCGAGTAGGAGCTTGGGAACTGGTGACAATAGAGACTGGCGCAGGCGATGCGCTCTGCCCAGGTTGAACCCACTGTTGCAGATGTAACGGCACATCAGGCACGGCAGCTTGTCCCGCGGTGGGCGGAGAGTGTCCCCCGGGTAGTTGAGCTAAGGCAATCGGTGGGGCTGATGTCGGTTCTATGGCAATCTGTTGTTGAGTGACCACACTCTGTTGGGCCAAGGCTGCTTCGGTGTTTAGCTCCTGCAAACTGAAATAGGCCGAGCCAATCACCCCAATGAAGGTCAACAAGGCCGATAGTTCCACCACCAGCAGAATTCGGTCGGTGAAGGTGGCTCGATTTTTCGGCTTGGGTTTTCGCTTCCAGCGGCTAAAGAGGCGTTGCTTAAATGTCGGCAGTGGCTGCATGACCGTCGCGGGCAGGCCAACGGTGGATCCGCCGCTAGAGGTTGCCTCTGTCGAAGCATAGGAGGTTTGTCGGTTGGGAGCCACCAATGCTCCAGTGACCGAATGTCCAGCCCCCGTTAACTGCTGAAACCGGTCTATTCGTGTCTCGCGCCGTTTAATACGGAGCATCTGCTCCAATTCTTCCACTGATAAATCATCAACATGACGTTTCCCAAACATATTACATTACCTCTTTTGTGATTTTCATCTGAGTACAGGACAAAAAAAGATTGAACTTGTTACAGAAGAAAAAAGGGACACGGATTAACACGGATACACACAGATAAGCCTAAAAAATCCGTGTTTATCCGCGTTTATCCGTGTCCTAACTGTTTTGTCCGGTACTTAGGATTTTCATCAAACTTCTGAACGTAACATTATGTCTACTAGTTGCCGTCAAGGTATTGTAGTCTGAGCTACTATTTTGTCAAAAAGCATGGGCTAATATTATGTCAACTAGATGTGACCGCCGTCTTGCGGCTATCAACTTAACGTGCGACAGATAATATCGTAGCACAGTCTTTAGACTGTGTACGGCACAGGCTGAAGCATGTGCTACATGTCTCGGCTTACGTTGATAGCCCGTCTTGCTACCCGACAAAGTGGTTTAGGGAAGGCTAAAACAGGAACACAGAGTTTTGGCTAACTTCTCTGTCGGGTACTGAGACCGTCGTTTGGAAACGAGACGCTTCATCATCATCCATCAGGGGCATAGGGTCCATAACTCGGCAATCGTGTTACTCAAATTTCAGTAAGAATTTTGGATTGATCACCTTAAAACTCAACCGTCCCAACTCAGAATCTTGGGCCTCGATAAGAGGTCGAATGACAATTCCTTCTCGATGTGTCTTAGAATTGACCACACTCTTCGCAGTCGAGAGGGCCACAAGGCCATTAACATCATCCTGTCCTAAACAGTAATCATCTGTCAAGATTGGCACGGTTTCCAGACCAATTTGGTCAATCAATGAGACAAAGTCGGCATAGTTTAGGTAACGGTAATCATCAATCTCAACGACATTGAACACCAGCAGTTTGTGTTGAGGCAGTTTGTATTTATTGCCCTGAACCCCCGGCCCGATAATCTCGCCTTGAATGGCGATGTTGCGACCCACCGAGCGCAGTTTGGTCTCAATATCAGCCTGCCGAGCGGCCATCCAATGGACATTTTTCTCAGTTTCGAGCAAATCCAAGTTACGAGAGCAGACCCCAAAATCATCCTCATTGAGGTAGTAGGTTGCGCTGGTTCCATCCACCTTTTCGGTGATGTAACACTGTTTTCCCTGATTGTCGGGGTTGGTCAGAATATCCGGCACAGATTGAATACGCGTTTCGTCTGTTTTCGGAATAAAGCCGGGGAAACTGCCTTTAACCTGCCCTTTCATGTTGATCGAAATGGGAGGTTCGTATTTTGTTACCCCAATTAGTTCGGTTACATCAGTCCCTTCCGCAAGGGACATCTGCTCATGATTCTCGATAATCGTGAGCGGAAAGGCGATTCCCTGCGAAATTTGACCGCGCAGTTTCACGGTTTTGATACGAAAATGTCTAGGCCGGAGGAACTCAAAGGCTGGTTCTTCAGGCAAAATGCTGTCAATCTCACAATAGATACATGCATCACCCACCTGAAATTCACCTTTTTTAACCACCAATTGCCACCCTAAGACGGTTGCTTTTTCAATCATATCGGCCCCGACAATCGGTTGTATATCTTTAATTTTTTGAATTGAAGCTAGTTTTCGCATAATATATCCTCCTTTTCTTTGCACTCGATATAAAGTTTTAGCCATTAGTCATCGGATGACTCAGTGGAACCGAGGGGAATTGAACGCTAAGGTATCACAAGTTGAGCCATTTGTCAACTCTCAATTTTTGGGGAATTCTGGATTATAGACGCGAACTCCTCAACTATTTTCCAAAACACCCTCCGTTTTATAGCCAACTAGCACCACATACTTTTAAATTGACTTACTCCATGTTACAATGACCCGAATATATCACGTTGAGAGTAGGAGCAATGAATCAATCACCAAACAATTTAATATTTAAGTCATACAGCGCAGATCCAAAGGGAGTAAGTGGTGTAACGATAGGAATTTTGGCACTACAGGGCGCGTTTTTGGAGCATGCCAACATGCTCCGGCGATTTGGCGCAACACCGATGGAGGTTCGTCTGCCCGATGATTTAACGGGGCTAGACGGCTTAATCATTCCAGGCGGCGAGAGTACCACTATCGGCAAGTTGGCGATTCAGTTTGGTCTGGTCGAGCCGATACAGCAATTTATTCAAGCCAATAAGCCAGTGTGGGGAACTTGCGCGGGCATGATTTTTTTGGCTCAAGAGGTGGGCGCGACCGGCAGTGGTGGACATGTCATTCCGCCTCGCTTGGGGAGCATGGATATTACGGTAAATCGGAACGCTTTTGGTCGTCAGGTCGATAGTTTTGAGGTTGACTTAGAGCTATCGTTTGCCACCGGACAGCCGTTTCGAGCCGTGTTTATTCGAGCGCCTCGCATCGAGGCCAACGGTCAGGCGGTAGAGATTTTGGCTCGATTGAGTGATGGTACGCCAGTGGCGGTGCGGCAGAATAATCTGTTGGCGACCGCGTTTCATCCTGAATTAACCGATGATGATCGGCTTCATGATTACTTCTTAACGATGGTTAAGAGTTTTAGCATGGTGAAAACTTCGACCAACGCCATACAGGAGGGTTATCATGAGGCAAACTAACCAGTTAAAAACAAAACGCCCCTACGCGGTTCGAGCTTTTATTGTACAGGATGGGTATATTTTGTTCATCCACCACATGTTAAAAAACCCTGCCATAAACGGAAAATGGACTCTACCGGGAGGTCGCCTTGACCCACATGAAAAACATGCCTTAGAAGCCCTACACCGTGAGGTTCAAGAAGAGTTATCACTCGAAATCGAAGTGATTGACGAGTTAGGCTGTTTTTATAGCCGCTCTGGGCTGGAGTACAGAATCTTTGTGGCTCGCAAAAAAGGGGAAATCGGCCCACTCAACAAAAATGAGGTCAGCGAGTTTGCTTGGCTCATGCCAGCCGATGTGTATGAGTATCACTCCAAAAATAAGCTCCAATTTGGCTTTGAGATGGATGTAGTGTTGGAGTATCTCAAACGATTTGGGCAAAGTGAATATGGCCTTAGGCGATAGTTGTAATCATTCAGTCCCTTGTTCCCAAATCCAGTTTGGGAACACAATTGCTCTGTTTGCGACTTGCAACATGCCAGAAACAGAGTTTCTATGGCAAATACATTCCCAATCTCCAGATTGGGAACGAGGGTGAACATGCCAGAAACAGAGTTTCTATGACAAATACATTCCCAATCTGGAGATTGGGAACGAGAGAGGGTAAATGATCAAGAGTTTGTCATTCACTGAATATTTAAGGCTGTTCAGATCAAGTTGACATAATCGTGTTGTTTTAGTATGATTATGTCAACTAATCCTTGCCCAAGGCCATACGATGATGACAGCAAAAACGAAGAATAATAATACAGCTAGCAAAAAGAGTAATCAAAAGACAAAAGCCGCCACAAAAAAATCAGAGAAGAAGCCCCGTAAAATTTCGGTATTTCAGGTGGTGGTGGTCTTAATTTTAGCCATTGTCCTCTTTTTAGTAGTCGATTTAGGTCGCCAAGCCGCGGCTAACTATCAGGTTCAGCGAGAGGCGGAACTATTAAGTCAACAACTGATGTTAGCCAAAGAGCATCAAAACGAACTGTTATCTCGGCGCAGTTATGTAGCCAGTGACCTGTTCGTGGAGCAAGTGGCTCGGAAGGAGCTAAAATGGGCCAAAAATGGCGAGACCGTTTTGGTCATTTTGCCCCATGCCGAAGAGAGTAAGCTTTTTATGAAAACAGAAACAGCCACTATGCAAACCGTCAACACCTCTCAAACGCCACCTCAAGCATGGTGGACGGTGTTTTTCGGTGATACGGAGCAGACGGTGTTGAAGAATGAAGAACGAAGAATGAAGAACGAAGAATGAAAAGTTTGTAAGGCGTTAGTCTTCGTTTGGGCCAAAGAGACCTTCAATACCCATTCGGGCACATAGGAACTTCGCACCTTGAAGGACGCTGGTTATCTCCTACGAGGTGTGTTTTTCTCCCACATGCCAGTCTCACCGGTATCGTAGGTGTTGGCCGAAACGAAGACCATAACCCGATAAATATCTTCTCCAAATATAACCATGTATTTTCAACATTCCCCCCAAATATGGGAGCAGTTTCCCCAACTTTCAGCCGGAGTTTTGATTCTGTCCGGCATCCACCCTAATGTAACGGTTGAGTTAGAACCCTATTTTCAGCAAGCCAGAGACCGTCTGCAACAGTACGGCGCGGAGGCGAAGATGCCTTCCATCTCGGCATGGCGACGAACTTACCGTCAGATGGGTTTCAAGCCGACCAAATACCGCTCGGCGGCAGAGGCATTACTGCGCCGTTTCAAAAAGGAGGATGACCTGCCCCGACTCCATCCCTTGGTCGATCTGTGTAATGCCATCTCCTTGGCCTACGCCTTGCCCGTAGCCGTTTATGACTTGGCGCAGGTCGATTCGTTCTTGGAGGTGCGTCATGCCACTGGCACGGAGATCCATACCGCCTTTAATGGCACGACTGAACATCCCGTCCCCAATGAAGTCATCTTCGCCGATGCCAGCAACCATGCTCACGCCCGACGCTGGACTTTCCGGCAAAGTCGGCAATCAACCATCCGGCCCGAAAGTTGCCAGATTCTGATTGTCAGTGAAGGGTTGCATGAGAACGCCGCCACCGACATTGAATCTCTCATCAACAGTATTGCTACGGTGGTCAGCGAGGTATGGTCGCCACCCATCAGCCAAGCCATGTTGACGGTGGAATCGCCTCGGGCTGAGGTGATTTATGGGAAAGGTTCAGTAAAGTAGCCTAGGAACCCGATTTCTCAAAGAAATCGGGTTTTTGATGCTCTTTCTGGCGAGTTCGCTGAATATTTACGGTTTGTGCGCCCGAGTAGAGAATTATAAAGCCTCTTCAAAATACATGGTCAACTCGGTCAAATCATTCTGAAACGGTAGCCATGCCTTATCAAACATGTGTTTTTCAATTAATCTAATAACTGTATCACGGGTAATGGTGGTGGCTACCGCCCCTTTTTGAATCGTGGCTAATCCACCAAAGGCATTGCCCAGCGCTACTGATGCTCCCCAACTTAAGCCAATCAGCCGACCTAATAAGACTCCGGCATTACAGCTATCCCCCGCGCCGGTCGTGTCTTTGGCATCAACATTAAAGGCCGGTAGGTGCATGCGCTTATTACCAACCGCCAACATGCTCCCTTTTGAACCATGTTTCGCCACGACTGCGTTCGCATTTTGTTCCTCTAATAAATAGCTTAATGCCTCATCAGGGGCGCGTCCGTCAGCCAATATGGCTAGTTCGATTTCGTTAGGGAATATAATATCAATCCGAGGGAGAAGTTCTAAAATTTGGGGTTTAGCTTGGGTGGCCGGTTCGGTGCCGATGTCTAAACTGACTCGGGTGTAGCGAGAGTTTTCGGCTAGATCCAAGGCCAGTTTTAAGGTTTGATATTGATGGTAGGATAGGAACGAATAACCAGATAGATGAATCCAGCGACAATTGGCAAAATATTGTTTATCAAGCTCTTTGGCATCGGTAAAAGCGTTTGCTCCTCTAGCGCTGAACATGGTGCGTTCGCTATCTTCGCTAACCGCGATAAAAATCAAGCCAGTACTGACCTTCGGGTCAACCTGAATCTGAGAGCAATCCACGCCTGATTTTTCCAAATCAGCCAATATTTGTTTCGCTAGTGTATCCTCCCCAATCCGTCCTATAAAGCCGACATCCATGTCCATGTTGGCCAAGGCTATCGCCGTATTAACTGCTGACCCACCAGTGTGCATCTGTACGGCAGAGGCAACCGCCTCACTACCCGGTATAGGATACCCGGATACTGAGAAAATAACGTCTATATTTATATCTCCAATTACAATTATATCAGGCATGATGCGGTTACGTAATTTATTAGATTACGCCCTTTATTTTTCTGGTGCGCTTGGTATAACAACATTAAAGTTACTCCCCTTACCAACAACACTTTGTACCCAAATCCGTCCTTGATGAACTTCGACCATGCCCTTAGCAATGGATAGCCCTAGTCCTATTCCTTGATATTTACGAGTCAATGACGGTTCGACTTGATGGAACTGGTCAAAGATGCGCTCATAATCACCTTCGGCAATACCAATACCTGTATCAATAACATTAATATGGTATTTATATCCTTTTAACTGGATATTGATATGAATACGCCCTTTCTCTCCCGTAAATTTGACTGCGTTGGAAATTAAGTTAGCAAATACGAGATAGATTTTTTTGCGATCACCATCAATATTAAGTGGGTCATCTGCTGGAGCGAATTTTTTGGTCAGAGATTGCCCTTTTCCTTTAATTAGGTCAGAGAACTCTTCCATAACATCTAAAATAAGTTGGCGGAGGGAGAATACCGAGCGGTCTAGGAGTACTTTGTTGGTTTGAATATGATGTAAGTTGACCATGTCACCAATCAAGGTTCGGAGGTGCATGGCGCTATCTACCACAATTTCAAGCTGTTCACTGGCTTGCCCATGCACACTCTCACGCAAAAAATTGGCATAGCCTAGGATAACGGCCAAGGGAGTTCTAAGTTCATGGGCGGCTATGTTGACAAAATCACTCTTAATTTGGTCGAGTTCCGATAAATTACGGTATGCAATCTGGAGTTCATCCAGTAAACGGGCATTTTCTAAGGCTACTGCGGCTTGAGATGCTAGTGTGGTGGCGATTTGAATATCATCCTGAGTAAACCCTTCCTCAGAGCGTTTGTTGACCACTTCCAACGCCCCAATCACTTGGTCACGAACCTTAAGAGGGACACCTAAAATCGACTTGGTTTCAAAATCAATGGCTTGGTCTATTTGGTTATGCCAACGAGGGTCATTTCGGACATCACGGATTAAAAACGGTTTATTGGTACGAACTATCAACCCGGCGATGCTACTATCAAGCGGAATCGATAAATTTCGCAAGGCTTCCGTCACGCCACCTGTTACTTCAGCAAATCGTAACTCCCCCGAATTTTTGTCCATCAACATAATCGAACAGGCATCGGTGTTAATCAACTCCGTTGCAGCTTGGATTATAATTTGTAACAGCGGCTCTAGGGTCAGCGTTGAGTTTAGAATTTGGCTAACCTTAACGATGCGCTCTAAATAGGTGATGCGCTGTTCGGCACGGGCCAACTTTTGATGGACGACACTCAACTCTTCATTGCTTGATGCGGGTTCTCTGGCCTGTTCGAGGCCTCTCGGCAACGCATCATCCGATACAGGAGCGTGAGCCTCTTCCATTGGAGACAATTCTTCCATTGGAGACAATTCTTCCATTGGAGGAGCTTCTTCCATTGGAGGAGCTTCTTCTAAGGCTGATGGCGCGGCAGGTTTAGCCTCAGTCGTATTAGAATCTTCAGGCGTATTTCCAAGATATTTTAACATAAGGGTCCCTAATTTGACTCATATCTCATAATACAAAATGAATGTGTTGAGGTGTTTAACTGACAATTTCTATTATCATCTTTTTTTGCTGAAACGTCAATTTTTTAGGCTGTGAAAATCAACCTACCGTTATGTTTCTTGCGGGCTGATTTGGTTCAAGCAGTTCTCAATAGTTTGGTTCAGATTAATCTTCGCCTGACCAGTATGCCACCCCATGTAAATCAGAAACTCGTAATTTCCAGTCATGCCCGTAATCGGCGACACCATTAACCCAACTACCGTAAACGCTTGTTGATGGGCATAGCTGGCGACCTGTTCCAAAACCTGTTCATGCACATGTCGTTGGCGAACAATGCCTCCTTTACCGACCTGCTTTTTACTGGCTTCAAACTGAGGTTTGATTAAGGCCACAACTGCCGCCGGTTGGGCGAGCCATTTTTTCACTGCCGGTAAAATCAGTCTTAATGAAATGAAGGAAGCATCAATTACCGCCAACTCTATCGGCTCTGGCAACGCCGACAGATGACGAGCGTTCGTCCTCTCCATGACCACCACGCGTTCATCCTGACGCAACGTCCAAGCTAACTGACCATACCCCACATCAATCGCATAGACCCGCCGCGCTTGTCGTTGTAGCAGAACATCGGTAAAGCCGCCCGTCGACGCGCCCACATCGGCACAACATAATCCTTGTGGATTAACCTCAAACTGGTCTAACGCTCCGGCTAGTTTGAGGCCGCCGCGACTCACATAAGGCAACGGTTGCTCGACGGTAATTGACCGATCAATCGCAATCGCCATGCCCGATTTTGTGACAACCTGCTCTCCTACTCTAACCTTGCCTGCCATAATCAAGGCTTGGGCGCGGCCTCTGGTTTCAACCAATCCCTTTTCTACCAGTAAAATATCCAGTCTCGATTTTTTCATGGCTACTACAATCCATTTGCCAAACCAATTTGTTTAAGATACCATACTCGTTCAGTGTCTTAGTACCCGACAGAAAATTTAATCTGAACTAATTAACACAGAGTTTCACAGAGGAACACGGAGATTCACAGAGAAAAAACGATTTATTTTTCTTTTGTATTACTCTGTGTCACTCTGTGCTTCTCTGTGAAACTCTGTGTTCCTGTTTTAGTCTTCCCTAATCCACTTTGTCGGGTAGCAAGTTCAGTGTAACCATTTCTAGGAGAATCGCAGTTGCTAACAGCTATCTTCAAAAGTTTACGTCCCAAACAGTGGACAAAAAACGGGCTGATTTTTACCGCCCTTGTATTTGATCTAAAAATATTTCAACCCATACCGTTTATCAAAATCTGTATCGGGTTCGTCCTGCTCTGCCTAATTTCAGGCACGGTGTATCTGATTAACGATATTGTGGATGTGGAGAAAGATCGCCAACATCCAACCAAGAAAAATCGGCCCATTGCCGCGGGGATGGTATCGGTAAAAGCGGCGATGATTGCTATGTTTGTGTTGGCTATCATCTCAATATCGGCCAGTCTTCTGCTGAATATCTACTTTGGTGTTATCGTGGTTGCCTACCTACTATTGCAGATTGCCTACTCGTTTAAGTTAAAAAACATTGTGATTATTGACGTGTTGACGATTGCGGCTGGTTTTGTTTTACGGGTTGCCGGAGGTGTAGTTTTGGTGGAGACGGCAAGATTTTCTCCTTGGCTATACGTCTTTACCGTTTTTGGTGCGCTGTTTTTAGGTTTAGGCAAACGTCGCCAAGAACTCGCCATGCTAAAAGGAAAAGCACCCAGCACCCGATCAATCCTCAATGAGTATAACCTGCCCCTACTCGACGAGATGATGGCAATCGTGACCGCTGGAACGGTCATGACCTACGCCTTCTACACCTTTTCTGCGCCCAATCTGCCCGATAACCATGCCATGATGCTGACTATCCCCTTTGTGGTTTATGGCATATTTCGTTATCTATATGTGATTCATGTACAGGGTAATGGTGGTGCGCCGGATGAGGTTTTTTTAACCGACAGGCCCTTACAAACCAGTATTGTTTTGTTTGGCCTAGCTGTCGTGACGATTTTGTACAGTTTTTAGCACAAAAGTTCAACCAGCTAATCGGTTCTTGGTAGCTTTATATTTTGCAATGGCTCTCTTTTTTGAGCAAATCTTGCTAATCATCATGACTATCCGCGATACCAAATTTTCATGCGATACCTAACGACTCAGCTACTCATCTTAATCAGCCTATTACTAATCTGCGATTTATTCGTGGTTACACCGTTACCACAACCAACTTTTTCCTCTCCAGAAACGGCTCTTTCCACCATGACCCCTGTCCCCTCGCCTACCACAGAACCGGACACGGGCTGGATATTGCTCCAGCCCGGCCTAGAGCAACGTCACCTCAATCTTGTTGACGAGGTAGGGCGAGGTTTAGACGACCTCTATTTGATTCGCATCGATCCAAATCTGTATCGGTTTGATGTGGCCTACCACGCCACCGAGCCGTTGACACTCGAAGACTGGCTGACCAAAACCGGCGCGCTGTTGGCGGTCAATGGTGGCTATTTCAGCATTGACGCGGAGAAATATTACCCCACAGGTTTAACGGTGGTTGATGGGCAACCGATGGGGGTGAACTACGGCGATTTTGCTGGCATGCTGGCTGTCACCCAATATGAAACAGAGTTGCGCTGGCTGGCCCAGCAACCTTATCAACATGATGAACTGCTTTTGGCTGGATTACAATCCTTTCCGTTGCTGGTCAAACCCGGTGGTGAGCTTGGTTTTCCAGCCGAGCATGAAGACAATAAACGAGCCAGACGCACTGTCATCGGGCAAGACAAACATGGCCGATTTATCTTGCTGGTTGCGGCTCGCAAATATTTTACGCTCCATCAACTCAGCTGTTTCCTAACCGACTCCGATTTGGAGTTGGATATTGCCCTCAATTTGGATGGTGGGCAATCGAGTGGGTTGTTACTCGCTAACACCGCAGACGGTGTTTCGGCTCAATCAAAATTGCCAATTGTGATTGTGGTTTATCCTAAATAATTCACTTTCCCAATTCGATGTACTGCCTGTCTTTATCGTCTTTATCCCTGCAACTGCTCTCGCAAGACTTGCTCGGCTAACTGTGGATTGGCTTTGCCTCGGGTGTGGCGCATGATTTGGCCGACCAAAAACTTGATAGTCGCCTGCTTACCGGCCTTAAACTGAGCCACAGGTTTGGGATTATCGGCAATCACTTGGCTGGCGATTCCGACGAGTGCGCTGGTATCGCTAATCTGCTGTAGACCCAACTCTTCGACAATATCTTTAGGAGCGCGGCCTGTTTCAAACATGACGGCGAAGGTCTGTTTGGCTCCTGGCTGGTTGATGGTTTTCCCGTTGACTAGGGCAATCAAGGCCACCAAATCAGCTGGTTTGATGGGCATCTCGCTGATGTCGTTGCCGCTCTCGCCTAACAGCCGGAACAGTTCGCCCGTCACCCAGTTGCTAATCTGCTTGGGAGTCACCCCATCGGTAGCGACCGCGACTACCTCATCAAAATAGGTAGCTACGGCTTGATCCTCGACCAAAATATTGGCATCTTTGGTACTGAGCTTATACTCATCAAGATACCGAGCCAACTTGCTTTCCGGTAATTCGGGTAGATTACGTTGCAACTCCTCAATCCAAGCGGCCTCAAGATAAAGTGGCGGTAAATCCGGTTCAGGGAAATACCGATAGCCAGTGTCCCCCTCTTTGACCCTCTGTCTCAGGGTTATACCTCGACTCTCATCCCAGCCCATCGTCACCTGCTCAATTGAGCCACCCGATTCTAAGACCTCGGTTTGACGCTCAATCTCATAGGCAATCGCATTTCGCACGGTACGGAAGGAGTTTAGGTTTTTGACCTCCACCTTCGTCCCCCATTCACCCGTTTCTGGATCGGTCAGCGACAGATTGACTTCACATCGCATAGCCCCTTTCTCCATGTCGCCGGTTCCAATACCTAAATAACGTACCAATTGCCGTAACTTGGTCACATACTGGTATGCCTCATCCGCAGAGTTGATATCAGCTTCGGTGACAATCTCCATGAGCGGCACCCCGGCTCGATTCAAATCGACCAAACTGTTTTTACCCACATGGGTCAGTTTGCCTGTATCCTCCTCCAAATGGATTCGCTTGACCCGAATTCGCTTGGGTTCTGCTCCGGAGGGAGCAACATCGACATACCCATTCAAGCACAACGGCAACTCATATTGAGAGATTTGATACCCTTTGGGCAGGTCAGGGTAGAAATAGTTTTTTCGAGCAAATACATTATGGGGCTGAATCTCGCAATTGATGGCATGGCCCAACATAATTGTATAGGCGATGGCCTGTTTATTCATGACCGGAAGCGCGCCGGGCAGGGCTAAACAAACGGGGCAGGTGTTGACATTCGGGTCAGCACCAAAAAACTCGGCGCTACAACCGCAAAACATTTTACTTTTGGTACTCAGTTCGACATGGACTTCCATGCCAATCACAGGTTGATATTTCATCATGGGTATCCTCAATTAGGCTATCAACGTAAGCCGAGACATGTAGCACATGCTTCAGCCTGTGCCGCACAGTCTAAAGACTGTGTTACGATATTATCTGTCGCACGTTAAGTTGATAGCCCTCAATTATCAGGCTTAGATTTTCAGGTAGTCCTGCACAAGTAGTGGCTATCAACGTAAGCCGAGACATGTAGCACATGCTTCAGCCTGTGCGGCACAGTCTAAAGACTGTGCTACGATATTATCTGTCGCACGTTAAGTTGATAGCCCAAGTAGTGATGGGGTGTTCCGGAGTGCAAGGCTTGCCTTGCATGCAAAGCAAGCTTTGCACTCCGGAACACCACTATCGATTTTCATTCTCAATTGTAACGCGTGTCAGCATATCAGCAAATTGATATGCTATTCCTTAGTACCCGACAGAACATTTAGCCTGAACTAATTAACACAGACGCTACGCGCAGAGCAAGCTTTGGGTTAAAAATCCAAAAATCATCGTTTCACGATTGCTTTCGGATAGGGAAATAGTATAATAAAGCCATGAAGTTACTCATTAACCAAGAATGAAAAGGAGTGCAAAAACTTGCTTTGCCAAACATGCAAAGCAAGCTTTGCTCTCCTTTTTACAGATTTACAGAGAAACACCATGAAACTATCTATTATTATCCCATGCTATAACGAAATTGAGACGATTGATACCATCATTAAAGCAGTATTAGCGGCTGATATTCCGCTTGACCGAGAACTGGTTATTGTTGACGATTGCTCAACCGATGGCACGCGCGACTATCTTAATCAGGTAACTCAGGACAACATCAAGGTAATTTTCCAAGATGTTAATAAGGGAAAAGGCGCGGCCTTACATACCGGTTTTGCCAACGCCACCGGCGACATAATTATTATTCAAGATGCCGATTTAGAGTATGATCCGAATGAATACGGTCTGTTGCTCAAACCGATTCTTGATAATAAAGCAGATATTGTCTACGGCTCTCGTTTTATTGGGGGTGGCTCTCATCGAGTGCTGTATTTTTGGCATTCCGTTGGCAACCGTTTCTTGACCTTGCTCTCCAACATGTTTACCAATCTGAACTTGACCGACATGGAGGTCTGTTATAAGGTGTTCCGGCGTAAAATTCTGGACGAAATCGAACTGACCGAAGAACGTTTTGGTTTTGAGCCAGAGTTTACGGCCAAAGTAGCTCGGCTCGGATATCCGATTTACGAGACTGGCATCTCTTACTACGGTCGAACCTACGACGAGGGCAAGAAAATAAATTGGAAAGATGGGGTGCGAGCCATCTATGTTATCCTCAAATATGGTCACCATGACCCGCCCATAGCTACCAAAGGACTGTTCATCGGACTGGGGATTCTTCTCCTGTTACTGCCACGTATTTTGTTCAGACGGCGGTAGCGTTCTCCCCTAGAATGGTTCAATAATTAGGATTGAACCATTTTAATTCTCCATGACAAACAACAATCTTGCTACCCGACAAAGTAGTTTAGGAAAGACTAAAACAGGAACACAGAGTTTCACAGAGAAGCACAGAGTGACACAGAGTAATACAAAAGAAAAGTAAATCGTTTTTTCTCTGTGAATCTCTGTGAATCTCTGTGAAACTCTGTGTTAATTAGTTCAGATTAAATTTTCTGTCGGGTACTAAGACAACAATCCCCGATTCTATACAAGATCAGGGATTGTTGTTTTGTTGTTATCACCATGCCTTTGCAAGAACTACCACTTGCCATTATCATCCTGATATGTCACAATAGTCGCTCAGTTTGGTACGCTTTCTTTGTCATGTTTTTTTGTGTAAACCTCGCTAAAGAAGGGAGAATTGCTCCGCTATGTTTAACCCTAGTATTACTCTTGACCAACTTAACGCCATGTCGAAAAACACCCTCGTCGAGCATGTGGGCATCAGATTTATTGAAAAGGGAACTGAATTTCTCAAAGCCAGCATGCCCGTTGATGCTCGCACCAATCAGCCCTACGGTTTACTGCATGGCGGGGCATCGGTGGTGTTGGCCGAAACATTAGGCAGTATCGCCTCCTATTGTACAGTTGACTCGGCGCAACAATATGTCTTTGGTCTGGAAATTAACGCCAACCATGTCCGTCCGGTGCGGGACGGACATGTCTATGGCACTGTAACGCCGCTCCATGTGGGGCGACAAACTCATATATGGCATATTATTATCGTCAACGAAGAAGATAAATTGGTTTGTGTTAGTCGGCTGACGGTGATTATCAAAGATAAGGAATAACGATGCAACTATCAAAATTTGGTGAAAAATTCACTGCAAATACCGGTATTTTACAATTGATGGATGATTTGGGGAGCGCGCTCAGTAGTGGTGAAGATGTGTTGATGTTGGGTGGCGGCAATCCAAGCTACATCCCTAAAGTGCAGGCTTGTTTTCGAGAGAAGATGACCCAACTGCTCGACGACGGAAATCGCTTTGAGCAGATGATTGGTGACTATGCCTCGCCTGCGGGAAATCGCTCCTTTGCTGAGGCGATTGCAAAATTACTCCAACAAAAATTGGGCTGGAATATCACGGCTGACAATATCGCCCTGACCAATGGCAGTCAAACCGCGTTTTTCTGTCTGCTCAACATGTTCGCGGGAAAGTTTGCTAATAGTCAAGACAAAAAGATACTATTGCCTCTAGCTCCTGAATATATTGGCTATGCCGATGTGGGCGTGGACGGTGACCTGTTTGTGAGCTATAAACCAGAGTTTGAGTATATTGATGAGCATACCTTCAAATATCATGTTAATTTTGATGATTTGACCGTAACAGACGAGATTGGGGCAATTTGTGTCTCCCGTCCGACCAACCCAACAGGTAATGTCCTGACCGATGAGGAGATTCAGAAACTGTCTGATTTGGCCCTAAAACATGACATTCCCTTCATTATAGATAACGCCTACGGTACACCGTTTCCTAACATTATCTTTACTGAAGCCACTCCCGTTTGGAACGACCATATCATCTTATGCATGAGCCTCTCGAAGCTAGGCTTACCCGGTACTCGAACTGGCATCATCATTGCTGACGAGGCGATCATCCAAGCGATTAGCGCACTCAACGCCATTATGAGTTTGGCTCCAACCAATGTTGGCGCGGCCCTCGCCTTCGATTTGGTGCGGAGTGGCGAAATCATCAACCTGAGCGAGAATATCATTCAGCCCTACTATCAGCAAAAGGCTGACCAAGCGGTCATTTGGCTGAATGAGGCTCTAGCAGGTACACCGTTTTACATCCATAAACCCGAAGGAGCGTTTTTCCTGTGGCTGTGGTTTAAGGATATTCCGATTAATAGTCAAGAACTGTATGAACGACTCAAACAACGAAACGTGGTGATTGTGCCGGGGCATTATTTCTTCCCCGGTTTGGATAATGAAGCATGGCCTCACAAACAAGAATGTCTACGCATGAGCTACGCCCAAGACACAGTCACAGTTGAGGCCGGAATCCGAATTATCGGTGAAGAGGTGAAACGGGCTTATGGGTGATGGTAAACAAAAAGCCCACTACCATTTTAGTAGCGGGCTTTTTTGATCTAGCTGTCCAACTTTCCTCGAAGTTCAAAACTTCAAGGAAGGGCATGATTTGTCTCATTTTATCTTAGTACCCGACAGAAATTTATTCTGAACTAATTAACACAGAGTTTCACAGAGGAACACGGAGATTCACAGAGAAAAAACGATTTATTTTTCTTTTGTATTACTCTGTGTCACTCTGTGAATCTCTGTGAAACTCTGTGAAACTCTGTGAAACTCTGTGAAACTGTTTTAGCTTTCCCTAAACTACTTTGTCGGGTAGCAAGTCATTTTATATGCCTATCGCTCAGTCTACATCAAAAACAAGCTCGATTTTCGCGGCTTTAAAGTTAATACCTTTGTGCCCTCCATCGCAGAAGGGCATGTTTGCGGAAGCACCGCAACGGCAAATAGCAACCATTTTGCCTTGTGTTTCCTGCTCATTACCATCTGCATCAGTATATTTTGCGATACCGGGTACTAAGTAAGGCCCATTTTCATTTGCAGTGATTGTAACTTTAGCCATGTTATCTCCGTATGTAATTAATGGTCAAAATTTTGGCCTTCGTTTGAGCCATGTCGCTCTGAATGTAATGAAGTGAAGTGAAGTGAAAAGTCCTCCATGATGTAGGTTCGGAGGGATTCTTCGCAAATTACGCTCAGAATGATATAGTGAATGGTCAAAACCATAGCCAACAAATCGACAAACTTCTGAATGTTAGCTGATTTTAACTCAACATGTTGGCTACGTCAAATTTTAGATAACGAGAAGCTTGTTTGCCTTATCAACAAATCTATACTATAATGCGTGCCTTCTGTCCTACCTATCTTTTCTCTTGAGGTGACAAGTAACTATGGATGAACATATTGTAACGCTTCGGTCAATCACGCCAGTTTGGACGGCAGGGCTTGACCGAGACGGTGATGTACCCCGCGAGGTCGGCCTAATGGGGTCGATACGCTGGTGGTATGAAGTTTTAGTACGAGGACTGGGTGGTTTCGCCTGTGACCCGACAGATAACGATCGGTGTGCGTTTGATGATGCTGGGTATAAAGTTAGTGGTGTAGACGACGGGTTACGTACCGTTTGCCCCACTTGTCGGCTATTTGGTTGTGGAGGATGGGCCAGTAAAGTTCGTCTGTTAGCAACCGATGCCAAAGGCAATTCCACTTTCTCGCTAGAGAAAGCCGGAACCGAATTTCAGCTCCATTTTTGGATCAACAAGCCGTTACTAGTTGTGGAAACATGGCTTCTTCATCAGACCTTCCATCTTATTGACCAATACGGCGCACTGGGTGGACGTACAACCCTCAAACCACCTAAACAACCTGACTATGGACAAGTTCGCGTCCTCAAAAACATCCCTTTATCTAAAAAAATTGAACGAAGTGATGTTACAGCGTGGCTGGTTAAAATGACTCAAAACTCATCGAGTATGCAGTCACGACAGGCCCATCAATCATCAGAGATTCCCCAGCTTGGCCTATTCTTTTTCAAGAATAACCAATGGCTTGACCGGCGACAGATGAACGATATTGTTAAGACTGACCGGAGCGGATTTATGGCCGGTAAACGAGGCATTAGCAAAAAGATTTTCTCATCAAACGGTGGTAATCGATTTTGGGGATATGCCAAAGATCAACGTATGTTAGATAGCATGTTAAGAACGCTAGATGGTTTACGAATCAGCGGGGTAAAAACCGGACAGGAGGTTCTTCATGGCCTATAATCAAGACCGTTCTCGTGGCGGTGGTGGACGTGGTGACCAACGTGGTAGCCGCGGACGTGGCGGAGACCGCGGCGGAGACCGTCAACGCACTCCATCGCGACAAACTTTGCCCGAAAGTTACGACTTATATGTCCGATATCCCACCGAAACAGAAGATGATGTCCGACGTATCATTGGGAACCATCCCAAAGCCTACAATGAACTCGAATCAACTCATACTCGGATATCTTTGTTAGCCACCTCATTGGTTGAACGAACCAAAGAGTTTTCCAAAAGTGGGCATCGCAAATTTGGCGGTGGATACCCGAATTTATTGCACAACAAACGAGGTGTGAACGAATACACCAAAACCATCATTCAGCCTGCCCTAGAGCAGCTGAAAATGCTTGAGATGTATCCGCCCAAGGTTGATGTGAACACCTTGCCGCTCCTCTCCTTTTTTATTCAGTTTCGATTTACCCTAACCCGTCCGTTTTATAGTCGAGACGATGACCAGTTTTACATTCACGAAAATCCTGTAATGAAGGAAAATGTGTTTAAAGTACCGATGGTGCGTCCTAGCAGTTGGAAAGGCACGTTGCGGGGTACGGCGACAAAAGTGGCCGCTAAATACCCTAAACTGGTTAATGAACTGTTTGGTTATGCTCGAGGAGATGACGACAGTGAGGACCCCGGTCAACGAAGTCGATTGATTTTTTACCCGACCTTTTTTGATGCGATTGATTTGGACATGATCAACCCTCATAGCCGCCGCACCAAAGCCGGAACCGTGCCAATTACTTTGGAAGTTGTTCCGCCCGGTGCGACAGGTTATTTCACTTTAGTATACGTTCCCTTTAATTTAATTGGCCTTGGTGAGAAGGTCATTCGAACTCGGCTGGCCGGAGATATGCTGATAACCGTACAGACGATTGAACGGACGATGTGTCGCTACGGCTTTTCTGCCAAGCGCAATCGAGGCTATGGACTAGTAGACCAACAACTGCCCGCCCGAACCAAATCGGAGCCAAGCGGACAGCTTCACTTAAAGGGTGAGCCGTTACATACCTTCCGTTCTTTTAGCGAACTTAATAAAATTGCAGGCCAATTAATCAAAAAAATATCACGCCAATGAGGATATTATAGTGAGTAAACCTTATTTAACCCAATTATATTATATAATGACCTTGGAGCCACTTCATGTCGGCACCAAAGAGATGGCCTTGGGCCGAGTTGATAATACGATTATCCGAGACCAAGCTAGCGGTTTGCCAAAAATACCGGCCACATCCTTGTCCGGGGCAACTCGTGGTGCTACGGCCCTCCATTACCCAGAAAAGTTTATGTATCCCGTCACCAATGAAGCGGGTGAAACCGTGTATGCCAGTTGCTCAGGACGAGGCTCTCACGATGTGGAAGATACCTGCGGTCAGCGAGACTGCCCCGTATGTGTCTGTTATGGTTTTAAGAATAGTGATGAACGTTCTTTGACGAGCATGGTACAGTTCCAAGATAGTCATATCCTGTTTTATCCGGTTGCGACTATGGCTGGCCCTGTTTGGATTGTTTCGCTCAGTACGTTACGCATGTTTTTGGAGAGCGATTTTTTACCCAAAGATGGCCTAGATTTACAGATTTCTGAAAACTCCTACCAGATTCAAACGTCCATAGGCGCATCGGGCAAACTGAACATGGGCTGGGTATTACTAGACATTGCCAACAAAAAACCACCTATTACCCCTGCTGGACAAAAAATATTGAGCCAGTTTGGTATAAGTAACGAGATATTAAGACGAACTGTGGCTGTGCCAACCTCACTGTTTGGACAACTGGTCAACAATAACCTAGAGGTTCGCACCTCCAACGCTATCGACAAAATCACCGGTACAGTGATGCAGGGCGCGTTATTTACCTATGAGGCGGTACCACGTGGTACGATTTTCTGGACGCAAGTTGTCTATAAAGACCCTAGCCACTTTAGCCTAGATAACAAACCATTGGAACAGGGCCTATTGTGGGTGCAACAACAGGTCGAACTCGGTCTGCGTACTCTTAACCCGATGGGGTTAGGTGGCAAAGTTACCCGTGGTATGGGGCGAGTAAAACTACTCAATTTGATAACAGAGGGGATATAAACAGATGACGATCCAAAACCTTGATTTTTACTGTGTTGATTTTGCCCAGCATATTGCTGATACGTTATTAAAAGAAGACAATCCTGTTTCTGGTGATGACGTGGCTCAATTTGCAACCCGTTTTCTGGGTATTTTACACGCTAACGGTTTGTATGCAACATTGCTTTATACGGTTTGGAAGCGATATAATGGCACAAAACGAGAACGAAGAGTTGCCGCCGCGGTGGACGAACAGCTTGTTGGCAAACCGGGTCAGCAGAGTTTACTTCGTTTAGATGCCATGCAATTCTCCTTAAACGAATCACAAGATGCCTTGGCCGTTGGGCGGACGCTTTCCCAAAATTTGGAGAATATCTTCTTAGCCAAAGATTTGCTTAATCGTACCATGACTTATGTACGGTATCATGGTAAAACAGGGTAACACCTCAACCTTTGAGGCATCCTCATGTGTTGTAAAACCGTGAGGTTTTGCCTCATACACGAGCAAATTGCATGTGATTTTGTACTACCCCTTGTTTTACTAATCATCAACCCTAAGTCTGCAAATATTTGTTCTTACCATCGAACAATGGGATATTGTTTGTTATCCTATGCATGTATATTCAATGATACTGGCCAATGATGCCTCCCGAATAATTCGGTTTAGCCGAACGGGAGGCTTTTATTTTTGGTAGTCCTGCATATGTAGTGATGGGGAAATCCGGAGTGCAAGGCTTGCCTTGCATGCAAAGCAAGCTTTGCACTCCTATCACTACTTCTGCATCACTACCTTCTTTTTATCAAAAAATTGAGGTGAATAACGATTTATGCAAATAGGGATTGATGCAAGGTTAGTGTTCTATAATCACGCCGGAATTGGTCAATATATTATAAGACTTATTGAATCTCTGGCGAGAAAACACTCTGATGAGGATAAGTTTGTTATTTTGCAAAGCCGCAAAGATAAGGCCAATAGTATTCAAGCTAATGGATTTGATCGTAAATCATTGTGGACCCCTAGTCATAATCGTTTTGAACAGTTTGCCCTTAGCTTTGAGGTTTCTCGTCTCGGTCTTGATTTGCTTCATAGCCCCGATTTTATCCCTCCTTTTAGGCGTAACTGTAAATCGGTCATCACCGTTCACGATTTGGCTTTTTTACTATACCCCCATTTTTTAACCAAAGAGAGCGCGCGTTACTACGGTCAAATCGACCATGCTTGGCGAAACACCGACCATATTATAGCGGTTTCGGAAGCGACCAAACAGGATAGCATTAAAATGTTGGGCGTACCCGAAAGTAAAATAACCGTGATTCATGAAGCCGCTAACCCCATCTATAAACCGCTTCCAACTGATGAGGCCAAACAGTACGTCAAAAAACGGTATAAACTGGACAGGGACTTTATCCTGTTTGTGAGTACCATTGAACCCCGCAAAAATCTACCCGGCCTGCTTCAAGCCTATCGCTGTTTGCTCGACGATTATAAGCGCAATGAGATGCTTGTCCTCGCCGGAGGGAATGGCTGGTTATGGGAAGAGGTCTATGAAACGGTTGACCGACTTAACTTAAATTCACACGTTTCCTTTTTAGGGCATGTTCCCTCCGAGGATTTAGTCTATATCTACAACGCGGCCAATTTATTTGTCCATCCCGCCTTTTACGAAGGCTTCGGTCTGCCCCCACTTGAGGCCATGAGCTGTGGTGTACCCGTCATTGTCTCGAATACCTCCGCCTTTCCCGAAGTAGTCGGTGATGCGGGGATCATGATTAACCCGCATGATCTGGATGGCCTGACTGTCGCCATGTGGCGAATTTTAACCGAGCCAGAGCTAAGTGAGAAGTTGGTTAAAAAAGGGTTCAAACGAGCCAAAAGCTTCTCTTGGGATCGGGCAGCAGAAGAGACTTTAGCCGTTTATCACCAAGTTTGTGACTAGGGCGAATTCGCTATTCATATATTACTGCTAACCCCTCAACGTCCCTACCCGCCTCATCAAGGGACCACACTCCGTAACTTTAACCTAATTAAAGAGTTGGTTAAACGCCACACTGTTTGTGTATTAACTTTTCTTGAACCGGATCAAAATCCAGTCGATTCTGGCCCCTTGGTCGAATGGTGCGACTGGGTCGAGACGCTTCCTGTTCCTCAACGTTCCACCGCCTTGCGATTGCGTCAAATGGTGACGACCAAGCGTCCAGATATGAGTTGGCGTTTATGGTCGCCCGACTTTGCCAATCGTTTGCAAATCATTTTGAGCGAACAGTCGTTTGATGTCGTAGAAATCGAAGGCATCGAAATGGCCCCTTATCTACCTTTTATTGAGCAAGCCATCCCCAAACCCCTAATTATTTACGATGCTCATAACGCCGAGTGGATTTTGCAATATCGGGCTTGGCTGGCTGACCGTAAAAATCCACGGCGCTGGCCTGCCGCGCTCTACAGTGCGATACAGTGGCGACGGTTGTGGCGGTACGAAGCCGACTTATTGAATCGAGTTGACCATACCATTGCCATGTCCGAGCCGGATCAGAACGCCTTACAAAAAGTTGCCGCTTACGCGCCTATGACGATTGTGCCAAACGGCGTTGACCTCGTGAGCTACGGACAGTTTGCTGGTCAGCCGATCTCGTATGATTTGTTATTTACTGGCAAGATGGATTTTCGACCCAACATTGATGCCGTCCTCTGGTTTTCCGAGTATGTGTTACCCCTGATTCATGCTCAACGCCCCGAAACCACACTGGCAATTGTCGGTCAACGTCCACACCCACGACTTGATAGGATACGCTCGATACCGAATGTAACTGTCACTGGTTTTGTGGATGATGTGCGTCCTTATTTGGCTGGAGCAACCGTTTATGTCGCCCCGTTGCGAGTGGGCGGTGGGACTCGTCTCAAACTTATGGAAGCCATGGCCATCGGCTGTCCGATTGTCTCTACCACCGTTGGGGCAGAGGGATTTCCGGCTCGCCATAATCAAGAACTACTCCTCGCCGACCAACCCGCTGAGTTCGCCAAGGCGGTCTTAGCCTTACTCAACCAACCTCAGCGCCGGGCCGAGCTAGGCCAAATGGGAAGAATCTTCGCCTACACCCATTATGGATGGGATCGGTTAGTGCCTCAGTTGGAGCAGATATACCATTTTCCTTGAATATCAAAATA
The DNA here is from genome assembly GCA_030377895.1 of Anaerolineales bacterium HSG24. Taxonomy (GTDB): domain Bacteria; phylum Chloroflexota; class Anaerolineae; order 4572-78; family J111; genus JAUCGB01. The sequence continues at coordinate 31,834 of JAUCGB010000003.1, forward strand.
TCAAAAGGCCTAACGGCCATGTTGACTGCTGGACTTGCTACCCGATAAAGTGGCTTAGGGAAGACTAAAACAGGAACACAGAGTATTCACAGAGAAGCACAGAGTGACACAGAGTAATACAAAGGAAAAATAAATCGTTTTTTCTCTGTGAATCTCCGTGTTCCTCTGTGAAACTCTGTGTTAATTAGTTCAGATTAAATTTTCTGTCGGGTACTAAGACTGCTGGAGAAAAAAGTTCCTCAAACTCATATCAGTCGGGGGATTCCTCGCCTTCGGCTCGGAATGACATGGGAAGTGCATCAGTCAACGGGGCATCACCTTGTCAAGCTACTCTCGCTTCAAAAGCATCAATGTTACATCATCACATTGGTGCGATTCTTCAGAGAACTGGTCAACCCAAGTCAAGATAGAATCCTGAATGACCTGAATTGGAGACTCTGAATTGGCCTGAGCCGCTACCAAGAGACGTTGGTCGCCAAATAATTCATCCTGTTGGTTGGGAGTTTCGGTGATACCATCAGTATACAAAATCAACATGTCACTTGGAGCTAGTTCAACCGTTTTCGCTTCCCAACTGGCTTCCTCCAATATTCCTAATGGCATTCCAGTATTTCGTAATCCTTGCGACTTAGGCAAACTCTGTAGCTTGCTTGGGGGTTGAGCTTTCAAAAGATAGGGGGGGTTATGACCAGCGTTGGCGTAAACCAATCGCCCGGTGGCAGGATCAAGGATACCATAAAAAACGGTGACAAACATCTTGTTACGGGTATCGGTCAAGATACGTCGGTTGGTCGCGGCCAGAACTAGGTCTGGCCGAGTCAGGTATTCACGGGCATAGGTCCGAATCAGGGTTTGACTCAAAGCCATAAATAGAGCCGCGCCCATACCTTTATCGGTAACATCAGCAATAACCAAACCCAAGTAGCTATTAGGTAACTGTATTACGTCGTAGAAATCGCCCGATGTTTCTTTGCACGGTTTCAAAATAGCAGTCAGTTGCCACCCTTCAATTTTGGGTAAGGTTTCGGGTATGAAGCTGGCTTGAACTTGCCAAGCAAGGGCTAATTCTTGGGTCAATTTTTGATGTTCTAGGGTTTGCCGATACACCTCGGCTCGGTGCAAAGCAGAGGCTATTTGCTCGGACAGAACCTGCAAAGCTGGTCGCAAATCTGTTACAACATCCTCAAAATGTATGCTTTCCAGAACTAAACAGATGCCTCCCAAAGATTTAGCCTCTTGGGTGGATAGAATGGGGGTAAGAACCACAGGGTATATGGTTGGCTCTCTAGTCCAAGGTAACTTGCACCCGGGTACAAAATGAATAGGTTGAGGGTCAGGAATCCACCAAGTCCAGATGTCTTCGCTTATCAAGGGCATATCTTGGGGTAATTGGAGTAAAATCTGGCCGGAAAAGAGGCGAATCTCGACCTGGCGATACTGAAACATTTTAGGAACATAAATCTCCAATAATCGAGGCAAACAGGAAGTATCGGCTGGAAGGGCCGCAAAAATCGCTCGACCTAACTGTTCTAACTGAGCCAATTCGCGGGAGCGTTGTTGGCTTAACACCAATGTTTGACTCAATCGTCGAGCCAACAGGCTGGCCAAAAGAATGCCTCCCATCAAAAAAAGATAGGCTCCCAGACCCATTTGAGTGTATAGGGCTGCCGCTAAAATGCCAAAGAATATCGGAATATTAGATACAAGTAGAAATTTGATGATTTGCCGATTTAATTCTGCTAGATTATCTTGAAGTAATTGAGAGATAAGTTGAAAATAAATTCGAAAGGCCCACATAGACCAGAAAAAAAGTTCATTGAGCAAAACAAAAATTAGAACAGCCAAAAGAGCCGGCCAAAGTACAGTCAGTGTCAGGTTTTGTAGAGGAAAATGTCCTCCCAACCACTGATACGCCCTCAAACTTAACAAGAAACTTACTGTTTCTATCCCCATGTTAGCTATCAAATTACGGATCCAATTCCACCATTGATATCTTGAGGCAAATCGAGGCCATTTAGTGCCATAAGTTCCCAATATATTCAGGACATGCAACCATATAGCCGTTGGGCCAAACAGCAATGTAGCAGATACAATCACAATTGCTTCTAGGTCATTGCCCTCATAACTATAGCTACCAGCTCGATTGCCAGTGATTTGAAAGAATGATAGCCGGCTGAATATAAAACTTAACCCTAGTAGAAGCAACAATATCGGCCATTGTCTGTACACTAAGTCCAGATTGGTTTCCCTCATCAACCAGCCGAGGCCAACAATAACAAAAGGCAAGGTGTAGAGCGTTCCAAATAATTCACCCAACAGTGAGACGCGATCGGGTTCGGCCAGTGTATCAACGTCGGGCCATAGTTTTTTGGCAAGAAGCGTTAAAAATTTCTTCATAGACGGTGCTTGAATAGAATCAACTGGTTGCCTTCGGGCGTACCAAATTTGAACTCAATACTATCGACCAATTTGCGGATACAGAACACCCCCATACCCCGCGATGATCGTTCCGGCAAAGGAGCCTGGGTGTCTAGTTCGGTAACTTGGGAAGGGTCAAATGGCATGCCTTGATCATAAATAATGACCTGCAAGCCATCTTTTTGGAGGTGATAAGTCAGATGAATTTGTCCTCGACCTTCACCGCCATAGGCATGTTCTATAATATTGGTGCAGGCTTCGTCTACGGCCATTTGTACGGCATAAGTGGCCCGGTCGTCTAACCCTGCCTGAACGGCGGCCTGATTGATAAAACCATCTATTTTGGCTAAATTTTCAAAATGACCTGAAACCGTGAGTTGATTTTCGGAAATTGTCATAGGATTCGGAATTAAATAAGTTGTGTATTAGTTTTACACAACTTATTTAATTTACCTATGACACCAAAAAAAGCCGTCACTCTGGCTAAAAAGCAGATAGGGATGGCTTTTTTTGATGTCGTTAAAGTGAATAGAAGTAAAAATAGAAGCTACTACTAGAAGCTACCCACTGCCTCAATGTCGTTATCGAATATTTTGAATAGAGGTTTTAACCCGGTTAGGTCCAGAACCTCCTCTATCTTGAGCGGGAGTTCAGCCAAAACTAGTTCACCCCGTTTCAAATATCTGCAAGTTTTCTGGGTATCAACTAATTCTCCCAACCCAGCGCTAGAAATGAAGGTAACATCTTTCATGTTTAAAACAATTTTATAGCGACCTGCATCCTTAATTGAGGCCAGAGTTTGGGCCAAGATTTTTACAGTTGAACTATCTATTCTACCTTCAGCGATGACGACATCGCATCGACGTAAATTTTTTGTCGTAACTTTCATTATCCCCTCCTAAGCAAAGTGAGATTATTCAAAAATTTATCGTTTCTCAAAAAAACAAAATTCTGGAAACGGATTGCGTCGCGCTCAGTTTTTTCGTGTTAATTCTATCCTAAAAAGCTATACAGCCCTTCAGAAAAAGATTTTCACGTGACGCTACAAGCGTCACCTACGATAATTGGAGGTCACGCTTGTAGCGTGACAATAACCTGAAAAAGATTATCTGAAAGACTATAGCTTGATGAATCGACAAACTTTTGATTATTAAGTAATGTAACAACGGATTATACTGTCACCAAGAAAATAGAGCAAGCAAAAACTCAATTGCTATCTTGGGTAACGCTCAGTGACATGGCCCAAACGAAGACACTCTTTTGCTTCACTCATTATTCTACAAATCCCTCTCATTACGATTTCGGAAAATAAGGCGTAAGGGAGTGCCTAAAAAATCGTAGCTGGCCCGAATCTGATTCTCCAAATATCGCTGATAGGTAAAATGAACCAGAGACCTATCGTTGACAAAAAAGACGAAGGTCGGTGGATCGACTCCGGCTTGGGTAACATAAAAGAATTTGAGACGATAGCGTTGCCCACCTTTGGGAGGATGTTTCGCTACAGCTTCTCGCAATAAGCGATTTAGCTGTCCGGTAGAGATACGCCGTAGCCGCTCTTCTTGTACTCGCAGAGCCAAGTCCAAAACTTTATCGACTCGTTGTCCGGTTAAAGCAGAGATGAACAAAATTGGCACGTAGTCCATAAACTGTAGCTCGGCTCGAAGCAGCTTGGTAAATTCGTTGATGGTGTAGGTGTCTTTATCGTCGATGGTATCCCATTTATTAACGATAACTACTACACTTTTGTTCTCCTCCAAAATATATCCAGCAATATGGGCATCTTGGGCGGCGACCATCTCTCCGGCATCAACAAGCAACAAGCAGACCTCGGTGCGATTAACGGCTTTAACTGTTCGCAAGAAACTATGTTTTTCCACGCCCGGCTCGATTTTACCGCGCCGCCGAATTCCGGCGGTGTCGATAAGGGTTAGATCGAATCCTTTGTACTTAATATGGGTATCAATCGCATCGCGGGTGGTGCCAGCCACATCCGACACAATGACCCGCTCCTCACCGAGCAGTTTGTTCAACAACGACGACTTGCCGACGTTAGGCCGCCCCAAAATGGCAATTTTTATATCTTCCTCTTCTTCCTCTTCTTCCTCGCTCATGGGGAACGATTCAACCACCATGTCTAACAGATCGCCGGTTCCTGTGCCATGCATGGCCGATATTGGAATTGGGTCATCTAAGCCGACAGCATAAAACTCGACTGCATTTTCGCGGCGTTGTTTGTTGTCGGCTTTGTTGACCGCGAGGATGACCGGCTTTTTGGTGCGACGTAGATGTTCGGCCACATCCTCGTCGGTATTGGTCAGGCCAGTTTCGCCATCAACCAAAAAGACAATCACATCAGCCTCATTAATGGCGATGAGAATCTGCTCTCGAATCTCGGTTAAAAAAAGACGGCTTTCTGACCCAGCTTGAAAGCCGACCTTGTTGGTTGGTTTAGATTTGCCTCGTTCTCGATGCCGTTTTTCTTGGGCTGAGTTGTCAAATTCCAAGCCACCAGTATCAATCAGGATAAAATCTCGTCCACCCCAGTCGGCGTTGCCGTATAGCCGGTCTCGAGTTGTACCGGCTAAATCTTCAACAATTGCTTTACGTTGTCCAACCATGCGGTTAAATAGGGTCGATTTACCGACGTTGGGTCGCCCAACTAGAGCGACAACAGGTTTTTGTTTACTCATAAAATTACTGAACCTTTTTTAGTAGGTGTTGCCTTCGACAAATCTTGTCGAAGGCGGAACACGCAAATTATTTAATTCCGTGTACTTAGCCAAAACTCTGTGTTTATGCCTAAATCACTTTGTCGGGTAGCCATTGCTTATGGTTTAATTTTTGCAATCAGTTGCCAAACGAGTACACTCACCACCATGACGCTCAGGCTGATGGTGGTGATACCGAGCAATTGGGCTTGCAGTTGACCTAACCATGCCCCACCGACCAGCAGACCACTGACCGCAGGTTCGGTGGCGGACAGGTCGAGACTGTTCCAGCCCTGTCCTGATTGCCCATTTGCCAATAGGGGGATGAGCAGGAGGCCGAGCAGACCGCTCAGGCCGTAGGTGGCGATAATGCCCGATGTGTCGGTCAGCATGAGTCGATGCTCAAACAGGTAGATGGTCGGTGGTAACAGCAGGCCAAGGAGTAGCCCGCTGATCACCACCACCCACGGCGACAGAAACGGCGCGCCGGCCAGAGTCAGCACTAGTCCCGCTCCAAAGCCACGCCCGACCATGAGCGGGTTGAGTTGATTGGTGGTCAGCCAGCTATATAAGGCCACCGTTAGCATGGTCGAAAACGCGCCCAACATCCCATTGACTGCGGCTTGGGGTGGTGAGATGTTGACCGCAGTAGGAGTGTGAACGCCCGCGCTCATACCAAACCAGCCAACCAGCATCAGCCCCGCACCGAGCAGACTTAATATCGGCAGATAGGCGGAGGGCATAGGCGGTGAGAGCGGTTCGACCTCGTCTGACTGTTCAGTCGGCGAATCGGGGAACAGTTGCGGTCGGATAGGGTAGCTGATGAGGCCAGTCAGGGTGATGAGGCTACCAGTCAAGAAGATGAGACTGGCTCCACCAAAATCGACCATGCCCTGTCCTAGATTAAGGCTCAGTCCCAATTGCGATAACCAACCGCCTCCCCATACCCAATTACCGAGAATCGGATAAACGATGGCTCCAATCAACAGAGCCATGATCATGTATGCCAGCCAGTTCGGCCTTTTCAGGGAGGATACCGTATCGTCAGCAATCATGATTTGGCGATGGAGTAAACCGGCCACTGGCAACATGGCAACGAGACCGACCAACGCGGCATGGCTCAAAAACAGTTGGAGCGCGCCCAGCGTGTTGGCCTCGCCGGTCAAAAACCAGCCTTGTAATGCGACCAAGCCCCACGCGCGGGCCTGCTCCATCGGCATAGAATCGGGGACTGGATACCATTCCCAATAGAGGCCATGCAGGTCGGGATGTGGGGTCACTTGGGCGATGCCGCCAAACTGAAAGGCGAATCCGACGGCGAAGTAGGCCAGCAGAGCTACACCCCAACTCATCAACAACGTGACGAAACCATCGGGGGCATGTTTTTCGGGCAGGCTACTGGCGAGGAGCAACATCAACCCAAGCGGTAGGCACAGGGTCAACGCGGCGGGGAGTAGATTGGTTATGTCAGGAGTCATGGTAAAATCATCTGGACGCAGAGCGATGGGAACAAGGTCATTCCGATGTCGAAGGCGAACTATCAGCATGCATAAGTTAATTAATGGGTAGTCTAGTCCTGCATAGGTAGTGGTCAGCTACCCGCAAGTTTAGAACTTGCGGGTAGCTAACGGATCCGGATCACTACTTCTGCACCATTACCAATTAATGTTCATTCTAAGGTTTTATCATCATGAAAAATACGCAATTATTCTTACTGATTATTATGATTAGTATTCTAAAATTACGCTATTTGCCCGATGCCAGCGCACAAACTCATCATGAGTTTAGCAGTGATCGCTTCGGCTTGACTCTCGACTATCCGGCGACGTGGCAGGTGTCGGAGAATCTGGGTCTGCTCGATTTTATCAATCCGGCCCATGTCAGCAATACTATCGAAGGGCCGATGATGGCGACCATCTCCATCAAGATGTTCGACAATCGAGAGCAACTATCGCTGGATGAGGCGGCTCAAGTGCTGTATCAGCAGGCCGCGTCGGTCAGCACGAGGCCCAATCAACTGGCGGTGGAGTCGTTATCACTGACCAACCCGAATATCGATCAGGCGGTGGTTGTGCGAGGCATCCCCTCGGCGAACAGTGACTATTTTACTTTGATTGGCCTGAATGACAAACTCTATCTCTTGAGCCTGAATCTGGGCGATTTTGCTGAGGTGGAGGCGCAACAAACGGCCTACAACAAAACTCTGCTGGAGATGATTGAATCGCTCAGGTATCATCCAGCTAATTGGGGCGGGTATCCGCTTGATGAGCCGGTCTCGATTGCAGCCACCCGCATCGCCCACGAGTTTGTCTATCCCTTGGGCGACCCGCTTAAAACCAGTTGGCGACTGTTACGGGGATTTGATCATTTTTTTGATGATCCTCGCTATAACAGCTATCATGCCGCCGAGGATTGGTCTAATCCGAATGGCACGGCTGGTGAGCCAGTCTATGCGGTGGCCGACGGGGTGGTACGATATGCCACCTTTGCCAACTATCCGGGCGATGTGGTCATCGTCGAGCATCTTCTGCCGGATGAACGGATCTGGTTTTCTATGTATGGACACTTGGGTAGTCATGAGGTTAATCAAGGGGATGCGGTGGCACGAGGACAACGAATTGGTACAATCTATGATTGGCCTGATAATTCACACCTCCATTTTGAGATTCGTCAGTTTTTTATAGAAGATGAGATCAACGGGGAAAACTCGGCCTTGAGTCGGCATCGCCACTATCCGCCCGGGCCAGGATATTGGCCTGTTGGCACGTTCCGAGACAGTGACGAGCGTCCGCCGGATCGGGGGTGGGTCGAGCCTCGTGCCTTTATTATTGACCATAAACGGCCTGAGCCAATTACGACGACGGCCATGGTCGGGCAGGTGCGCCTGCAAGGTTTGAACAGTTATAGCGGCACGCTCGTCTCGTTGTATGATCAACCATGCGCCGAATTGGATGACCTCGTACTGACGACCAATCTTATCACCAGTACTGGTATCATCAGCAACAGGGCCGGTTTTTTTGAGCTATTACCACCACCGGACATGACGGTCGGCTGTGTGCGAGTGCTTAAAAAGAATTTCTTGCACGGTGAAATTAATGCTCCCCCGAATGGGGATTTAGGCACGATTACTCTGTTGAATGGCGATTTGAACGGGGATAATATCATCAATATTTTCGACTTGGCCCTGATTTCAACCTATTACAAGACCGAGGAGATTACCTGCGACCTGAACAGCGATGGACTGGTTAATCTGCTGGATGTGGTGTTGGTGGCGGGCAATTATCAGAAATCCGGGCCGATTCAGGTATGGGAATGAGGTGCGCTCAAATGCTTCGCTCTTTTTTGCAAAGACGGCCTCATTTGGAGTAAAATCACTGACCCTACCTTTTTCTTTGGTTATACATATTTAGCTCAAAATCGTTAGCACTCGATGGGTGAGAGTGCTAAAAATAGTCTTTGGTGAAAATAATTTTACCAATTACATTAAATTTGCAGTAAATTCTTGCGATAAAATTACTTCCAGCATGTTATTTGGATTGCTTTTGATGTTAGTACTCTCGAAGTTAGAGTGCTGAATTAGAAAACCAAAGAAAGCGGTAGGGTCAGAAAAATTGCCATGTCAATTTAGACGAGGTAGTTTTTATTTTTTATAGCAAACTACACGGTATTTTTTATCATTAAAACTTTTAGCTTTACCAAAACCATGTTACAATGAGAGCAATAAAATAAGACATCTGTATTGAGGTTGCCATAGCCGACTAATTTACGGGTGTTTTAGCTGAACCAAAAGGATAACCATGCAAACTGTAACCCAAATCAACATTCTATCCGTTCAGGAGCAGGCCACCATCTACATCGACGGCCCCGACCACGATTCGATACAGGCCCGCGATGCCGACATAACCGAATGTTTGGAGAATCAGGGGTATTCATGTTTGCGTTTTAGCTACCGCAACCAAACCGACTGGCCGAACCTGTGTCGGGCGCATAGCTATCTGTTTGGGGAGGGGCGATCATGAGAGTGGTTTGGCTGATTCTGCTGGTGTTTCTGGTGGGTGGGCAATCTGTTTTGGCCGCGCCAGTGGGGCAGGAGGATTGTGATGCACTGGAACAAAAAGCGGAAAATTTTTTTAATGAAGGCCTATTGACGGAGATGGTGGAGTATTTGCAAATCACTTTAATATGTTACCAAGAAATGAATGACCGCAGAAGTGAAGGAAGAATTCTCAATAATATGGGGGTGGTGTACTATCAACAAGAACTTTATGAAGAAGCTTTAGAGTTTTATCAGCAGGCCTTAGCCATTAGGCAAAAAGTGGGGGATAGAGAAGGAGAAGGTGATACCCTGAACAATATTGGTGGAGTGTATATCTATCAAGAACATTATGAAAAAGCATTAGAGTCTTATAAGCAAACCTTAGCCATTAGACAGGAAGTGGAAGATAGGGTTGGAGAAGGAGATGCTCTTAATAATATCGGAGTGATATATCATAATCAGAAGTACTATAGAGAAGCATTAGAGCTTTATCAACAAGCATTGACAATTAGTCAGGAGGTTGGGGATAGAGATGGTGATATTCTTTATTTTTATAACATCGGAAAGATACATTTTGCTCAAAAAAAACATATATTGGCTTTAGAAATGTATGAACAAGCTCTAGAAATTAGTCAGGAAGTTGGGGATAGAGTTAGAGAAGGAGATATACTCAACAACATCGGCACAGTCTATTTTGAACAAAACAACTATGAGTTATCCTTAGAGTTTTATCAACAAGCCTTAGCAATTAGGCAAAAGGTGAAAGATAGAAATGGTGAAGATAGCACTCTTAACAATATTGGTGGGGTGTACTTTCATCAAGGACGTTACGAAGATGCCCTAGAACTTTATCAGCAGGTTTTAGGGGTTAGGCAAGAGATAGGGGATAAAGAAGGTGAAGGTAGTACCCTTAACAACATTGGTGGAGTATATCATCGTCAAGGTCGTTATGAGGATGCCTTGAGCGCTTTTCAGCAAGCCTTAGCCATTAGTCAGGAAGTTGGGGATAGAGAAGGTGAAGGTAGTACCCTTAACAACATTGGTGGAGTATATCATCGTCAAGGTCGTTATGAGGATGCCTTGAGCGCTTTTCAGCAAGCCTTAGCCACTAGGCAGGAAGTTGGGGATAGAGAAGGTGAAGGTAGAAGTCTCCATAGCATTGGAGCAATATATTATCTTCAGGAACAGTACAGAGAATCTTTAGGAAAATTTCAGAAAGCCCTAGTTATTAATCGTGAGGGAGGGGATAAAGCTGGGGAAGCCACAAACCTCACCCATATTGGATGGGTGTATCTTAAACAAGAAGATTATGAGTTAGCTTTAAAAAGTATTCAACAAAGCATCAATCTGTTTGATGAGATACGATCCACTGCTGGCAATGACCAAGCTCGTTCCAGTTACATTGCCCAATACGCTGATTTATACGACAGTACCGTTTTCATTTACCACCTACTCAACCAACCCGACCAAGCCTTCTTCACCAGCGAACAAAACCGCGCCCGTTCCTTTATGGATGCCCTGGCTACTGGTCATGTCCAACTTGATGACAACGACATGGTTGACCTCTACAACCAAGAACAAAGCCTCTACAGCCAACGGCAGGCGGTGCAGGATAATCTGGCAAAAGCCAAAGCGAGAGAGGATACCGACCTTATCAGCGAGCTAGAAAGCCAACTAGCCGAGTTAGAGGAACAATATTCAGCCATCCAAGCCGACATTCAAGCCAGAGACGACCAACTGAGCGACCTTGTGCCCGGACGCACCTCCGATAATCTGTTGACCGTGGAAAAGGTGCAACCCTATCTCTCCACCGACAGTACCTTGGTGATGTACCATGTGTTGGAGGAAAACGTGCTGGTCTTCCTGCTGACCCCAACCAGTTTTGAGACGGTTCTGCTGGAGGTCAGCCCCGACGACCTAAAACAAACCATCCAACAATTCCGCGAATTCAACGATGTTGAAGCCTCACTGGTGCAACTGCATAAGTGGCTGATTGTCCCTCTGAAAGATAAGTTGACCACACCCCACCTAACCATCATTCCCCATCAAACCTTACATTATCTGCCCTTCGCCGCTCTAACTGATGGCGAGAAATATCTGATCGATGAATATACCCTAACCACCTTGCCGAGTGCCAGTGTGTTGCCTTACGTGCTCGATTCAGCGAAGAATCTACCCGCAAGTTCAGAACTTGCGGGTAGCTCGGTGTTAGTTTTGGGCAACCCGACCACTGGCGATTATGATGGCTTGGGGTCGCTCCCCTACGCCGAGGCGGAAGCCCAAACCATCGCCGATTTGTACGGTATTGAACCATTGCTCAACGAGCAGGCCACCGAAACCGCCCTCCGTGAGCGGGCTGAACAGGCCAGCATCATCCATCTGGCCGCGCATGGCAAATACAATCCGGTGGCTCCGCTCAGTTCCCTCATCGCCCTCGCTCCCGATGAGCAGAACGACGGCTGGCTGACCGTCGGTGAAGTGTTCGGTCTGCCCCTCGGCCAAACCGAGTTGGTCGTCCTCAGTGCTTGCGAATCCCATGTCGGTCAGGCCGGACTCCGCACTGGCTTGGGAGTCTCGGCGGGGGATGATATTGTGGGGCTAAATCGGGCCTTCATCTTTGCCGGTGCGCCCAGCATCATGTCCAGCCTATGGCCGGTGGAGGATGAAGCCACCAGTCAGCTCATGACCGAGTTTTACAGTAACCTCCGCAACGGCCTGGGCAAAGCGGAATCGCTACGCCAAGCGCAACTGACCATGCGAGAGGCGTACCCCAATCCCTACTACTGGGCCGCTTTCGTGCTGGCCGGAGATGGGGGGGAGTCGGCTGAACAGCCTATCGCTACAGCTACTTTGCAAAAGAGTACCTCAACCCCGGCTCCAGTTGCTCAAGCTACACCAAAAACAGAAGCTCCGACCATCACCACCCCACCTATCGAGGCGGATAACTCTGGCGGGTGGTTGTGGTACTGCTGTTGTTTGGGCTGTCTGTGGCCGGCCTCGCTGATGGGGGTGTTTATCGCATGGCAACGGGTGATGATGGGAGGTGTGTGATGACAATTCGTTTGGTTTTGTGGGTGGTGTTGGTGTTTCTGGTGGGTGGGCAATCTGTTTTGGCCGCGCCAGTGGGGCAGGAGGATGATCCAGCGGAGTTGTGTGCTGAGGGGGTTGAGTTGTTTGATAAGGGGCAATATGAAGAGGCGTTGCCTTTGTTAGAGGCAGGCTTTAAGGGGAGAGAAAATGGTAATTTTGTCCATTCTGACGATGAGGCAGTATGTGCAGTGATTTTGGGGTCACTATATCATCTCAATAATAATTTAACAGATGCACTGAAGGCTTATCAAGTCGCCCTAAAAATTTTTCAAACTGGTAACAACCAAGAAATCCAAATGTTAATTTTTACCCATATTGGAAGGATATATTACCAACAAGGACGTTATGAAAATGCATTAGGTACTTTTCAACAAGCCCTAGAAATTAGCCTTAAGATAAATAATCGAATTGAAGAGATAGAAATCCTTACTTATATTGGGAGGATATATCATCACCAAGAGCATTATGGAAATGCCTTAGATAGCTTTCAGCAAGCCTTAGAGGTTAGTCTTGAGGTGAACAATCGAACTGGAGAGGGTGAAATTTTTTACTATATTGGAGCAGTATATAAGAATCAGAAACAATATAATGTGGCTTTGTATAACTATAAAAAATCTTTGGTAATTATGCAGGAGACAGGAAATTTAGCTGGTGAAGGTGATACCCTCTATGATATGGGTGTGGTGTATGAAAGCCAAGGACAATATGAAGAAGCGTTAGATAAGTATTATCAAGCCTTAGTCATTACACAAGAGATGGGGCATCAAACTGGTCAAGGCATAATTCTGAACAATATCGGATTGGTGTATGAAAATCAAGAACGATATGACGAGGCATTGGAGAAATATCAACAAGTCTTACTTATTAAGCGAGAAGTAGGGGATTTAGCTGGAGAGGAAAGAACACTCGACAATATCGGAAGAATATATTTTACTCAGGGACGTTATGAAAATGCTTTGGATAGCTTTCAAAAAGCTCTATTGATTACATGGGAAACGGAGAATCAAACAAGAGAAGGAGATATCCTTAATAATATTGGCGTACTATATGAGGCTCAGGAATTTTATGAAGATGCCTTAGAGATGTTTAAACAGGCATTAGAGATTAGACGAAAATTGGGTAATCAAATCAGTGAGGCAGAAACTCTCTACAATATCGGTGTACTGTATGAGGCTCAAGAACTTTATGAGGATGCCTTAAAAAATTATCAACAAGCCCTATCAATTAGGCGAGAAGTGGGAGACCGAACTGAAGAAGGAAAAACTCTCGGCAATATTGGTACTATATATTATGTTCAAGGACAATACCAAGAAGCCTTAGAGAGCTATCAACAAGCCCTATCAATTAGGCGAGAAGTGGGAGACCGAATAGGAGAAGGAGAAACTCTTGGCAATATTGGCACTGTGTATCATTCTCAAAGTCGCTATGAGTTAGCCTTAGAGAGCTATCAACAAGCCCTATCAGTTATACGGGATGCAGGAGATCGAATAGGAGAAGGGAAAACCCTCGGCAATATCGGTACTGTATATTACCATCAAGGTCATTACGATGAAGCTATAAAATACTACGAAAAAATTTTAGTGATTAATCAAGAAACATCAGATAAAAGCGGAGAGGCGTTTTTTTATAATAATATTGGGGTGATGTATGAACATCAGGGGCGTTATAAAGAATCCTTAGAAAATTTTCAAAAAGCCTTAATAATTAGTCAAAAGATAGGAGATAAAATTGGTGAAGCAAAAACTCTCAATAATATAGGTACGTCATATCATTCTCAAGGTCATTATGAAGAAGCCTTAGAAATGTATCAACAAGCCTTAGTGATTAACAAAAAAACAGGAAATCAAAGCGGAAAAAGTTATACTTTCCACAATATAGGTACAGTGCATCATTCTCAAAGTCGTTATGAGGAAGCCTTAAAAATGTATCGACAGGCCCTAATGATTACACAAGAAATTGGTGATCGATATAAAGAAGGTGTGATTATTGGTAATATTGGTAGGGTATATTTTGATCAACATCGTTATCAAGAGGCATTAGACAAGTATGAGCAAGCATTAAAAATTATAAGAGAAATCGGTAATCGGTTTTCTGAAGGTAATATGTTACATGGTATTGGGTTAGTGTATTTTGTTCAAGGTCGTTATGATGAAGCATTAGAGATGTATCAACAAGCTTTAATAATTATACAGGAAGCAGAAAATCAAGTTGGCGAGGGTGAGATTCTCAACGACATAGGTTTTGTGTATTGGAAATTGAAACAGTACGATAATGCTTTGAATAACTTACAACAAGCCTTAACTCTTGGGGAAAACACAGTTGATTTAAGTGATACATTGAATAATATTGGGCTAGTGTATTCTGATCAGGGACGTTATAAAGAGGCTTTAGAGAGCTTTCAGATAGCTTTAAAAATTGGACGAGAGATAGAAAACCCACTTAACGAAAGTTATGCACTCAACAACATTGGAAGAGTGTTTTATTTGCAAGGTCATGATGAAGAAGCTTTGGAACATTATCAAAAAGCCCTAGTAATTCATTTAGAAATTGGGGATATTCATCGTCAAGGGGAAACACTCTACAATATTGGAGTGATATATTATGGGCAAGGTCGTTATAAAGACGTTTTAGGGTATAATCAACAAGTCTTAACTCTGTTTGATAAGATACGAACCACAATGGGCAATGATCTAGCTCGTTCCAGTTTCATTGCCCAATATGTTTCTATATATAACCTATCCATCACCCTCCACCACCAACTCAATCAGCCAAAGGAAGCCTTCTTCACCAGCGAACAAAGCCGTGCCCGTTCCTTTATGGATGCCCTCGCCACCGGCCATGTCCAACTGGATGACAGCGACATGGTTGCCCTCTATAACCAAGAACAGTCCCTCTACAGCCAACGGCAGGCGGCGCAGGATAATCTGGCTCAGGCCAAAGCCAGAGAAGATACTGACCTCATCAGTAACCTTGAAACTCAACTGGCCGAGTTAGAGGAGCAATACACAGCCATCCAAGCCGACATCCAAGCCAGAGGCGACCAACTGAGCGACCTCATGCCCGGACGCACCTCCGATAATCTGCTAACAGTGGAAAAAGTCCAACCCTACCTCTCCGCCGACAGTACCTTGGTGATGTACCATGTGTTGGAAGAAAACCTGCTGGTCTTCCTGTTGACCCCGACCAGCTTTGAGACGGTTCTGCTAGAGGTCAGCCCCGACGACCTCAAACAAACCATCCAACAATTCCGCGACTTCGCCGATGTGGATGCCCCGCATCCGGCTCCGTTGGTTCAACTCCATGAGTGGTTGATAAACCCGCTCAAAGATAAACTGACCACGCCCCACCTAACCATCATTCCCCACCAAACCCTGCATTACCTGCCCTTCGCCGCCCTGACCGATGGGGAAAAATATCTGGTCGATGAGTACACCCTAACCACGCTACCGAGTGCCAGTGTATTGCCCTACGTGCTCGATTCGGCGAAGAACCTACCCGCAAGTTCTGAACTTGCGGGTAGCTCCATGCTCATTTTGGGCAACCCGACCACCGGCGATTATGATGCCACCGCCTCCCTCGCCACCAATCGAGATGGCTTGGGGTCGCTCCCCTTCGCCGAGGCCGAAGCCCAAACCATCGCCGATTTGTATGGCATTGAACCGCTACTCAAGGAGCAAGCCACCGAAACCGCCCTCCGTGAGCAGGCTGAACAGGCCAGCATCATCCATCTGGCCGCGCATGGCAAATACAATCCGGTGGCTCCGCTCAGTTCCCTCATCGCCCTCGCTCCCGATGAGCAGAACGACGGCTGGCTAACCGTCGGCGAGGTGTTCGGTTTACCCCTCGACCAGACCCAGTTGGTCGTCCTCAGTGCCTGCGAATCCCATGTCGGTCAGGCCGGACTCCGCACCGGCTTGGGGGTCTCTGCCGGGGATGACATTGTGGGGCTAAATCGGGCCTTCATCTTTGCTGGTGCGCCCAGCATCATGTCCAGCCTATGGCCGGTGGAGGATGAAGCCACCAGCCAACTGATGACTGAGTTCTACAGTAACCTCCGCAACGGCATGGGCAAAGCGGAGGCTCTGCGCCAAGCGCAACTCACCGTGCGGGAGGAATATCCCAATCCCTACTACTGGGCCGCGTTCGTGCTGGCCGGAGATGGGGGGGAGTCGGCTGAGGTTACGCCACAAACGGAGGCCCCAGCTATTACCACGCCACCGATTGAGGGGGATAACTCTGGCGGGTGGTGTTTATGGCCTGCTTTGTTGATGATGGGGCTGGTTGTGGTATGGCAACGGAGGATGATGGGGGAATGACTCTAAATCATCTCCATAAATTCAGTCATTGCAGACGGGCCGTCCAACATAATCTTGAAGCGATTTAAGACAAACCGGCCAATAACGATTTCATCGGTACGATGATCTTCTAAAACTTGTAAGGTTGAAATTTGGAGATCATGCAAGGCAAAAGAGACCATATATATCCCGACAGTACGGGTATCGCCCCAAATACTACGAGCTTGTCCACGACTAATTCGTTTGGCTTGGATTTGGCGCAAATAGGTGGTGGGGATAATCGTCATGTCAGAGCCAGTATCGAGTAAGGCCGGTAATGGGCCAATCGTGGCAGGTTGACCAGCTCGCCCCAGATAAATTTCACACACCGGAGCCGCGGGGTGATAACCAGAGCTATATTCAAAGACACTCATTCGGCACGCTCCATCCGCACCCCATGAAAGTTGTAAATCTCATCCGGTGTCTCTTTAACTTGACGAATTAAAATCGTCACATCACCATATTTTTTTTCGACCCGCAGAAATAGGTTTCCACAATCGGTATCGGTGTCAATCAATTGACCTTGATGGATGGCGACATAGTGTCCCAAATATTTCTGCTTTAACTGTGGATGTAGCTTTTCATAGGCCGAGATTTCGGTATCCAGTTTGCGGTCGCTCAAATAATCCAAATAACGACTAAGGGCTTGGTTAATAATCTCCTCAACCGATTGGTCAACCAGTTGGGCAAACTGCTCTAATTTAGTTTCGACCGTTGGTTCGATGGTTATCTGTAACATAATTGTACCCTACCTTTTTACGATAATCTATCGTAAGTATAATTCAAGCCACGCGCATGACAAAACTACCCAATGGATAATCGCATGCCCAACTCAGATTCGTTGCCCCAACTGGCGATACAATATCAAACATTAACCGAAACCTTGCATCAAGCGGGGGACAATCTGTCCGCGGAGACGGTGCTAGAAACGCTACTGATCCGCGACCAGATTGCCGCCCAACTGGTCGAAGAAGGCGTACCCCGCGCCAATTTAGCCCAACGTATCAGCAGTGGCGACCAACATCTCAATGAAATCGGGGAGCGGGTAGCCGCCTTGCCAAGCTATGCTCAATGGCGAACCAGCCTCAAGCCGCCAGAAACAGCCTGGTGGTGGCAGTTTCAGCCCGCAAAACCGTCGCCCACATTTACAGAGCAGTATGATTGGCTGTGGACGGGGCTGGCTATCACCTGTTTAACCATTTCGCTGAGTGTGGTGGCGGATATAACCCCTCGTTTTCTGACTGGTGGCTCAGATGCTTTTTCGGCGTTGGCAGTCATGGCTCAAGCGGTGTTAACCTTGCTCACGACCAGCAGTATTTTGACCAAAACAGGTCAAGAGGCGATTCGTCGCATGCTAAATAGTGTGACCATTATCCCCAAACGTTGGTGGCACGAACTCGGCTTGGGGGCTTCGATCCTATTTTTGGTGGTGATGATCCTGTTTCGTTTCTCGCTACCGACTATCGCCCTGTCATATAACGATAGGGGGTATGATGATTATGAGCAGGGGCAACTGACCTCGGCCCAATATAACTATGAACGGGCACTCAAACTGAACCCCGACTTAATCGTCACCCATTACAACTTGGCCTTAATTTACGAAGATTTGAACGATTTGGAAACGGCTCAAGCTGAGTATGAGATTGCCATGCAGGGCAATTTGGACACGGCCTACAACAATCTGGCTCGGCTTTATATTTTGCAAGGTCAGCCGGATAAAGCGCCACCCTTATTATGGCAACAGCTCAAAAAACCCAATTTTAACCAGCTAGAGCGTAGTGTACAATACAACATCCATAAAAATCTGGGTTGGGCCAGATTAGAGCAAGGTCGCCATGATGAAGCCACCACTGCCCTAAACGATGCCCTAATTCTCGAACCCAACCAAGCCCCGGCCCACTGCTTAATGGCTCAACTGTTGATGGCTCAAGAGGCTGAGACCGCTCAGATTGAAACGCATTGGGAAGCCTGCCTACAAGATGCCGACCCGACTTATCCCGATGAGGATATGTGGATGGGGCTGGCGCGTGAGTTTTATGGGGAGTAGGAAGTAGGGAGTTGTCCTCCTCCGAGGTACGAAGTTCCTTGGAGGTGTTAAGCCAGTGAGCATAAACCCTGCGGAACACCTCCGAGGAAAACTGCATACCTCGGAGGAGATAAACTTGTTTTCATTCAGCACGCCTTTATTTTAGGAGTTTTATCATGCGCTACAATATTTTAATAACCTGTTTTCTGCTCATCATTCCCTTGCTGGCTTGTGGAGGGAATCCAACCCCAACAACGTCCCCACGCGCAATAGCTACGCCAACCAACACCCCTATTTCAACGCCCATCACCGAACTCGCGCCGGGGGTTAATCTGCTAGTAAACCTAACGGGTGAGGCCACCCTAAAACGGGCTGGTTGGTCAGATTACCACCCGACTGGTTTTGGCATGGTCTTAGAGAGGGGCGATCTGCTAAAACTATCGAGTGGGGCTGAGGCTCAGGTTTTGTGTGATGAGCTGACCCTGTGGTCTGTACCATCCGGCGCACCGGCGGGATTGAACAACGGTTGCCCCCAACCTCCAGAACCAGCTCTTATTCGTTTTGGCGGTAAAATCGGTGGTACGCGAGGGGGTGACGAGAGTATCCCCTACATCATCAGCCCTCGTAATACCACCATTTTGGATGAAAAACCTTTGCTTCAATGGTATCCGCATGACCCCAATGCTACCTATACCATACGCATAAGTGGTATTAAAGATTGGAAGAAAGAAGGGGTGACAGGTAACCAACTCCAGTATGATGGGCCAATCTTAAAAGCGGGTCAATCCTATTTGCTGATTGTAGAGACAGATGATCGTGTGATTTCCTCGCAGGATGAAGGAGGTATAGAACGTAACTTTAAGCTAATTACTGAAACAAAACGACTTGAACTACAAAGTCAGGTCAATGAAATTCGCACCTTAAAACTCACTTCTCCAGCGGAAGCGTTGATTCTGGCTCATCTCTACGCTGGACATGATGTGTTTAGTGAGGCGATAGATATGCTTGAAACTGCGATTACAAATGGGCAAACAGATCCAATTTTTTATTACACCTTGGCCGAACTGTATCGAGAGAGTGGCTTGTATCTGTTGGCTCTCCCCCATTATGAAACGACCTTGCAACTAGCTCAGGATAATCTTGAGTTGAGGGCTGAGGCTCATGCAGGGTTGGGGGAGGTTTATATTGCTTTGGGGGATGGGGCTATGGCGAAGGAACAACTTACCAAAGCATGTGAGGGGTATGAGGTGTTGGGAGATGTTGAGATATTGGGAAAGTTGAATTGTCCGTAATACAAAAACTTGTTTTTATGTTTGTCTTTTTTAGGTCAAAAGGGGTTTGTTATGTACCAGAAAATAACGAGTTATCAGGAAATCCCCTCTGTTAAAACCGAAATTGAACAGCTACAACGACATGGGTTTTGGGCCAGTGATGCATTAATCGTGTCGATTTTACGCATTGCTGGAGAGTTATAGATTTCTTAAACCCTGTAGTTCATCATTTTAAGGAAAAACAACATGCATGAAACTCTAAAACGGTATGATATTATAGAAAAGATCGGTCAAGGCGGTTTTGCTACCGTCTATCTGGCCAAGGACACCCAACTGAATCGGCTGGTAGCCTTAAAGGTACTCAAATCGACCCTGTTCGATAATACGGAGCGGGTCAAAAGTTTCCGTCGGGAAGCGCGCACTATAGCCCATTTAGACCATCCCCACATTGTGCCGATTTACGATGTGGTGGAGGTCGAAACAGAGTTATTTTTGGTGATGCGCTTGGTCGATGGGGCGGGCTTAGACGTGGTGATTGAGAAACAGGGTCAGATTCCATGGTCAGAAGCGGTCTCCATTATCCAAACGGTGACACAGGGTCTGGAGTATGCCCATGATAAAGGAGTGTTACATCGGGATTTGAAGCCCAGTAACATCCTCATCGACGCGGAACGTGGCCCCATGTTGAGCGATTTTGGCTTGGCGAAATTGGCGGGCGAATATAGCATGAGTGTCACCTCCCAAGGAGGGGTAGTCGGCACGCCGCACTACATCGCCCCCGAGGTGTGGGAGGCCCAAGGCACCACCCGCCAATCCGACATCTACGCGCTAGGCTGTATTTTGTATGAGATGCTGACCGGCAAAAAGCTGTTTAACGGCAAAACACCGCCCGAAGTGATGATGGCTCATTTTAAGACGATACAACTACCCGATTCATGGCCGGCTGGTGTGCCAAACGGCGTGTCCGATGTGCTACAGGTAGCTCTAGCCATGAATCCGGTGGAGCGGTATAGCACCGCCACCGAGATGGTCGAGGCGTTGGCGGGACTGTCGAGTGCCTCATCAGATATATCAAATCAAGACGAGCCAATCGAGTCGATGCTCAAGAAATCGCCACAGAGACCACCTCAAATCAACCCCGCCCCGCCGATTAAACCATTTGCTCCCGCTGAACCGCCCTTCCCAGAATCGCCAAGTTTACTGAAAGAGGACCCGCCCCAAGTCTCGATTGATGCAGGTCGTTATGACCATTTAGTTTCCCAATCAAACCTTGATTCGTTTGATGCGGATAAGAAAGATGAAGATAAAAATGAAGATGAAAATGAAGATGAGTTTGATTTCGCGGCCATGTCAGCCGAGGAGATTGCTAGAAAACGGTCTAAAAAACGACGTGGATTCATAGCTCATCTAGGCCCGTACCTGATTGTGAATACTGGCTTGTTTTGTATGAATGTCGTGGGCCCAATCGAAGAGCCGTGGTTTATGTGGGTTACGGTGATGTGGGGCGTGGGGCTTGCCTTTCATCTGTTAAACGTGGGATTGTTTGATCTAAAGACGATGTCTTTTAGTAAAAAATGGCTAGCATTTGGTGAGCATCTCGGTGCGTACAGTATCATTATCACCATGCTCTTTTTTATCAACATGTTGACCGGGAATGACCCGTGGTTTTTATGGCCGGCTTTTGGCTGGGGCATCGCTGTTGCCATCCATTTTTGGCAAACGCTTTTTGCGACTAAAGAAGAAACCGACGAACAAGCGATGAGTAAAACAGACCAAGTGACACATAAAGTTCGTCAACGCCTCCGCAAAACCAGTGGCTCTCGCTCGGTTCAAGCCAATGTGACCGATTCACCGACTCAAGCCTATTCGGATCAGGCCCACACCTATCGCCAACAGATCGAAAAGTTGATTAAAAGCACCTCTAATCCGCATAACAAGGCGAGATTGCAGGAGTTAGCGGTACAAATGAAGGATTGGGTGGCTTCGATTGAGGCGCTGGGCAAACGAATTGAACGGTTTGAGGAGAATGAGGTGATTCGTCAAGATTTGGTCACAGTTCCGCGGGCGATTCAAAAGTTGGAGGCGCAACAGGCCGACGAAACCGACCCGACCACACGAGCCGAAATCGAGCGTACCCTGACCAATCGCCGAAACCAGTTGGCGGCCCTAGAGCATCTAAAAAATACCATGCGCCGAGCCGAAATCAAAATAGAAAGCACCCTCTCTGCCTTGGGGACGATATATTCGCAGATTTTGACCAGTCAATCGACCAACCATGTGGCCGATTATGGTCGTCTGTCGGCAAATATGGATGAAGAGGTGCGTACCCTGCATGACCATCTGGAGGCGTTGGAAGAGGTCAAGTTTGGTGGGTGACGGTTCAGCCGTTCAGCCCCTAAGTCTCTTGCTGGCTAATGCTAGACACCATCACCTGAGCCTAAATTATAGACTATGACGATTAGACGAATTATTTATGCCAATGATAAGCGACTAAAACAAAAATCTGATAAGGTGACACGATTTGATGCAGCCCTAAAGCAGTTGGCTAATGACATGCATGAAACCATGCAGAGTTTTAACGGGGTGGGGATTGCTGGCCCTCAAATTGGGGTAATGCAACGAATCTTTGTGGCCGAAATCCCCCCTAATCGTGATGGGGATGACGAGCCATCGCATCCACAGAGCGGCCAAACCTATATCCTCGTCAACCCGCAAATTGTTCGGGTTGCGAAAAAACGGGTTGAAGGACGAGAAGGCTGTTTATCCATTCCTACTTGGTTTGGGTATGTTGAGCGACCAGAATGGGTGGAGTTGATAGCCCAAGATTTGAATGGAGAACAAATCACGCTTAAGACTGACGACTTGTTAGGACGTATTTTTCAGCATGAGATTGATCACTTAAACGGTGTGCTTTATCCAGAACATATCTCAGACCCAACCAAATTTTGGCAAGAGTTGCCGAGTGACTGAGGAATCTTATCGCGCCGCTTGCTACCCGACAAAGTGGTTTAGGGAAGGCTGAAACAGTATCACAGAGTTTCACAGAGTTTCACAGAGAAGCACAGAGGGACACAGAGAAAAAATTTGCTTTTTCTCTGCTAATTAGTTCAGGTTGTCGGGTACTAAGTCGGTATTCTAAATGATTTTTCACCTCCTTAAAGGCGAAGATTTACGTTATTTGAATTATGTACAAACAAAACCAAATTATAAATGGTGAATGGTGAATTATAAATGGTAAATGAATATAAGCGGCATTATGAATGAATGTGACCAACTATATCGTGTTTTCAGGGCCAGTATCCAAATATCCCAACCGCTCTTGGCGACAAAACGTAATTTACCATTCACTGTTCACCATTTACCATTTATAATTTCATTTCACCCTGCATAATTCTTATGACGCACTTTGGGGACAAAAAATCATTTATGGGTATTCTAAATCCAAGCAAAAAACCTCCTTGACCGTGTATAATCAGGAGGTTTTTTGATGTGGCTATCAACTTAAAGCCGAGACATGTAGCACGGGACAGGCTAAAGCCTATCCTACGGGACTGTTGCACCTTAAGTTGGTAAAGCCTAAATAATAAATCGAGACAGATGCTCGGCAGTTTGCCGACACTGATGCCGAATCATGCCCAGAGGGACATTCAGGCTGAGGGCTAAAGATAGGCTAATTCCTTCGCCCAAACTGAGCGAATAAAGCCGATATTCCGAGCCTTCATGCAAGCTTTGAGCAAATCGTTTATCTGGTTCACCCAAAAACGTAGCTGCTTCTGCGGCCGCTTGAGAACTGTGGGCCATCAGAGTAGTTAATTTTTTGCATTGTTCGCGACTGAGAATACCTGCTTGAGCCATTAGCTCCTGACCAGCAATCAACAGAATCGCTTCCGCCCGAACTTCTCGGTTTAAGTCATCGAGAATCCGCAAAATTTCAGTTTCGTTGGAACGCAGATAACTGACGGTTTTCTGAGGGACGGTGACAATTTGAGGAGAAAAATGTTTTTCATCCGGGGGCGGGGTATCATCGTCAGTCTCTTTGTCCGCATCTTTATCATCCACTTGGTCAGCTTTAGCCGAGGCGGTACTCGTTTTCGGCTCACTTTTTTTTGTTTCTGCTGGAGTTGGCACAACGGGGGCGCGTTCGGTCCGAGGACGGCCTAACGCGTCATCAATCAAATCCGGTAGATCGCCAACAAAGAATGGCTTGCTTAAAATGCCATTCGGGTTCAATTTTTTCAACTTGTCTGGAAGGTCTTGCCCAAAGAAAGGTATGAGCATAATCTTCACATTCTTTCTAAAATGGCGAATACCTAAAATCAGTTTATAGGGTGACATATCGGAAACGCCAATATCAACGATAGTCAGGTCAAAATTGGTAGTCCGAATAGCTTTAATCGCGTCTTTACCATTGTCAACCCAAGTTACATGATAGTAACCAGTACCTTCCAAACCTTCTTTCAGCATAGTGCCGAAGCCTTCATCGGGGTCAATCACAAGAATATTAGGGAGTGTCATATTTTATCCGTCATAACCTGCCATAAGCGATAAGATTCCTGCATCAATTGTAACGTTATTTCAGCTAAATGTCAACCAAGTTATTAACAATCGGCATCTCTTCAATTTGTTCTTCAATTTGTATAGATGTGCGGTTTACTTTCGACAAAAAGGCTATCAACTTAACGTGCGACAGATAATATCGTAGCACAGTCTTTAGACTGTGTACGGCACAGGCTGAAGACTGTGCTACATGTCTCGGCTTACGTTGATAGCCGACAAAAACAGGTCTTGAAACGATGCCTAAAAACTTAGAAAATGTTAGCTGTCACCTGAATGATGTTTGAGTGTTCATCGTTCATCGAAAAATATTAATCAACAAAATTGTAGCCCCTATCAACCCATGTTAGAATAGCGACCTAAAGTATGTAGCTCCAACAATAAGGAGGCTGGTTTTGGCAAATCTAGCAGTCATCCATATCTAAACCTTGGTGATTATGGTTACAACTAGATTTTTTGGAAACAGCTTCCTAAAAATATTAACGAGGTGATCGACGATGATCATAGCTGTTCCAAAAGAAATCAAAGATAATGAGTATCGAGTCTCCATGACCCCGGCGGGGGTTCAGGCATTAGTGACAGCCGGACATACCGTTTTGGTTGAGGACGGCGCAGGCGCGGGTAGCTTTTTTTCCAACGAAGAGTACCAAGAAGCTGGAGCAAAAATTCGCTCGGTGGATGAAGTTTGGAGCCAAGCGAACATGGTGGTTAAGGTTAAAGAGCCGTTACCCTCCGAGTATCAATATCTGCGGCCTGACTTAATCTTGTTTACCTACCTCCATTTGGCCGCAGAAGAGGACTTAACCAAGGCCATGATGGAAAGTGGCGTGACTGGGGTGGCCTACGAAACGGTTGAACTGCCCAATGGCTCACTTCCACTATTAACCCCCATGAGCGAGGTGGCCGGACGCATGTCGATTCAGATTGCGGCCCGTTACCTAGAACGAAGCCAAGGCGGACGAGGTAAACTGATGGGCGGAATTCCGGGGGTACGTCCGGCGAATGTGGTGGTTTTAGGTGGTGGTGTGGCCGGAACCAACGCGGCTCAAATGGCGTTAGGGCTAGGGGCAAGCGTCACTCTGTTAGATATTAACATTGATCGGTTGCGTATCCTGAGCGAAATCTTATCAGGTAACTTTATCACCTGGGCCTCCAACAGCTTTAATATCGAGCGGGCCATTCGTCGGGCTGATGTGGTCATTGGCGCGGTCTTGCTCAAGGGTGGGAAAGCGCCCAAACTGGTCACTCGTGACATGATAACTCAGATGAACATCGGCACGGTCATTATTGACATTGCCGTTGACCAAGGCGGCTGTATCGAAACCACCCGCGTCACCACTCACTCTGAGCCAACCTTTATTGTTGATGGCGTGGTGCATTATTGCGTGGCTAACATGCCCGGAGCCGTTCCTCGAACTAGTACTCACGGCTTATCAAATGTTACTTTACCCTATATTCTCAAATTCGCCAACTTGGGCTTTGAGCAAGCGATTCAATCTGATCCCGCGTTGGCTTTGGGAGTAAACAGTTATCAAGGGAACATTACCTACCAAGCTGTATCTGAAGCGTTTGATTTACCCTATACTGAATTGTCAATTAGTAATTAGTCAGACCGATGTTGTTAAGTTAAATCATTCAGACCCTAAAGGTTTTCAAAACCTTTAGGGTCTAAGGAATCGCGTTTCGCCTTCGACAAGCTCAGGCGGCGAGGCGTAGCCTGAGCGTTCGACTGAGCTACACGCTGAAGTCTTGTCGAAGGCGGGCTATCAGCATGCATAAGTTACAGTTTTTCAGATAATGGTTTTCAATTCAAGACCAACCTTCCCGCAAGTTCTAAACTTGCGGGAAGGTAACGGCTGAAAATGTTTATCTGAACATCTATAATTAATGCTCATTCCTAATCAAATTGGTAACTTAATAATATTGTTTGTCTACAACATTAGATCAGATAATACCTAGATGCAAAGTTTGTCGATTCATCGAACTATAAATTTTTTGGACACAGAATAACGACTTAAAATAACCATTAGATGCTCGTCAGGTTAAATAGTTTGTTTTTCTTTATTCTATCTGCTATAACCTTAACCTAATTACTAATTTCATAAATTTAACCATGCGTTCATTTATATCTAATCGAGTTCAACAGATTCCACCATCGGGTATCCGCCGTTTTTTTGATATTGCGGCGACGATGGATGATGTCATCTCACTTGGCATCGGAGAGCCGGATTTTATCACCCCTCAAGTGGTGGTCGAGGCAGGGATAAACTCGCTCAAAGCGGGACATACCCATTATACCTCTAACAACGGCATGATTGAGTTGCGGTCAGCCATCTCCAAACATCTGCAACGGTTGTACGAGGTCGAATATGACCCCGCGTTGGAGGTTTTGGCAACCGTCGGCGTGTCCGAGGCCATGTATTTGGCCCTGACCGCGATTCTGAATCCGGGGGATGAGGTGATTGTACCTCAGCCATGTTTTGTCTCCTACGCCGCCGAGGTCAGTTTGGCCGGAGGCACGCCAGTGCCGATTGCCACTCGGGTCGAGAATAACTTTCAGGTCACGGCGGATGAAATCGAAGCCGCCATCACCCGTCACACCAAAGCCTTGCTGATTGGGTATCCGAACAACCCCACTGGCGCGGTGTTGGAACGTGAAACATTAGAAGAAATTGCCAAGGTAGCTCAAAAACATGATATTTTGGTTATTTCTGATGAAATTTACGATCGTTTAGTTTACAATATTGAGCATGTTTGTTTTGCGTCGTTACCGAGCATGTGGGATCGCACGATTCTGTTAGGCGGATTCTCGAAAGCCTACGCCATGACCGGCTGGCGGTTGGGGTATACCGCCGCTCCGACTGAAATCTTGGGGGCGATGAAGAAAATCCATCAGTATACGATTATGTCAGCCCCTACCACGGCCCAAGAAGCGGCTCTAACCGCCATCGAGCAAGGTGAAGAGGCGGTTGAGATGATGCGACAGAAATATGACCGCCGTCGCCGACTCATTGTAGATGGTTTAAACAGCATTGGTTTACGTTGTTTTGAACCACGCGGTGCATTTTATGCCTTTCCCTCGGTGCGTGGTTCGGGTATGGATGATGCGGAGTTTGCCGAGCGCCTGCTTGATGAGGAGCGGGTGGCGGTTATTCCTGGACGCGCCTTTGGCATTGGCGGCGCGGGCTATGTCCGCTGTTCCTATGCCACCAGCTACGAGAAAATCGAACGGGCACTCGAAGGAATCGCCAAGTTTGTGCAGCACCACGGTTAGATTATAGTAAAAAGGGAGTAGGAAGCAAGTAATCCTACTTTCGTGGAATTTGTAAAGGTTATTCAAGACAACAGCGAATATTGAAAAAAATGGTAATGGTGCAGAAGTAGTGATCCGGATCCGTTAGCTACCCGCAAGTTCTAAACTTGCGGGTAGCTGACCACTACCTTTGCAGGACTACCAAAAAAACGAATAAAAACGTCTGCACAAAGTAAATTTCAACTTATTTTGAGGGTTATGTTTCTTCGGAAAAGCCATATTCGCTGTATTCTAAATTTGTTGTAGTGTTGTGTTAGACATCCCACAAAAAACGTTAGCATCAGCAAAATCATAAGTAAACAGGAGCTTTATTTTGAATCTAAAAAATTTACCACTATCAACCCTTTTGGCCATGATGTTAGTCATGGCCCTGTTAGTTACTCCTAGTTTGGCCCAAGAGCCAGATGAGGAAAGAGAAGAGTTAGAAAGTGCCTCGTATGAGTTTACCGAAGATATGACCGCGCGTAACATTGGAGCCTTGGCCGCTCCTGCCGCTGAAGTTCTGCCGATTCAGGGGCAGTTGACCGATAGTGCCGGAACCCCAATTACGGGTAATCGAAGCGTCACCTTTAGTGTGTATGAGGTAGCGACCGGAGGAACGGCTAAATGCTCAAGCACCCAAACAGTCACCATTACTGAGGGCTTTTTTAGCACCGAGATAACAGGTTGTGATACGGGTGATATTCGGGGCTTTCAAATGTATATGGGCATCAAAGTCGGAAGCGATGCTGAAATGACTCCCCGACAGCCGTTACGAGCCGTGCCGTATGCTTACAGCTTGTTGCCGGGGGCTGACCTGCAAGGCAATAATGCGGGGAGTTCCATGCTGTTTGTGGTCAACTTTAGCTCTGAAAAGGATACCAGTGCAGTGCGTGCCCTGACCAATGCTACCGGCGGGCGAACTTATGCCGTATACGGACGTAATCTTTCCACGGGCGGGCGAGCGGTTTATGGGATTACGGAAGCCCTGACCGGCACAACTTATGGCATGTACGGGGTTAGCCAATCCGACGAAGGGCAAGGGGTGCGAGGATGGGCCGAAAACTCAACCGGAAATACTGTGGGGGTCTTTGGGCGTAGTAGCTCTAATCAAGGAACTGGCGTACATGGGGTAGCCACTTCTGTTGAAGGCACGACCTACGGTGTGTATGGCGAAAGTAGATCTGACAATGGGTATGGGATTTATGGATATGCCAGCGCAAAAAACCCGCTAGATACCACCTATGGCGTTTATGGGCGTAGCGAAGGGCCAACTGGCTATGGAGTGTATGGCATCGGACTAGATGTGGGAACGGCTGGCCTCGTCACCGCCACCACAACCGGACAGACGACTGGGCTATACGGCTTGAGCGCCTCCGACGAAGGGCGTGGCGTGTATGGGGTGGCAACGGCAATAAGTGGCACAACCTACGGGGTGTACGGGCAAACTACTGCTCTAACTGGCACCACCTACGGCCTGTACGGACACAATAGCTCTCAAAATGGTTACGGCAGTTTCGGCTATGTCAGCGCCTTAACTGGCACGACTTACGGAACTTATGGTCAAAGTGATGCCGATAACGGCTACGGCGTTTATGGGCATACCACAGCTCTGACTGGCACGACTTACGGAACTTATGGTCAAAGTGATGCCAATAACGGCTACGGCGTTTACGGGCATACCACAGCCCTGACCGGCACGACTTACGGAACTTATGGTCAAAGTGATGCCGATAACGGCTACGGTGTTTATGGGCATACCACCGCCCTGACTGGCACGACTTATGGCGTTTACGGTGAGAGTCAATCAACCCAAGGGGCTGGCGTACAGGGTTCGCATCTAGGCGCAGGCGTAGGGGTTATGGCCCACAGCAACAGCGGCAACCCCATCGAAGCGTATGGCTCAGTGGCAACCAATACTGTCTTCAAAGTCTCCAATGATGGGGATGTTTACGCCGACGGGAGTTACCATTGTGGCGGATCTATCACCGAAACAACCACGACGATTACTGGTACAACTGTGGTGACGAGCATTATCCGAAGCGGACTGAATCCCTGTTTGCAAGACCAAAGTGAGGCCGATTTTGCCGAGATGTTGCCGACCAGTCAAAACGCACTGGAAGCGGGCGACGTACTGGTCATCAACATGGATGGTGAGTTAGCCAAAAGTGATACAGCCTTCCAACCGACGGTAGTCGGCGTTTATTCAACCAAGCCGAGTTACTTGGGCAATAGCCGTAATTGGGGACAAGATGGGTACGCGCCGCTGGCCTTAGTCGGGATTGTGCCGGTTAAAGTCAGCACCGAAAACGGAACGATTCAACCGGGCGACTTACTGGTCGCCTCAGACACCCCCGGACACGCCATGCGAGCTGGCGACAACTCAGCCAACGGCACGGTGATTGGTAAGGCGTTGATGGGCTTTGAAGATGGAACTGGATTCATCCGTATGTTGGTGATGTTGCAGTAGCGTAAATTCTACGGTAGACTCTAAGGAACATACAATGCAAACAATCAAAAACTATGCTGTAACTATAAAACAAGCCAACATGGGCCGGACGGTACTGCTGGCGGTAGTTCTCACGCTGTTGCTGAGTGGAATCGCTCTCGCCGCCGCTAGTTCGGCCAATCATAACATTCCATCCATGACTGTCTACGGAACCGGCAGTAGTGTCTCATCAGCCAATCACCAAACCAACTACAACGTTGGTCAAACCGCCAGCCAAAGTAGTGTCAGTAGCAATTACCGAGCCAACATGGGATTTTGGGCGACCTCGAACATTGTGGTCGTACCCACATCGTCTGGTGTTTACCTACCTCTTGTTATTCGGCGATAATCCATGATGGATGACTGAATAAGCCCGACGCATCAACGCGTCGGGTTTTGTGTCATAATTTCTGATGCGTAAAAAACCGTTCTCTTCACCATTTGTTGTTATCACTCCAAAGAGCAAACTCTATGAATCTGAAATCAATCATTAAACCCATCGGCCTAACCAGTTTGTTTTGGCTGATGTTGTGGGTGGCCGGAACAGTGTTCGGTCAGGGCCAGTTCACCAACATGCAGTCGAGCCAAATCAACCCCACCGCGGCCCAACCAGCATATCAGATGAACTATCAGGGTTATTTGACCGACGGGCAAAGTCAACCATTAAATGGGCTTTACAATTTGGAGTTTTGGCTCTATGATGCCGAAACGGGCGGAGTTCCCTTGTGGGGGCCAGAAACTCATTTAGAGGTGCCGATTCAAAAGGGACTGTTTAGTGTCGTGTTGGGTGAATTATTACGACTGCCGCCACAAGCCTTTAAGCAGACCGCTTTTTTACGGATCAGTGTCGATGGGGTATCATTAGCCTCACAACAGGTGCGAGGAGTGCCATACTCCTTTAGCCTGCTCCCCGGTGCAACAATTGAGGGTGATCCGGTGGGGACGGTCTATGGGTTGAGCGTCATTAACACCGATATTGGCGATCAAAGCCAAGGACGGGGTATCTGGGCGCAGGGGTATCAATATGGCCTCGTGGCACAGGAGACTGGGCCGGGTGATGTGGCCCTTCTTTCGACCAGTTTTGTCGAAGCGGAGGGGTATAAAAGCCACGAACCGTCCTACCTTTGGATTCCCGGTATCCGTATTATCCAAGGCGACCCCGGCTTACTAGAGATAGAGCTAACCGCCTCTGGAACCGTCATCTTAAGCCGAAATAGCTTGGGGACAGAGACGTTTTATCTCCCGATTGACATCGTCTCGCAGTTGTACGGACAAGAGGTCGCGGTCAGCGAGGTGACGCTTCAATACTACGTCAACCATGCTGATACCTATATCTTTCGGACGCGTTTAGAAAAAATGATCGGCACCAACGAATCGGAATCTATCTTGGATAGTCAAGATCAGCTCAACCAAACGAGTGATACTGCCCACTCGTTCCTAACGACTGGCAACTACACCCTGACCACCACCTCCGGCCCGTTGAATCTAGCCGTGACCGCCAACTTTTCCGATCCGGGGAAAAAGCTCTATTTGGGTGGGGTGCGGTTGCGTTTGGAGCATCATGATTAAACGGGGTCAATGGTGGTTACTCATAATATTACTTTGGAGTATCATGA
This sequence comes from Anaerolineales bacterium HSG24, assembly GCA_030377895.1. Classification (GTDB taxonomy): domain Bacteria; phylum Chloroflexota; class Anaerolineae; order 4572-78; family J111; genus JAUCGB01. The sequence goes on from JAUCGB010000003.1 coordinate 63,667, forward strand.
CTGGCGGCATTTTGGCTCAAGATAGCGAGCCACTACTCCAGCGCAGTTTGTGGAGCGCAACCAGCGGGCTAGTTGCTGATACGGATAATCAATTCTTGTTATCAGGCTCGTTGGGTGAGCCGATTGTGGGACGAGCAATGGTAACGGGCAGTTATCATCTACAAACTGGCTACTGGTCAGAGGGTGTAAGGCATGAGACTATGTTTTATTTGCCTCTGGTAGTGAGAAAGTAGAGCATGCCAGATGACTGGAAGCCGCGCACAATGCGGGGTTTCTAACTAGAAGCCAATAGGCATCAGGTTAGCATGCGGCAGACTAGAAGCCTGCACTTCCAGTCTCGAAGATTATTTTTAGCATGGTTCAAAATAGACCAAATCATCTTTACAAATTTCTTGACGATGTAGATGTAGGTCACGCTTGTAGCGTGACAATGACCGTTCGCCTGTATTGCTTGGGGGTATTACGGCGTTTATTTAGCAACTAGTGACGCTACAAGCGTCACCTACAATGGTTTTATTTGTAAAGCAAACTTAACGGAGAATGAACCATGCCTTATTTTTAGCATAGGGGATAGAGATGTTTGGTAAAAGACAAGAGCAAGATTTGGATAAAGCGCAACAGGTAATGATTGAAAATCAACTCAAGGCACGCGGTATCAAGGATGAACGGCTGTTACAAATTATGGGGCAGCTGCCTCGTCATCTATTTGTACCTCCCGACCAGCATAATCTGGCCTACAGTGACAAACCGTTACCGATTGGTCGACAGCAGACCATTTCTCAGCCCTACATTGTGGCTCACATGACCGAACTGCTCAACCTGCCTGCTGATGGTGACGCGACCGTGCTAGAGGTTGGCACCGGGTCGGGTTATCAGGCTGCGATATTGAGTCAACTGGTTAAACAGGTTTACACCATCGAACGGATTCCCTCGTTAGCCGAAAATGCCCGTCAGGTATTTGAGCAATTAGAGATAACTAACATCAAACAAACCGTGACCGATGGTGGGTACGGTTGGTCAGCCCATGCCCCGTTTGACCGCATCATCGTCACTGCGGGCGCGCCGAGTGTACCGCCCCCACTTATTGACCAACTAGCCGATGAGGGCATTCTCGTCGCTCCGATTGGGGGATGGAGTAATCAACAACTGGTTCTTTTAACTCGACAAGGCGAATCGATTCAGCACAAGAATTTAACCTCGGTGCTGTTTGTCCCCTTGCTAGGTGAGCATGGTTGGCAGGAGTGATTTGAGGTTTGACTAAGTGGTGGTGCTGACCAGAGTGACATGTCCATCAGTCAACATGGCAACACTACCGAGTTTTTTGAATAAAAAAGCCCTTGATGAAAAATCAAGGGCTTTTTGTTTTATGATTTTAGCTGTTCAATGCACAAAACTGCGTAAACGGTGAGCATGCACTGGACGGCGTAGTTTTGCCAAGGCCTCTTTTTCGATTTGGCGGATGCGCTCTCTGGTTAAGCCGAAACGCTCGGCCACATCTTGCAGGGTCAGCGGTTGACCATCTTTTAAGCCATACCGTAGCTCAACAATGCGACTTTCGCGAGCACTTAAAGTCGACAATGCCCGTTGAATCTCGCCCTCTAGTAAGACCGAATCAACCTGATCCTCTAGGGCTTGGGTCACATCATTTTCTACAAAATCGGCTAAGGTTGCCCCATCATCGCCCACAGGTTCTTCTAAACTCAGGGTCTCCTGCCCATCTTGAAGTAGGTCATGAATCTGTTGTGGTGCGTCGCCCGTTTGTTCGGCAATCTCCTCGAGCTTTGGCGCACGGCCCAATGTCTGGGTCAATTGCCCCATCACTTTTTTGATTTTACCAAGGTGATCGACTTTGTGAACGGGCAAACGGATTACACGGGTTTGTACCGCTACTGCTCGGCTAACACTCTGTCGAATCCAATAACTGGCATAAGTGCTGAGACGCACTCCTTTTTTATCGTCAAATTTATCAATGGCCCGGATTAATCCCAATACGCCTTCTTGCGACAGTTCAGCCAAACTTAAGCCATGCCCAGTATATTTAGTGGCAATACTAATCACTAGTCGGCCATTTGCTTGGATTAACATTCGGCGAGCCGCTTCTCCCTCGCGAATTTCAGCTTGAAGTTGGCGTTTATTTTCATGATCTGAATCTTTAGCCAATGCTACCTCATTACGTTTGCCTCGGAGCATGACCTGAATCAGTCGTTTTTCCTCAGGCGGTGAGACCGGAGCAGTGGCTGCTAAATCTGCAATACTTAATCGAAATAATGCTTCATCAGGTGCCCATGTTGTTGCCATAATTATCACCTCATCTATATTATTTTACGACCCAACCAACAACTCAGTTTGTCGTAATCGGTAAGCTGGGTAATTTGTTAATGGTGTACAAGCAAAAGTTTGTCGTTTCGTCAAACTACAAGCTATCAACGTAAGCCGAGACATGTAGCACATGCTTCAGCTTGTGCCGCACAGTCTAAAGACTGTGTTACGATATTATCTGTCGCACGTTAAATTGGTAGTCAAACTACAGAATTTAAACTGGTTGAGAAACGATAAACTTCTGTACAATCTTCAGTATATATACGAAAGTTGTTACTAAAAAGTGGTGATGATCCCTGACGGTTTCGGAATGACATGGCCCAAACTAAGACCATAGCCCAACGTTCTACTTGACGGTCAAAATGAGATTATGACACTCCGGTTTTTTGACGCGTTAGTTCTGAAAACCACTTAATTTAGTGAGTAATCTACAAATGGAAGCCGTTCTACTTGTTGATGGACTCGGTAGGCTCTCAACATGTAGGATAAAATCTTGTCTTCTTTATCCAAAACTTGAATAGTCTTGCCAATCAGTGACGATAAAGAAGTTGACGACAGTAATTGTTGTTTATCGGACTGATGCGCCCAAGTTGGCCCTTGAATTGCTGTTCCGGCCAAAAATGCGAGAGCTTTCGGCTCTGTCGGAATCGTCGCGCTTGATAAATCTTCGCCTGAAGCATCTGCTAAATGGCCGATGTATCGCTGTACAATAACTCGTAATGCCTCTGTCAGCTGCGATACTCTTTCCTTATTTTTTCCTTCATGCAATAAAAACGGATCAACTTGACCAATGAGAAAATTATTCAGACTAGGGTAAAACTCTTTAATCACAAAGCGATCTTGTCCAACCGTAATCAAGTTCATACGACCATCTTTTAAGTGTTCAACGGCTGTTATGCGGGCAGTTGTTCCGATGCTATAAAACTTATTAGAAACCTCTGCCTTTTCTGTTTGTTGCTCTGATTGTTTAGCCAAAACAACCCCAAACGGGCTTCCGTCGGCCAAACATTCCCTAATCATAACCTTGTACCTTTCTTCAAAAATATGTAGTGGTAACATCATACCGGGAAATAATACCACATTTAAAGGGAACAAGGGGATGTTTGTATTATGTTCTAACATGATCTGTCCTCCTTGTTTTTTTTGTACTCAATGCACATCGTTGATGCATGTAACGCTCTAATTTGTATACGTACTAACGGAGATTTGCCTTCATAATACCTCTAACTTTGGGGGTAGAGGATATTAGAGGCTCTATTTTTGCAATAGCTTCTTCAATGGTGTTACCAAGATACAAACCCGATACCCGTTGAATCAGTATGGGTTTTTGGTAAAAAATTGTGCCGCCAAAGGTCAGCAGTGGTTTCTCAAATTGATAGCCGTTTGTGGTTTGAGCCGAATTTTGCGTATGATACGCTTGGCTCAAGGTAATCAATGCTTCCGCCGAATGGTTTGTATAGGCTGAAAAACAAACTAATTTCGGTTGCACCACCTCTATAATTGGGTAGAACTCATCGTCAACAGTATGGTTTCCTAAACAGGTTATGGAGTACCCGCGCTGCCGTAAACAAAACGACAACGCCAAAGTTCCCATTTCATGCAAATCTAGGGGGGCACAAACCATTAATATTCTTTCATCACAGTCTGGATTGACGGTACTATGGACTAAGGTTATCAGATAGCTACGAATGGTGGTGACGATATAGTTTTGGATCAGCAAACTGATTTCATGGCGATACCAGCGCTGTTCCGCTTCACGTATCAAGGGGAGAAACAGGTTAAGAACAACTACTTCAGCCGAGTATAAACTTAATACCTCTTTGATAGTTTTCTCGACAGCGACAGTTCTGAATGATGAAAGCTGGTCTAATATCCTGGATTGGTATTGTAAGAGTTGACTATTACAAATTTTATCGAAAGTGGGGGGACTTACGATGGTTTCAATTCTATGTGAGGTATGGCTAACAAACGTACCTTTACCCGCTCGAGTATAGGCCAACCCTTCGGCAATTAGCTCTTGCAAGGCTCGCCGAGCGGTCATCCGGCTCAAGTTGTAATGTTGGCACAGGTGACGTTCAGACGGCAGTCGCTGATTTGAGCTATAAACACCTTGCTCTATCTGACTTTGCAACACTTCTTTTAATTGAAGATAAACCGGCGTTGGATGTTGCCTATCCAGAAAGCTACTCATTGGGACACCTTTTGATAGCCACTATAAACACGAATGTTAACATACTGGTATATACCAGTATAGACCAGTATACTCTATTTTAGAATCAATGTCAATGGGTTTTTGACCCAACTTTACAGCGTTATTTGTTTGTAGTAGGCGATTTATCGCCCTCTGAGGCACTAAAGTGCCTTTTTAAGTTGACAGTCATGGTCATGCTACAAGCATGACTTCCTTACATCCATATCCAACCAAATTACTGTAGATAACACTTGTAGCGTCATGATTATACCTGTATGAGTTAGAACTGAACAACCCTGTGAATGTAAGCGTGGATTCGTTACTCGACAAGAAAATTAGTCAAGACTAATAAAATTGGTAATCCTGCACATGTGCAGGACTACCAATAATTTGCTTGCCAGTGATGTCACGAGTATAATCCCTATGTTATCAGAAGTTTATCGTCTCTCAACAGTTTAAGAATGGGACACGAATAAACGCGGATTAACATGAATTTTTTTGTATTATCTGTGTTAATCTGTGTTAATCTGTAGTTCAATGAATCGATAAACTCGTGGTTATAATGATTTATAGTTATGGAGTAAACTATGCCAATTTCCAAAAAGCGCAAAAAACGTAATAAACGTAATACCTATGTTGACCCAGCTCAGCGTGCAGAACGATCCACTGCTGATAAGAAAAAGAAATTTACCCGACAGCAAATAACGATTATCATTTTTAGTGCGGTAATTATTATTACCATGGCCTCAAGCCTGATTGTCTCTGGGCTTACACCGACAAGCTATGTCCAACCAGTTACTGATGGTACTGACAGCAGTGTAACCGCATCGCCTAACCAAGCAGATGGCGATGAAACTGATGAAACTGGTGATGAAAAAAGTACCGAATAGTTCAGTTGTAACCGTTCCCCTCGTTCCCAATCTGGAGATTGGGAATGTATTTGCCATAGAAATTCTGTTTCTGGCATGTTGCAAGTCGCAAACAGAGCAATTGTGTTCCCAAACCCAGTTTGGGAACACGGGGAAAAGTACCGAATAGTTCAGTTCGATAACATTATAACGTACTCTTAATTCATCTTCAATGGTGCAAGAGGACTAGGATGGTGCAACAAACAATGAAAATCCGCCTAATAGGTGGATTTTGTTTTTAGCCACTGTCAAGTTAATATCTCCACACTATCTCCATCAAATCTCCATCTCTAACAAGTACCATAAAAAGTAGTAGTCATCGGATGATTACCAATCTATAACCCATTAATAAGGAGCAAACTATTATGTTAAAGAAAGTTATTATTGGAAGTTCAATTGCTGTTCTAGCCCTCGCTTTGATAGCGGGATTGTATGATTTTTCTACAGGCACGAGTTCGCTGGAGATGCCGACTCTTGCTCAAGGCGGTCAAGGTCAGGGCGGTCAAGACAGTCAAGGTCAAGGTACTCAAGACAGTCAAGGTCAAGGTACTCAAGACAGTCAAGGTCAAGGTGCTCAAGACAGTCAAGGTCAAGGTACTCAAGACAGTCAAGGTCAAGGTGCTCAAGACAGTCAAGGTCAAGATACTCAAGATACTCAAGACAGTCAAGGTCAAGATACTCAAGATATTCAAGACAGTCAAGGTCAAGATACTCAAGATGCTCAAGGCAGTCAAGATCAAGGCGGTCAAGGTCAAGGTGGCATAATGCTCTCGCCGGATGATTGGCTAACGTTGACTGGCGAGGTCGTTGCCATCAATCAAAATATTCTGACTGTTGATACGGCTGAACAAGGACAACTTGAGTTAGAACTTGGGCGACCCGATTTTGCGGAACAACAGAACGTTACCTTTGCTATTGGTGATGAGGTGACGGTTCAATCTTTTACCAGCCCCGATAACGATATGCTCCACGCCGGATCTATCACTAACGAGACGACAGACCAAACACTCCACCTGCGTGACCCCAATGGTCGCCCGCTATGGGCTGGTCAAGGTCAGGCTGGTCAAGGCGGTCAAGGTCAGGCTGGTCAAGGTCAGGCTGGTCAAGACGGTCAAGGTCAGGGCGGTCAAGGCGGTCAAGGTCAGGGTGGTCAAGGTCAAGGCGGTCAAGGTCAAGGCGGTCAAGGTCAAGGCGGTCAAGGTCAAGGTGGTCAAGGTCAGGGTGGTCATGGTCAGGGCGATCAAGGTCAAGGTGGCATAATGATCTCGCCGGATGATTGGCTAATATTGACTGGCGAGGTTGTCGCTGTCAACAATAATAGCCTGACTGTTGATACCACTGAACAAGGGCAACTTGATTTTCATCTTGGACGATCCGGTTTTGCGGCACAACAGAACGTATCCTTCGCTATCGGTGATGGGGTGACGGTTCAAGCCTTTACCAATAACGGCATGCTTCAAGCCGGATCCATCAACAATGAGACGACTAGTCAAACACTCCACCTGCGTGACCCCAATGGTCGCCCGCTATGGGCTGGTCAAGGTCAAGGCAATGGTCAAGGCGGTCAAGGTCAGGGAGGTCAAGGCGGTCAAGGTCAAGGCGGTCAAGGTCAAGGTGGACAAGGTCAAGGTGGACAAGGCAAAGGTCAAGGTGGACAAGGGCGTGGCAAAGTAAACTAATACAAGGCGGCGTAAATCCTCCGGTAGTTGGAGTGCAGGCATCCTGCAACCGCACGTAGCGCGGACGTTTTAATTATCGGAGAATTTCTGCCGAGCTATACTAATCTATGAAACAAGCAAAGAAAGATGTAGCCGATACTTCTTTTCTCCAACGGATGTGGGAGTCGATATTTCGAGGCCCACTAGACCCGCAAACAGACCGCGAACGGAAACTCATGGTGCTAGACAGTCTAATTTTGCACCTTCACCCGACGACCATCGCGGAACGCACCCTTAAGCTAACCCTAACGTGGGGGTTGGGCGGCATGGCAACCTTATTGACGATGGTTCTGGTTTTTAGCGGGGTGATGTTGATGTTCAACTATACCCCCTCGCCCGACCAAGCCTATAACGATATTCTTAATCTGCAAACCCAAGTGTGGTTTGGGCAACTGATGCGAAATATCCACCATTGGGCCGGAAATTTAATGGTAGTGGTCGTGGTGTTACACATGTTACGGGTTTTCTTTACGGGGGGGTTTAATATGCCCAGACAGTTCAATTGGGTAATGGGCTTACTCCTGCTCCTGTTGACCGTGACCGCCAACTTTACGGGCTACCTGTTACCATGGGATCAACTGGCATATTGGGCGATTACCGTTGGCACGGGACTGATAACCTACGTTCCCTTGTTGGGCAATTGGATACAGACAGTTGTTCTCGGCGGGCCGGAGGTTGGCGCGGCTACGCTGTTGAACTTCTACAGCCTGCATATTGCCATCATCCCCATCAGTTTGTTGATAATCATGTCTTTCCACTTTTTCCGAGTCCGCAAAGATGGCGGTGTGGTCACACCTCGTGCGCCGGATGAGGTGCTAGAAAAACGACAACCGAAAGTAACAACCGTCCCCCATCTTGTGACACGCGAATTGGTCGTCGGCTTGGTGATGATGATCGCCCTGCTCCTCTTCGCCATGTGGGTCGATGCCCCGCTAGAGGGAGTTGCTAATCCCGATGTCAGTCCGAATCCGGCCAAAGCCCCGTGGTATTTTATGGGTTTTCAAGAGTTACTACTCCATTTCCATCCCTTTGTAGCCGCCATCATATTACCTCTCGGCGCACTGTTTACACTAGCCTTGTTACCCTATTTGGAACCTGACATGGACGCTACCGGAGTGTGGTTTCGTTCAAACAAAGGCCGTTTGATGAGCGTTGTTGCTACCCTCATTGCGATCATATCTACTCCTATCCTCGTCATCACCGATGAGTACCTGCTTGATTTTGTAGGTTGGTTGCCTAGCCTACCGACTATCCTAAGCAACGGTTTCGTACCATTGGCTTTGTTGATGTTGGCTGTTGTCGGTTTTTATGAACTGATGAAACATCTCTTTAGGGCCAGCCGTTGTGAGACTGTCCAAGCGACGTTTGTTCTGTTATTTGTAGCATTTCTCATACTGATGGTCATCGGGATTTGGTTCCGAGGGCCCGGCATGGTTCTCATGTGGCCGTCAGAGGTTGGCGTATCTCATTGAAGTGTGAGGCGTAGGTAGTCCTGCACATGTAGTGATCACCTACCCGCAAGTTCCAAACTTGCGGGTAGGTAACTGACATATATCACTACTTCTGCACCACTACCTGAACATGGTAGTACTGCACAAGTAGTGATGGCAGAATCTGGAGTGCAAGGCTTGCCTTGCCTGCAAAGCGAGCTTTGCACGCCTTATCACTACCAATCATTTATATATCTGAATATCTATAGGAGTAAAATATAATGGCAAAAACAAACACAACTCCCCCTGAGGCAACTCGGCGAGATTTCCTCAAAATGGCTTGGGCGGGCCTCGGTACATTGGCGATTGCCGAAGCCGGATTGATGTCTGCCATGTTCATGCTTCCCCGCGTCGGCGAGGGTGAATTTGGTGGCTTGATAACCGCTGGTGAGGTTGAGAGTTTTCCGCCCAATTCGGTGACTCCCTTCACACAAGGTCGATTCTACATCTCGCGGCTAGAGGATGGCGGTTTCTTAGCCCTCTATCGCAAATGCACCCATCTTGGTTGCACCGTGCCGTGGGAACAGACCGACAATCAATTTTTCTGCCCTTGCCATGCCTCCGCCTTTGATGAACGGGGCGATGTCCTCAACCCCCCGGCTCCTCGCGCCCTCGACCTCTTCACCGTTATCATTGAAGATGGTATAGTTATGGTTGATACAGGCAGTCTCACAGAACGAGACCGCTTTGACCCTTCACAGGTGGTTTATTGAAAACAAAATGGTAAATGGTAAATGGTGAATGAGCGTAAGTAAATAGCATTTATGGATGAATACGACTAACTCCGTCGTATTTTCAATGCCAATTCTTAGCGACAAAACATAATTCACCATTCACCATTTATAATTTATAATTTCAACGGAGATAAATCATGCGAATATGGATAATTATCGGACTAATAGTTACAGGTATCATCGCTTTAGTCCTGCCACTATATGCCTCTCAAGAATCGAGCCGTATGGAGACAGCTCAACAAACACTCATCCATGAAGCCATCAAGATGGGGGAAGTGACTTATGCCGAAAACTGCGTCATCTGTCACGGGGCAACAGGGGAAGGTATCGGCTCATATCCCGGCCTGAACAGCGAAGGGATGCAATCTATGGAATACGATGACCTTTTCAAAGTGATTGAACGGGGACGCTACAACACCACTATGGCCGCGTGGGGAGCGGAGGAAGGTGGCGTGTTGAGCAATTGGCAAATCGACCAACTGATTGCCCTAATTCAACAAGGTGATTGGGCCGACATCGCCCAAACGGTGGAACATCTCGGTCTAGCTCCACCGACAATGATTGAGGCCGAACTCTCGACAGAACGGTTGGCCGAACTCAGTGCTTTACCGCATGGCGACTTGTTGAGTCGGGCCTTACCCGTCTACGCCGCTAATTGTGCGGGCTGTCATGGCGCGAATGGAGAAGGTACAAATCTTGCTCCTCCGGTTAATGACGACACCTTGCGGGCGCAATACAGTGATGATGAACTACAGAGCCTACGGAACTTGATTGCCAATGGTGTTCCCGGCACATTGATGGCCGGTTGGAACCAATCCCTCACGCCTACTGAGCTTGATGACATGCTCGGCCTAATTCGCAATTGGTCGGAAATTCCGGCAGGTACATTGATAGCCACCGCTCCTGTCCCGATTGCCAGTACTGATGCAGAGGTCATCGCCGCCGGAGGGAGTCTCTACGCACTTACCTGCGCCCTCTGTCACGGGGCAACGGGACAAGGTCTCCCGATGGCTCCGGCATTGAATACCCAAGATTTTCTCAACAATACTAATGACCAAGCATTGCAGGCCATCATTCAACAAGGTGTCCCCAGCACACGCATGCCAGCATGGGGTGGTCGTCTAACTGATGCCGAGATGACGGCGTTGGTCAGTTTTATCCGTTCATGGGAAGCCACCGCCCCCATCGTTACCGAGATGCAGGGACGTGGTGGTGGTCGAGGACCGGGATGGCTGATGAATATGATAAAATAGGTAACAAGACCAATCTGGGCATAAAAGTTTAGTAAAGCCACGCCAGAAACCCGATTTCTCAAAGAAATCGGGTTTCTGGCGTTCTTTCTGGCAAGTTCACTGAATGTTTACATCCCGGACGTTGGGGACTTGGTCGTTGGTTTTGGTGGCTATCAACTTAACGTGCGACAGATAATATCGTAACACAGTCTTTAGATTGTGCGGCACAGGCTGAAGCATGTGCTATAGATGTTCAGATAAACATTTTCAGCCGTTACCTTCCCGCAAGTTTAGAACTTGCGGGAAGGTTGGTCTTGAATTGAAAACCATTATCTGAAAGACTGTACATGTCTTGGCTTACGTTGATAGCCGTTTTGGTAAATAGCTACTTTTTTGCACGAATTTGCATAAAAGAAGGAACTGGACTATTCTTCAACGTCATTAAGTTAGGGGTTTTCCCAAAACTCCATCGGAAAAACCCCTAACTTAATGATATTGTGTATTTGTTTTTAATTCAATTTTTAGGAAAAAGTTACTTATGGAAATGATTATTGACTTCCCCGAAGGTGCGCGTGTTGACGCACATTTCGGTCACTTTACGGTTAAAACCGATCAAGGTCCACCCGTTGGCGATGGCACTGCGCCAACTCCGTTTGCCCTATTTTTAAGCTCTATAGGGACTTGTGCTGGAATTTACGTTCTCGGTTTTTGCCGACAGCGTGGTATATCCACAGACGGTGTTCGCATTGTGCAACGTATGCATAGCAATAAAATGACTGGTATGATAGGAACTATGGAGTTAGAAATTCAGGTTCCGCCGGATTTTCCAGAGAAATATCATAAAGCGTTGATTCGTGTCGCCAACCAATGCGCTGTAAAAAAACATCTTGAGAATCCACCAAAGTTTGACGTTCACACTCAAACGGTTGAAAAAGCCTAATCTCAGTATCCGACAGAAAAGTTAGCAAAAACTAATTAACACAGAGGAAAACGGAGATTCACAGAGAAAAAGCGAATTATTTTTTCCTCTGTGCATCTCTGTGAAACTCCGTTTTCCTGTTTTGGCTTTTCCTAAACTACTTTGTCGGGTAGCAAGTATCATGTCAACACTCGGCTTGACCGATTAGAGGATCATCTCGGTCTACCGCCACTCAAAGTACCAGGGCAACGCGGAAGACCCCCGAAAGGCCAGCCCCCAAAAGACAGGGGGTAAAAAATAGACGCGAAGCTAGGCCTCGCGCCTCAAACAGAATATAAAAAACAAAGCAGACTCAGGGAGAAACCTGGGTCTCTTTTTTTATGATAAGCAGAATCGGGGAATTGGCAAATTGAGTATACTCTTTCGGACGGACAGACTACGTTGTGCGGAGTCTTCAGAAACCTGATATTGAGGAATAGGTGAATGGGCGATTTGCCTTCTCCTTCTAAATCGTTATACTGACCACAACCAAATAGATTCACGGGAGCTTAGACAAACTAGGCTGAGATACATCCTTATATCGCTGTGGGTGTGACCGTCAACCTGAACCAGATAATGCTGGCGGAGGGAGTTATGACCGAAACAAGCCATATCAAACCACCCTCAGCGGTGGTTTTTTTTGTGGCATAGGCTTCAGCCTGTCCCATAAATGCACGGACTAAAACTCGTACTACGATACCAATCATGCCCCGAATCATTATTTTTGCCAATGGTCATTTAACTGACCCCAATTATTTGTTAGACCAGCTACGCCCTACAGACCGCATATTCTGCGCTGATGGGGGCGCGAGCCATGCCCTGAGTCTTGGCCTTACCCCAGAGGTGGTAGTCGGCGATTTCGACTCGTTGCCCGACCATCAGATGACGGAGTTGGAACAGGCCAAGGTCACCCTGCATCGGTATCCGGTGGATAAAGATAAGACCGATCTGGAGCTAACGCTCGATTTAGCCATCACCGAACAACCGTCAGAAATCATCCTCGTGACCGCATTGGGCGGGCGGGTTGACCAAATGCTCGCCAATTTGATGTTGCTGACTCGACCCGAATATCAATCCGGCAACATCAGCCTGTTAGATGGTGGGCAACGGGTCTATCTGGTACGCGCTCATCAGACGTTAGCGTTGCCTGGACAAATCGGTGATACTTTGTCGCTGTTGCCGCTCAACGCCCAAGTGACCGGCGTGACCGTCACCGCGGTGGCTTGGCCGTTAGAAAATGCCACATTATTGCTAGGTAGCACCCTCAGCATCAGCAACCGCCTGACCAAGCCACAAGTAACCGTCTCGATTGCAGAGGGGATGGTTTTAGTTATTCACATTAAAAAAGAGAAAACTCCGCAAAACTCATCCGATGACTACTCATCGGATGAGTAGATTATCTACGTTGTGCGAAGTCGTCAGTAAAAAGGAGAATAGTAATGCAGAAAAATAATCTAACCCAACTCATCAATCAGGTGGAACAACCGACTCGCACGGTTGATTCCGCCTCGTTACTTAACCGCCAATACACTCTAGCCAAGGAGATGAGTCTCCTGTTTTTTATCCTGCTCATGCTCATCGGCTGTAGCCCCCCGTCAACGCCAGAATCAACCGAGCCAACCTCGATTAAGTTGATGACCCATAACAGCTTCGCCATTAGCGAGGAGGTTCTGGCCGAGTTTGAAACCATGTACAATGTCAAGGTTGATTTGCTACTCTCTGGAGATACCGGTGCGGCCCTCAATCAAGCTATTTTATCGAAAGATACGCCCCTCGCCGACGTTTTTTTTGGCGTAGACAACAGCTTTTTGAGCCGTGCCTTGGAGAACCAAATTTTTGAGCCGTACAACTCCCCCATGTTAAGTGCTATTCCCGATGCGTTGGAGTTGGACGGCAGGCATCATCTGCTTCCCGTTGATTATGGCGATGTCTGTTTGAACTATGATAAAAGCTGGTTCGCAAAAAAGGGGATTGCGCCCCCTACGACATTGGAAGATTTGATTGAACCAGAATATGCCAGTTTAGTTGTCGTTGAGAATCCGGCCACATCCTCGCCCGGTCTTTCCTTTTTGCTAACCACCATCGCCCATTTTGGCGAGGACGGCTATCTTGATTATTGGCAAAAACTGGACAATAATGACGTATTAGTGGTTGATAGTTGGAATGAAGCCTACTACGTGGAGTTCAGCCGTTATGAAGGCACTCGTCCATTAGTGGTCAGTTATGCCACCAGTCCGCCCGCTGAGGTGCTATTCTCCGAAGAACCGTTGGATGACGCGCCAACCGCTTCGGTTTTGGGTGATGAAGCATGTTTCCGCCAGATTGAGTTTGTTGGCATTTTAGTCGGAACAAAGCAACGCGCTCTTTCCGAAAAGCTGATCGATTTCATGCTCGACCAACGATTCCAAGAGGATATCCCGCTCAACATGTTCGTCTTCCCTGCCAACGAAACGAGCGCATTGCCTGAGTTATTCGAGCAGTACGGCGAACAACCGGCCAATCCGGCCAGTCTCTCTCCATCCAAAATCTCCACCAATCGCGAGGCATGGATCAACGCTTGGACAGAGACAGTGTTGCGTTAAGGAATCGGGATTAAATAAGTTGCACGTTTCGCCTTCGACAAGCTCAGGCTACGTCACCCCTTGTTCCCAAACTGGGTTCAGGCTACGTCGCCCCTTGTTCCCAAACTGAGTTTGGGAACACAATTGCTCAAGCAAACTCTGTTTGCGACTTGCAACATGCCAGAAACATAGTTTCTATGGCAAATACGTTCCCAATCTGGAGATTGGGAACGAGCGGGTGAACGGTTCGGAGGATATGACCGCCAATCAAAAAGCCCGCGAATTGTCACTCACAGGATAAATTTTGAGCCAAAAGAGGTCTGTTATCGGAGGTGACTCATTCGCGTCAACTGGATTAGCGGTCATATTCTGCACTCCCCCAACTACTCTATGCGCCCCATGCCCGTGTTAATTAATGCTCATTTCTTAGGGCTATATTGTCAACATGAAATCGATCCGTCCCCATCTATTTGCCGTTGTTATCCTCCTTATTCCAACCGTTTTCCTGCTCCTGTTTTATATCTACCCTCTCAGTGCGATTCTGAAACTCAGTTTTGCCCCCCAAGGTCAGCTTGACCTCACTGGCTTGACTCGTTTGGTCACGACAGATTATTATCTGAATACCCTATGGTTTACGGCATGGCAAGCGACCTTATCCACCATGCTGACTCTCATTGTCGCTCTACCCAGTGCATACATTTTTGCCCGTTACCGTTTCACGGGCAAACGCTGGTTGAGCGCGCTTGCCACCATCCCCTTTGTTTTGCCGACGATTGTGGTCGCCAATGCCTTCACCGTACTGCTTGGGCCACGGGGATTAATCAACCAAAATCTTATGATACTCTTTCAGCTTGACCAGCCCCCTATCGACCTGAAACACACAGTTTTTCTGATTCTGCTGGCCCATGTTTTCTACAACTATGCCATCGTCTTACGGTTTGTCGGTGGATTTTGGGCCAACCTCGACCCCGCTTTAACCGAGGCGGCTAGAGTGCTGGGCGCAAGCAGTTGGCAAGCCTTTTACCATGTCACCCTGCCCCTACTTTTGCCGGTGATTGGCGCGGCCGCCCTGTTAGTTTTTATCTTCTGTTTTACCAGTTTTGGCGTAGTACTCCTACTCGGTGGGCCTCGCTTTGCCACCTTAGAGGTCGAAATCTATCGCCAAACGATCAATCTGTTCAACCTACCCTTGGCCGCCACCCTATCGCTCATCCAAATCGGTTTTATGATGAGCCTCATGGCCCTTTACAGTCGCCTGCAACGCCGGAGCAGTCGCCCCCTCAGCCTGCAATCACAACAAGCGACCCAACGTTGGCCCGAAACTATGGGTGAACGGCTTTTGGTCGGAGGCAATTTGCTGGTCATGCTGATATTGCTCGGTACACCGATTGTCGCGCTTCTGCTCCACTCTGTGACCACTCGGCATGGCCTGTCGTTGGTCTATTATCAAACCTTGTTTGATGAACCCATCCGCCGGACAACGCTCTCCGTTGCTCCGCATGAGGCGATATTTAATTCCCTCATGTTTGCCAGCGCAACCGTGATTCTGGCGACCATGCTCGGCTTGTTGACTGCGGTGTCGCTCCAACGGGGGCAAGCGAGACCGAACTTTAAACTCCTATATCGCCTTCTCGATGGTCTGTTCATGCTGCCCTTGGTGACTTCTGCGGTAACTTTGGGCTTCGGTTTCATCATCACCATGAACCAGCCGCCCCTCAATTTGCGAACTTCGCCGATTTTAGTAGTAATCGCTCATACTCTTGTCGCCCTCCCCTTTGTGATTCGAATCCTCCTGCCAGCCTTGCAAGCGATTCAGCCTCAACTTCGAGAGTCTGCGGCCACATTGGGGGCCTCGCCGAGCCGAGTTTGGCGCGAGGTCGATTGGCCACTCATCAAACGGGCCATGCTGGTCGGAGCGGTCTTTGCCTTCACCATCAGCATGGGCGAGTTTGGAGCGACCGTCTTCATCTCTCGCCCCGACCGACCGACCATGCCCACAGCCATCTTCCGCCTGCTGGATCACCCCGGCACCTTGAACTATGGTCAAGCCTTAGCCATGAGCAGTTTGTTGATGGTGGTCTGTATCGTCGGATTTGTGATGATTGAACGGTTTCGCACTGGCGAGGATGAGGAGTTTTGAGGGACATTTGCCTTGATATAATTCTTCATATTCATATATCATGACAAAAGATGGCTATCAACTTAAGCCGAAATACGGTTGGGGGATTCTTCGCAAACTACGGTCAGAACTCAGAATGACATGGTGGATGGCCGAAACGAAGAGCATAACCGATTATCCGGCTACTTAGCCTGAGGCAGATTAAAGCTAAACCGACTGCCGCGCCCTTTCTCGCTTTGAACCTCAACTGTTCCCCCTAACTTCTCGATAATCCGATGGACGATTGATAAGCCTAATCCATGCCCTTTAATCTGAACCTGACTCAACCGCGTAAAGGGGATAAAAATTTGAGTTTGTTCTTCAGGAGTCAGGCCCTCTCCATTATCTTGCACCCAAAATTCAGCCATTCCATCATTACGAGACAACGCACCGATTTCTACTTTTGGAGGAGTACCACCATATTTCATGGCGTTGCTCAAATAGTTGACCCAAACCTCTTCGGCCCAAGGGGCATGCCCTAAAGCTATTGGCCATTGAGTGGGTAAAATAATCCCTGCTTCATACTGAGCAATCATGTGCTGCAACCGTTCTTGAACTTCGGCAATAACCGCCCCCATATCTAGCGGCTTTAAGGTTACTTCAGCTTTACGAACCCCGGCCAAGGTTAATAGCTCATGAATAATATTGTTCATTTTGTTGGCATTACGCCGGATGAAATCGACATTTTCTATACCCGATAGCGATAACGATTCATCCATAGCCAGTAAATCAACCGAGATGATAATCGGTAATAGCGGATTTTTCAGATCATGGGCCACGGTATGGGCAAACGCGTTCAACTCCTCGTTTTGGGCTTGCAGGGCATTATTTTTATGTTGTAGTTCTTGTTGTAATTTACGGATGGTAAGATGCGCGTTAATCCGGGCCAGAATTTCTTTAAACTCAAACGGTTTAGTCACATAATCAACCGCCCCCACTTCAAATCCTACAATTTTACTATCTATGTCATTTAAAGCAGTCATGAAAATAATCGGAATCTCCTGAGTTAATTCATTCTCCTTAAGTTTCTGACTGGTCAAAAAACCATTCATGCCCGGCATCATCACATCAAGCAGAATAATATCGGGCTGGGTTCGTTCTGCTTGCCGAATGGCTGATTGACCAGATTTTGCCACTAAAACCTTATATCCAGCTATTTTTAAGGTTCTAAATAGGATATCTAAATTAGCAGGTTGATCATCAACTACCAATATTTTACCTGCGTATGGCACAGTTGCACTCATTATTCTTCCTCCTGATATTTTTCAAGTATCTGACAAATAACATCAGTTTGATAGTTTTCCGCAAGTTCATGAATCTTTTTGGTAAAACTTTGGTAGGTATCCTGAAGTCGCTCTATTTGGGTTAGTTGATCAAAAATTCCATCAATATCACCATCAAGTGCTAAATTATATAACACTAAAAGTTCAGATAGAGGCGGCAAGGCTATCGACAATCGATTTGGATCTGATTCCTCCTCATAAATCCAATCAACATCTAAATACAAGTCGATAATCCCCAATAACTCCTGCATATCTATGGGCTTGGGTAGAAAATCATGACAGCCGACCTCTAACGCTTCGGCTCGAATATTGGGTTTTGAATCGGCAGACACAGCAATTATGATGACTTCCTGATAGATTGGCATAGTCCGTAACTGTTGAGTTAATTCTAGCCCGCCCAAATTAGGCATATGGATATCGAGCAAAATTATGGATGGTTGAAATTGCTCAGCCTTCTCCAAACAGACTACCCCATCCGCGGCCGCATCAGTCTCAAAGCCAAACTTCTCTAGTCTTTTGCATAATAAAATACGATTACTTTTCTCGTCATCAACAACAAGTAGTTTGATGGGCGTGCCCTTAAAACCGGTGATGGTTTTGACCGCTTTTACTGCCTCTTTAAGTTCAGTGGAAGTCACTGGCAAGGTCAGTTCTAGCCAAAACTGGCTTCCCTGCTCAACCACACTTGTCACCTGAATTTTAGACCCCATCATTTCGGTCAATTGTTGACTAATTGCCAACCCTAACCCTGCTCCCTGAGCCAAACTCTCATTATTAACCTGTTTAAACGGAGCAAAAATTTTGTCCAAATCCTCTTGAGCAATCCCGATACCACTATCTTCAATGGTGAACTTTAGGGTACAGACAGATTCGGATTCGCCCTCAATTTGTCGAGTGGTGATTGGTTGGACAAGTTCGACCTGAAAATCGACATGGCCCTGTTTCGTAAACTTAACCGCATTGCCCAACAGATTAATGAGAATCTGCCGCAGATGGGTTTCGTCAGCCACAACCTTTAGTGGTATGGGAGTTGGCTGGTTATACTTAAACGAAACCCCCTTTTGATTAGCCGTAATTCGGAACATCTCGACGATACTATCAATAAAATCGGGCAATTCAAGCTCACTCAAATAGAGTTCCATGCGTCCAGCCTCGATTTTAGAAATATCGAGGATGTCATTGGTTAAGGTAATCAAATGTTCCCCACTACTCCGAATAGCAGCAATTTTTTTAGCTTGCCCCTCACTCAAATTCGGATCCATCTGTAAAATTTGAGCATACCCCAAAATACTACTCAGTGGAGTACGGAGTTCGTGGCTCATATCAGCCAAGAAGTTACTCTTGACTTTATCTGCCTCTTCGGTCCTAATTTTGGCTTGTTGCAACACCAAATAAGATTCACGCAATTGGTTAATAATTTCGGGCAAATCAGTATCAGCAATAAGCGATTCTATCTGATAACTATTATTGAGTATGGCTTCAATTTTATTTTGTATCCGGTTTTCTGACATAATTCCATCCAATCCAATAGTAATATTTTAGAATAGTGGTGCAGAAGTAGTGATACAGCTCCGTTAGCTACCCGCAAGTTTAGAACTTGCGGGTAGCTGACCGCTACCTATGCAGGACTATCATATTTTAGAGCAAAGAGAATCGTCTCCCGCTTTACTCGACGGCTATCAACTTAACGTGCGACAGATAATATCGTAACACAGTCTTTAGACTGTGCGGCACAGGCTGAAGCATGTGCTACATGTCTCGGCTTACGTTGATAGCCTACTCGACAAACCGTTTTATCTTAAACTAATATCTGAATTATAGGCAAAAACAAGGTAAGGAATCGGAATTAAATAAGTTGCGCGTTTCGCCTTCGACAAGCTCAGGCTACGTCACGCCGCCTGAGCGTTCGACTGAACTCACGCCGAAGTCTTGTCGAAGGCGAACTATCAGCATGCACATGTTAATTAATACCCATTCCTAATCCGATCAAAAATTAGCTTTGACTAAATCGGCTATGGCCCACTAAGTCAATATGTCGGGTACTAGAGCGACATTATAGCACAACTCATCATTTTAGCGTATTTTTAAGCTAAGAAAAAAATCATCACGATTTACGTATTACACTTCACGTATCACTCATCGTACCCAATTGGAATGAGTAGCTCTTGCCCTACTCGCAAATAATCAGATAATTTCATGTCATTTTCTTTGGCCAGCGTCTGCATATTGACTCCGTATAATCCAGCGATGCGACCAAATGAATCGCCGGATTGCACAATGTAGATGACCGGTGTGGCCGTCGGCGTAGGGGTCGGGGGGAGTTCGTCCTCACTTAAAAAGCGTACTTCGGCCTCTTTGGTGAATTTGAAACTAGTTAAGGCTTGCCGGAAAATCGGTTGAGCATACTGCCATTCGTCCGCCGGAGCAACCAACACCAGATAATAGCCCACCTCCTCATGCCGAATCGCGGCAATAATGGCGATAATCGGTTCGCTTTGACCGAGTTGGTCAAACTGAATCTGGATAGAGCGCCAATCTTGTCCAGCAATTGAAATCGGACGCTGGGCGATTTCTTTGGCATTTCGAGGGAATTGGGTTAATAGTTCGGTCAACACGTCAGCCGGGGTAGCTTGCTCGTTAGGCGATGCTCCGGCCCACATGGAAATATCAACAATGGTCTCTAGCCCTTTTAAGGTGGGCGAGAAACGGATAAACAGTGCTTCTTCGTACCGTCGCCAGCCGTAAGGGTATTCAATTGTAAAACCCAAGCCGACATTCCTAAATGTTTGCATAGTCGGGGCGGTGGGCGTGCCGACAAGCTCCGGGGTGCTAGTCGGTTGCGGGATTCGGGTGGCCGTGGGGGGACGCTCAATCAATGTCACCCCGGCAAATCTGACACTGGTTTGGCTAATAAATGATGTCACTGCCAAAATGACACAGGCGAACATCATCAACAGCATCAGCCCCGTGGCCATAGTCCAGACGCTACTAGGAAAGACGTACAGCGCATCTCGATAAATTGAAGCTCCCTCTTGAGCGCGCTCTAACGCGGCTCGAAATAGGTTGACGTTTTGATAACGCCGTTCACGAGCCGGTTCTAATCCTTTGGCGATGGCTCGTTTAAACTCCTTGCCAATAGGCTGATTGTAGGTATGGACAAAAACAAGCGGTGGGTCATTTGGAGAACGGTCAAGGGCGTTCGGTGGTAGTTCACCGGTAGCTAGATGGTACATCGTTCCGGCTAAGGCATGAATATCTGATAGGGGATCAGGGAGTTGGTCGTTGTACAGTTCGATTGGACTATACCCCGGTTTGGTGACTTCAATTCCAAACTGATGCCGTAATTTCAAATCATAGAGGCGAGAAATACCCCCACCGACCAAAATTGCTCGTCCATCGGGCCGAATAATAATATTTTTGGGGCTAATGTTGCCATGGATCAAGGGCTGATTTTGATGATGGAGATAAGCCAAGGCGTTGCAGATTTGGGGAAACCAAATCAGCAAATCTGTTTCGGGAAGATAATCAAGTTGGTCTAGTTTTTGTTGTAGGCTCTCCCCCTCAACAAAATGCATGGCTAAGTAGTGAGCTTGGCGCTGAATAAAAAAGTAGTCGCTGAATCGGGGCAAGTTGGGGTGGGAGAGGCGCGTCAACAAACTCGCCTCACTCTTCGAGCGCCGCCGTGCTTCTGGTGAAGTGTCGATATTCTCTTTGATAACCACCGCTAGTCGCAAACTCATGTCCCAAGCGCGATAAACGGATCCAACCTGATTCTGGCTGAGACGTTCATCAATACGATATCGGTTATTTAGGACTTGCTCAATGACTAAGGGCATGAGAGTTCAATAATTAACGAAAAATAGAGAATGAAGCGGGTTATGTTTCACGTCTCACCTTTCACTTTTCATTTTCCGCTTTTCATCGTATAATCAGGCTATTGTTTTAACCAACTTAAGGAGGCATACCATGAATAAAAATAATGCATTATTATGTGCCAAAATTTCGCAATCAGCGTATGGGAAAGGCTACAACATCGGCTTGTTTCAGTTAGCGGGTCGGTTTGAGAATAAAGCTACCGATACTCAAGGAATATTTGGCAATACAAGCAACACCCTATTTTTGGCTTTTCGTGGCTCGGAGGAGTCCGGTACAGCCGATTGGATTACCGATTTGAACTTTATCTCTGCTGACTATCCTTATGGTGGCGGTAGCGATATTACTGTTCATGCCGGATTTATCGAAGCCTACCAATCGATTCGAGAATCGGTTTTTAAGGTGGGCAAAGATACGCCCCATAAAAAAATTATCTGTACCGGCCACAGTTTGGGTGGCGCGTTGGCGACCCTGTGCGCCTTAGATTTGGCTTGTAACTTGTCGGGTAAACAGGTCAGTAACTATACTTACGGTTCACCCAAAGTGGGTAACCCCGATTTCGTAAAGTTCTATAATCAAAAGGTGCCACAAAGTTATCGGTTTGTCAACGGGCCGGATATTGTGCCGACGGTTCCGCCCAATGTCCCATTTTTGGTTGATTATGACCATATCGGCAAGTTACACCATATCGGTGATACTCAGGCGAGCCAACTCAGCACCGATGCGGCCATCTCTCATCTGCCCAATAATTATGTAAAAACGCTGGAGCAGGCTTAGGATTCGGATTAAGCCTTGGGGCGAAAAACATGACCGCTAATCTAGTTTATTCCAATCCTTTTAAACGTAACTGTTGATTCATGACGATATCG
>JAUCGB010000030.1 GCA_030377895.1 Anaerolineales bacterium HSG24
GCAAGGCGGTGTAACGTTGGTTTGAAATCAGAACTCCAATCCGCCTTGCCTCGCCCTGAATCCACGGAATGACGGGCGAGGCAGGGGCGGAGCGGAGATGGTCGCACATTCCAAGTCTAGACCGCCCTGCCTAGCCCCTACCATAATCTCCGACGCAAATGCACATGTTAATTAATGCCCATTCCTGAACAGACCTGGGGAACAAGGGGGCTGAATGATTATCATTCGGACACGTAGAAGGTCGGGCCGAAACGAAGACCATTGCCAAAATTAGGAACAAACCATGAATATCACAGAACTCTGGCCCGAACTGGGCTGGATTGAAGATGACGGCCTTAGAGAGAAAACAACCAAAGCATGGGAATTGGCTCTGGAAAGAAGCGTTTTAAGCGCAGAAGATTTAATGCGAATCCCATTTACCTTGCTGGCTGGCCCTGATTTGCAGGTCAGTTTTATGACTCATAAGCGGGCAGTGGTTCATGTAGCCAAAGAGAGCGCGCTTAAAATGAAAGAATTTTTTAAGGATGACCTGCCCATCAATTTAGATGTGGTCATTGCTGGCGCAATCTTGGCCGATGTGGGTAAACTGCTGGAATATGAACTGGATGAGAACGGCGACTCTGTTCAGGGCGTATACGGCAAATATTTGCGACACCCTTTCTCTGGTGTATCGCTGGCAGAAGAGTGTGACATTCCGGCAGAAGTGTGTCACATCATCGCCGCTCATGCCGCAGAGGGAAACCTGATTAAACGAACCACCGAAGCATACATTGTTCATCACGCCGACTTTATGACCTTTTTGCCGTTCAAAAGTAGGTTGAAAGTTTAAGGCCGGCGCAGGGAACAGTTCCCTGCGCCCTGGCCAAGTTTTTTGTCGGGTACTTAACGTTTGTAGTAGGCGATTCATCGCCTTCAATGGCACTGAAATGCCTACTACGAACGGGTAGTGGTAAAAGGAGTGCAAAGCTCGCTTTGCAGGCAAGGCAAGCCTTGCACTCCAGATTCTGCCATCACTACTTGTGCAGGACTACCCTACGAACGCTTATAGATTGAGGTGGAAAATACAAAAAATCCATGTAAATCCAGAATCTAATCCTGTTGATAAAAGATGAACTTCTGCTCTTGTTACCCGACAGGAAAGTTAGCCAAAACTAATTAGCACAGAGTTTCACAGAGGAACACAGAGCTTCACAGAGAAAAGCGAATTATTTTTCCCTCTGTGTCCCTCTGTGTCCCTCTGTGCGTCTCTGTGAAACTCTGTGTTCCTGTTTTATCCTTCCCTAAACCACTTTGTCGGGTAGCAAGCTTCTGCTTAGTATACATAATAGGCGATATTATAATTTTATGTCAGAAAAACATGCAATAAAATCTGGTCAATATCATCATAATTTCTATTTACCCAACCAACCGAATACCGACAACATTGGTTACTATGAGCCAACGTCATTGGACGAACTTGAGCAGAAAGGGCGTTTATACATCATCGCAGATACTGTTTTAGGGACATCTGCTGGAAATTTAGCCTGTCAATACGCAATTAGAAAGATTTTACATGGCTATTATCGCACCACAACCGAAGCCGATGTTGAAAAACGGTTAATTGAAGTGATTAAGACGACCAATGTCGAAATTTTCAAGCGTAATCAGCAGTTTCCTAACCGACGAAACATCGCCACCACCTTAATGGCGGCTTTGATTCATCAAAACAAACTGATTGTGGTTAATGTGGGCGATAGTCAAGCCTATGTTGTTTGGGAACAAAGTATCGAGAATCTGAGCGAAAATGTCTCTGATAAACCGTCTCCAAATGCTGGCCTTGGTTTGTCTGAGGAGATTGAGGTTGAGATATTGTATCGTCGGTTATTCCCGAAAGATAACGTTGTTTTGTGTACTGGTGGCGTAAGAGGGTATATTGATGAGAAGCAGATTGCCGACATTGTCGCTCAATATCCGCCCCATGAAGCCGCTCGACGGCTAACTCAGTTGGCTTACAATCGTACTTGCCGTGATAATTTGGCGGTCAGCGTTAGCCAAATGTTAGAACAATCAATCGCTCAAGTACCTCCCCCGCGTCTAACCATGCCTGAATCGCCAACTTGGGATAAGTTGTTAAATCAGCCTCAACCTAAACAAGTTTCCGCTAAACCTTCTGTACCTAACCTGTCAACGCTTCCGGTGTCACCCGCATCTCGACAGCGATTGTGGGGCGGATTGCTTGTCATGATAATCATTTTACTCTGTTTGGCGACTGGGTTTTGGTTCGGTTGGCAATATATCATGCCTCCTCAAACCGATATTGCTGAGAACAGTTTGGAGACGGAGGCTGACATGTCATCTGAAATCTCCAATGAAACATCTGAAACCCCTGATGTGTCGGAGCCGAGTCAAACTGAGACCTCATCAATCGACGAAGCGAGTACCTCCGTTGACACAAATGCAACCGTTACGACCTCGTTTACAGAGGCTGATTTGTCAACGCCGACTCCGGCTAATGAAATTTCGCTTGATGAGTTGACCGACACACTCCCCTCGCCGACGGCTATTGCTTTTACGCTAACCATAACGCCAACTCCAACCCCAACGGTGCAACTGCCTCAGAACTGTATCAGTGGGGCGCGCTTTTTTGATGATCTGACGATTCCAGATGGTACGGAGGTTGTGGCGGGACAAACTTTTGAAAAAGCATGGTCGATCCAGAATAATGGGACATGTCCTTGGGTTTGGGGGTATACGGTTCGGTTTGTTGATGGTGATACTATGCACACACTCGACCAGTTTCCGGTGCCATTGATTGAACCTGATGAGTTAACCGCAATAACTGCTTCTTTAGTTGCGCCAAATCAAATCGGGACTCATCGTAGTCAATGGCAAATGTATGATTTGGAAGGAGAATCGTTTGGTGCTGACCTATATGTTGAGATTAAAGTTGTGCCACCTGAACCGGGTGCGGTCATCGAAAATCCAAACGAGACGACGATATATAGCTTTATTGAGCAAGTCGCTACCGCCGATTGGCAATCAGACGAGATTATCTATACACCTCAAGCGGGACGTATCGATTCTGATTTGGTCATCACCTCACCGTTGGGGATTGTCGTGTTGGGGATTGCTGAATTGCGAGGACGTAGGGACACCGTCGCTGATGTCCTATTGACCCATCCTCATCAGGAAACGGGAATTATAGAGGGACGTTATGCTGTTGATACTCCCCTAAAACCGACCGATGAACTCGTGGTCTCGCTCGGTTTTCCGCAAGCAGCCATCCTCAATAAAGATGGCGCGATTTTTGAGGTTATGTTTATCGCGGCGGATGGCTCCATGAAACAGGTACTGTCTGAGAAAGTAACATATCGGGGCGGAATTGTGTCGCAAAGAATCCAGTTAGATAGTGTTACATCCGGTCAAACTGGTGAATTTATCCTCAGAGTGTTAGCCGGTGATAACAACGCTTATGACTGGGCCTTATGGCTCGATGCTCGTTTGGTGCGTCCTCAATAGTTTTCAGGGCGACGGTCATTAACATGTCATTCTGTAGATTTTAAGACCCTAAAGGTTTTGCTTAAAACGGCAGGCTAAAGACTTGGACTCCATTTATCCATTATTTCCAAAATTAAATTGAGACAACATGTGATACATGACAATACCTGCGCTAGTCGCTAGATTGAGACTTCGCACTTTCGGATTGAGCATGGGAATTGTCAGGCAACGGCTAGGATTTGCCTTGAGCAACGTTTCAGGAAGTCCAGCCGTTTCTTTGCCGAAAAGAAACATGTCACCGAGTTGTGGTTGAATGGCGGTATAAGGCTGTTTAACCTTGGTCGTTAGGAGATAAGTTCGTGACATATCAAGCTGAGAAAAAAACCCGTTTATATCAGGCTCATGTTTAATCCGAATAAATTCCCAATAATCAAGTCCGGCTCGTTTAAGATAGCGATCACTTAAAGCAAATCCGGGTTGACCGACAATCAGCAACTCTAAACCTGTGGCGGCGCATAAACGAGCAATATTCCCTGTGTTTTGTGGTATTTGCGGTTCAACTAAAGTAACGGTAAACATTGGCGAAATTTTTCGTTTCAAAGTATATTAACCGAGAACTGTCCTTTACTACTTAGGACTAGAGGTCGCTAGAAAAATTTTAGCTTTTTCTGTTAAGATGCAGTTAAAATTTACCTACGCATGGATGTTAGGGCAGTTTACATTTAAAACTACTATAAATCAAGGATGAACAATGTCAAATCAGCGCAATGTTATCTCTACGAAGTTAGCACCCGCGGCGGTTGGGCCATATTCCCAAGCCATTCAAACGGGTAACTTAATTTATACGGCCGGACAAATTCCATTAGTTCCGGAAACGGGTAAAATCGTCGAGGGGAATATTCAAGTCCAGACGAACCAAGTTATGGAAAACCTATCGAACATATTAGAAGCGGCTGGGAGCAATTTGGCAAATGTCGTTAAAACAACGATTTTTGCAACAGATTTAGCCGATTTTGCCGCGATTAATGAAACCTACGGTAGTTTTTTTGATGACGCTCCTCCGGCCAGAAGTACCGTTCAAGTGGCCGCGTTGCCGCTTGGCGCAAACGTCGAAATCGAGGCAATTGCTACCATTAGTTGCGCTTGAACCTGTTTGATTTTTATTATGAAAACAAGTATAATGTGTTTTGAAGTTAAGCCCCATATAATAAGGAGATTAAAAAATTCATGACCGAGGAGAATAACCAACTCGGAACAATATCTGACAGTGACCCACAAAATGAAGAAATTATATCCATGGCGGAGTTGTTAGCACAACAAGATGCGACAATTCCTGTTATTAGGACAGGTGATATTATTAAGGGGGTCGTTGCCAGAAAAAGTTCAAATGAGATTTTAGTTGACATTGGGGCAAAATCCGAAGGTATTGTTGACAGTAGAGATTTAAGTAAACTCAGTGCTGAAGAGATTGAGCAAGTGCGACTAGGCGACACAATTTATGTGTATGTTTTAAGAAGTGGTGAAGATGATGAAGATAGGTCCATTCTCTCACTTAGTCAAGCTAAAGCTGAACAGGACTGGGATGAAGCAGAACGTTTATTTGCTTCCAGTGAGACCATTGAACGAAATGTGATTGGTCATAACAAAGGAGGCTTAATTGTTGAATTTGGACAACTACGCGGATTTTTGCCTGGCTCACAATTAGTCACTGGTCAGACGACAGGAGGGACAATTAAACCTGGTCGTTGGAACCAGATGATGGGTCAACAGTTGTCTCTCAAAATGATTGAAGTCGACCGTGAACGAAATCGCTTGATTTTATCTGAGCGATTGGTGTTTGAAGCATCTCGTCAAGAGGAAGAGAAAAAGAAGGTAGCCTTCTTAGAAGGGCTATCGGAGGGACAAGTTTGTGATGGACGTGTCACTCGTTTGGTAGATTTTGGTGCGTTTGTTGATATTGGAGGGGGCGTTGACGGGCTGATTCATTTGTCAGAATTAGCTTGGGCCAGAATATTGCATCCCAAAGAGATATTAAAAGCAAACCAAGAGGTAAAAGTATATATTCTTGGTATTGATGTTGAACAAAAACGTGTCGCTTTGAGTTTGAAACGCTTGCAACCAGAACCTTGGAAAGATGTTTTTGAATATTATCAAGTTAGCCAAGTTGTTGAAGCGGTTATTACTAAACTAACAGATTTTGGTGCATTTGCTCGAATTGATGCTCGAATTGAAGGGCTTATCCACATCTCTGAAATTAGTGATAAAAACATTACTCACCCTAACCAAGTTGTTAATGAAGGTGATAAACTTAAAGTTCGGATTATAAACATTGATCCTAATCGACGACGGATGGGGTTGAGTATCAAACAGGTTGAAGATAAATTAGACCATGATTCCCCACCGGATGAAGATGGACAGAAAGCAGTTGAAGAATCTGTTGAGGCATTTCCTGTAACAGAAGAACCTGTCGATCCTGTATAACTCGCTACAATCAGCGTACTTTAACCAAAGTATGCTGGGTAGTGCAAAAGTAGTGATACGGATCCGTTAGTTACCCGCAAGCTCTAAACTTGCGGGTAGCTGACCACTACTGATGGCGAGTTTTTTATCGGCTATCAACTCAAGGTGCGACAGATAATATCGTAGCACAGTCTTTAGACTGTGTGCGGCACAGGCTGAAGCATGTGCTACATATCTCGGCTTACGCTGATAGCCTCTTGATTTAAGTTGTAGCCTTTTAGGAGTGAGTATTAATTAAGTTGTGCAGGCTGACCAATGTTCGTAGTTCAGGCACAATGTGAATTGGATACATGCCTCATTGAAATGGGAACTACCAACTTGGCTAATATCCTAATATCGAAAGCACACGTTATTTAATTCCGCTTCAAGCACTACTTTTTAGCTGAATACAAACGCGCAAGTTATTTAATCCGAATCCTTAGCGTTTCAGCTACTTCTTGTATATCATTCTGAGGAACATCGTGACGGGAACTTACCCCCAAAGTGCTATCTTGGGGATGTTTCGGTTTATTCAGGGTGACATGTTGTAATCTAGCATTGATAAAGTAAATAGGAATCTTTTAATGGCTGATAAATTTGACCGTTTTACAAAGCGGGCACGTCGAGTTTTAACTCTAGCACAGGAAGAAGCACAACGACTTAATCATAATTATATTGGTACAGAACATCTTCTTCTTGGAATTGTACGGGAAGAAAATGGTGTTGCGGTGAGAGTACTTCGAGATTTGGGGGCAGACCCTAAAAAAATCCGTGAACGAATAGAACGTACAGTTGGACGTGGTCAGCGGGTGATGTACGGTAAACTTAGTTTAACACCACGCACCAAACGCGTTATTGAACTAGCAGTAGATGAAGCTCGACGTTTAGGCCATCATTACATTGGTACAGAGCATTTACTTCTTGGTGTCGTCAGAGCAGGTGAAGGCGTTGCCGTAGATGTCTTAAAGGCTATGGGCGTTGGGTTGGATAAAGTACGTTCCCAAACTGCTCGGGTTATGGAAACTTCGCCGCAAACTTCTGGAGCTAAAAGCTCGGGTAAAAAAGGTACGCCTTTAGTTGATCAGTTGGGATCCGATTTAACGGCTCAAGCTGAGGCAGGTAAATTAGACCCTGTTATTGGTCGTAAATCCGAAATCGAACGGGTCATTCAGATATTATCGCGTCGTACAAAAAATAACCCCGCTCTCATTGGTGAACCGGGAGTCGGTAAAACCGCTATCGTAGAGGGGTTGGCGCAACGTATTATTAACAATCAAACGCCAGATACTTTATTAAATAAGCGGGTGGTCATGCTTGATGTTGGCTCTCTTGTCGCCGGAACTATGTATCGTGGTCAATTTGAGGAGCGTCTCAAGCGGGTTATTGCAGAAATTAAAGAATCTGGCGCGATTTTATTCATTGATGAGTTGCACATGCTTGTTGGAGCAGGTTCTGCGGGGAGTTCGGTTGACGCGGCAAATATCCTTAAACCCGCCTTAGCTCGTGGTGAATTACAGTGTATTGGCGCAACTACTATAGATGAATATCGGAAAAATATTGAAGGTGATGCCGCTTTAGAGCGACGTTTTCAATCTGTGATGGTTGAAGAGCCTTCTGTTGACGAAACAATCGAGATATTAAAAGGAATTCGTAGCCGTTACGAAGAGCATCATAAGCTCAAAATAACAGATGAAGCATTAGTCACCGCCGCTAATTTAGCAGTTCGGTATGTTGCTGATCGATACATGCCGGATAAAGCTATTGATGTCATTGATGAAGCGGGTGCTAGAGTACGATTGTATAAAATTCCTTTTACTGCTGATACGAAAGAAAAAACTGATACGAAAGAAAAAACTGACGCTACTGATAAAACTAACGTTGCTAAGGATGATGCTAAGAAGGATGATGCTAAGAAGGTCGAAGATGATGACCCCATGAAGCCGGAGGTGACAGCCGAGGATGTTGCTGAGGTGGTTGCAATGTGGACGGGGATACCTGTTCGTCAATTAGCGGCTGAAGAGAAAGCGCGCTTATTGCAGATGGAAGACGAGCTTCATAGGCGAGTCATTGGTCAAGATGAAGCTATCGAGACCATATCTAAAGCGGTTCGCCGTGCTAGAGCTGGTCTTAAAGACCCCAGACGACCTATTGGAACCTTTATATTCTTAGGCCCAACTGGTGTTGGAAAAACAGAACTTGCTAAAGCATTAGCTGAGTTTATGTTTGGTAGTGAAGATGCCTTAATCAAATTGGATATGAGCGAGTTTATGGAACGGCATAGTGTATCCCGTCTAGTGGGTTCTCCACCCGGATACGTAGGGTCTGAAGATGGTGGTCAATTAACCGAAGCAGTCCGTCGCCGTCCATATTGTGTGGTGCTATTTGATGAAATTGAAAAGGCACACCCAGAAGCTTTTAACATGTTGCTTCAAATCATGGAAGATGGTTATTTGAGCGACGCAAAAGGGAAAAAGGTCGATTTTAGAAATGCGATTCTGATTTTGACCTCAAATGTAGGGGCTTCGTTGATAAAACGAGAAGTCAGTTTGGGCTTTCATGCCAAACGAGATGAGAAAATTACCGAAGAAAGCTCCTACAAAAAGATGCGTAAAAAAGTTATGAGTGAGATGGAACGCGCGTTTCGGCCTGAGTTCCGTAATCGCCTCGATTCCACCATTATTTTCAGATCGCTAACGCGGGCGGAGATAGGTGAAATTGTTGAACTGTTGATTGATAAAGTGAGAGAACGATTAGATGAGCATGAGATTTCTTTGTTCATTACCGCTCCGGCTAAAGAGTTGTTGGCTGAGGAAGGTTACGACCCGGATTTCGGTGCTCGCCCCTTACGCAGAGTAATTCAAAGTAAAATAGAGGATACTTTATCCGAAGGCATCTTATCGGGTGAGTTTAAACCTGATACCTCCATTCAAGTTGACGAAGCTGATGGAGAAGTTGTATTCAAAACAAGCCTTTCAATTGAAAATGAATTGGAAAAAATAATAAATTCAACCGTCTTAGTTTAAGATAAGCGTAGAGCGTATTAGAATCAAGAATCAAAAAGGTTCGACTTCTATTTGTAGAAGTCGAACCTTTTTGATTGATTTTTTAGATTCGCATTTGTAGACGGTTATTGGATTGTTTTAATAAGGCGAGGTATAATAAACCATTTTAAGATGGCAATGCCCGGTTTTAAGTCGGCCCAGTCGTCAATATCTACTTGCAAACAGGCTAGCCCCGAGGTAGGCATGATAATCGAAAAGTCAGACCCATCAACATTGCCCCAAGGTGAAATTCCGGCGCTGGTGGTGCATAAACTGGCGACGGTTTCTTCCATGGTTGGGTTATGACCAATCAACATGCACATATTTACTTCGAGGGGTAACTGTTTTAAAGCCGCGATTAAATCAGCACTGCCAGCCCCATAAAACGCATCTTCCCATTGAATTGACCCTTTATAGTTACAAGCTTCAGCGACCAATTTGGCCGTCTGTTTGGCTCGACGGGCGGGTGATGAGATAATTCTGTCGGGAATTTGTTCAGCAGAGAGTAACACCTTCCCCATGCGCGGTGCGTCACTAAGTCCTCGTTTGTTGAGAGGACGGTCAAAATCGTCTAAATTTGGATCACTCCAGTCAGATTTGGCATGGCGCAGAATTAGGATAGTTTTCATACAATTAACTCCTTTGGGACTATGGGCGATTATAGATAACTTGTCGTCCCATAATCCATGATATTATAAATTCAACGAAAATAATCAATCCCATAAAGACTAAATCTACCACAAGAGTGATGCTAAGGGCAAATAGCAAGGCGGTCATTAAGGTTAGTCCAAATGATTGCAGAGTAATAGGGATGGCAGGGGTAATGCCCAACAAAAATGGGATGGCAAAAATAAGGACTAAATATAACAATGCTGTGCGCCAAGATTGTCTATCGGAATTGCTAGGGAACATGGAATTGGATATTGTGAAGATTAGATAGAGCCATAACCATGTGCTAGGAACCGTTAATCGGTCAATGGCTAATAGAATCAGTTGATTGACGTTACCGTTGGTTAAGCTTGCCTGAATTTGATCGACACCAAGCATGAATTGCCCAATCGCCAGAACAGTTAGCGTACCGAAAATAAGGGGAGCTAAACCGATAAGGCTATGTCGAAATGGGTCGATGCCAGATTCCATGTGAACCGCGCCCATTTCCATATAACCATCAGGGCGAATTTTGGGCCACAACGAGAGCCGATGTGTCTTAACAAATAGCAATTTGGCGGTAATCCAATGGCTTGTCTCATGGAGAAATGTGCCGGGTAATAAAACAAGCCAAAAAAACCATTGGGCCAACCGTATATCACGCGTCAATAAAAAAGCTACGCCTTGAATATGGATGATGATCCATTGTTTAAGGGGTAGAATTAGTAACACCGATAGTAGTAAACCAATAAAAATTGATGACGTAGCCACAACCAAAAATTAACATTTATAGATTTCCAGAGTAATTCTGTCCGATTTAGTCATCCGATGACTTACAGTCATCGGATGACTAACGGCTAAAATATTTCTGGAGGATTATAACGCGCCTTTTACCAAAGCTACAAAACTATCACTTTTGAGACTTGCGCCACCGACTAAAGCCCCATCGATATCAGGTTGAGCCATAAAACTTTCGACATTGCTCGGTTTTACGCTTCCGCCATACTGTACCCGAATTTTTTGGGCGAGTTCATCACTATATAGCTCGGTCAATGTTCCTCGAATACTGGTGGCGATAATTTCGTTTGCCCCTTCCGGCTCGGCGGTACGACCTGTGCCAATGGCCCAAATCGGTTCGTAAGCAACAACAATTTTGCTTGCATCATCAGCCGATAATCCAGCAAACGCACCTTTAATTTGGCTCCCCACAAAGCTGTTTGTTTCTCCGGCTTCATTTTGGGCTAAATTTTCACCGACACACACAATCGGCTTTAGATCATGTGCTAAAGCCGCTTTGATTTTTTTGTTGACGGTTTCGTCTGTTTCACCAAAATACTGTCGCCGTTCAGAGTGACCGATGATGACATAGTCACACAATCCGGCTAACATTAAGGGCGAGACCTCGCCAGTGTATGCACCTTGTTCCTCCCAATAGAGGTTTTGCGCGCCCAAACCGATGTTACTATCTGCGATGGCTCCTTCAACCGCGCCTAAGGCCGTGAACGGAGGACACAAAACCGTTTCTACCTTGTCGATATTGATTACAGCTTCACGGATTTCGCGAGCTAGTAAAACCGCTTCTGCCGCGGTCTTGTGCATTTTCCAGTTACCTGCAATTATAGGTGTTCTCATTCATAAAGCTCCTTAAAATAGATTATTTGGATATACATTGGAATTAATTAGCTGTTGAATAGATTCAACAACATGAGGTTTATCTTGTTGATAGGTCATGCCAAACCAACTACTCGGTGTCGTTAGAACTTTGACTTTGGCTTGACCTTGGTTGATAAGTATGTTAATTGCGGATGGGATATAAAACTCCTCTTTTGTAGGAGGTGTACCGTGCTGGGCTAAAAATTCAATGAATTGTTGCTCAAGTTGCGAGAATATAACCGGATGAAATCCCCACATATTCATTGAGACAATCTCATCACCAGATAACTGTTGAGGATGACCCTGTTCATCAAGATATTGGGCCTTTTGTCGTCCTATCTTTTTTATGCCGATTATCTCCGTTACGGTCTGCATATATTGGTTTGAATCCAGCGAACAAACGCCTCGTGACACTGTTCCATAATCTGATAAAGTGTTTCGGAGGGTAAAACCAAGCAGGGCATAGTCTTGTTTTGAGGTGGCTAGAAAATTTTTGCTGATTTTAAATGAATCCGCACCATAAAAATCGTCAGCATTGATCACCACAAACGGTTCTTGGATAACATTTTGGGCCATTAACGTGGCCTGTCCTGTTCCCCATGGTTTTTGACGCTGAGGTGGAACCGTAAATCCAGTCGGTAACGCGTCTAGTCCTTGATATACATACTCAACAGGGATGTGCGCCTTAAATTTATTGCCAATTTTTTCGCGGAAGGGTTGATCAATATCATGCCGAATGACAAATACTAACTTACCGAATCCGGCTCGAATAGCATCATAAACAGAATAATCAAGAATAGCTTCGCCATGTGGCCCGATGGGGTCAATCTGTTTTAATCCGCCATAACGGCTTCCCATTCCGGCGGCTAATACGAGTAGAGTCGGTTTCATAAATACCTGTTACCTGAGTTTCGTAGTAGGCACTTTAGTGCCTTTGAAGAGAGATGAATCGCCTACTAAGTTTACAAGGTGGCTACCAACTTAACGTGCGACAGATAATATCGTAACACAGTCTTTAGACTGTGCGGCACAGGCTGAAGCATGTGCTACATGTCTCGGCTTACGTTGATATCCTACAAGGTTAAACAAATGGCAATTTCCGTGAGTAAGGTGGTTAAGTGATGATTAGGGTATTGTTTAACAAAGATATCTTTAGCTTGCAAGGTCGCAAATTGCTCGATATGAGGCAAGGCAAACACGGTTTTGCAGTCATACTTTGACATTAATTCGGTTTTGACATCAGCCAACTCAAATTGAGGTGGTATTTCGTTAAGAACAAGCATAAGCTGAGGGCCAACATCTAAACGACGTGCTACCTCTACGATAACGCTAGAGCCTTGATAATCCCGCAGATCGGGCCGTAAAACAACCAATAAATTATCAGAAATGTTAATAGTAAAAATCGTTTCCTCTTGTAATCCTGAATAAAGATCGATTAAGATTATATCGAGTTCGAATGTCGCCAATATATCTTCTATACTTTCTCCTAAGCGATTACTCTGATAAAGTTGGTTTAATGTATTAGAGATATTTGAGCCGGATTTGGCCGGAATTACATATATCTGTTCACCGTTTTTAGGATTAGTTATGATTGGATAGCTGATCTGTTGAACGGTACATTTTTTATTCAAATAATCGTTAAACCAGTATTGGATCTGCGTTTCATTTAATTTGAAAATAGAATGTATAGTCGGTGCCTGAAAATCGGTGTCGATGATTGCGATCTTTTTGCCCTGTTGGGCTAAAAGTGTCGCCAAGTTGGCAATTAAGGTTGATTTACCTGTGCCTCGACGAGATGAATGAACAGAGATGATTTTAGTCATGATAACCTGTTTATAAAAATCTTGAAAAACTCACCCTCTCTCATGAACAAATGAACAATTTCTTATAAATATCTAGTTTGCATGCGTACCGCGTGAAATTAATCATCTAAAGCCTGCCAGATATTAGATGGAATACGTCGTTTTCGTTTGCTGGCAAAGCGTATTTGGTAAGCTGGTTCGCCAGTTGATTCATCGGTAACTCGTAAATAACCTTTACGAATAAGCAACTTTGCTAACTGTTCTGCTTCTGGTTTTGTAAAGGTTAATTCATGAGCAAATTCGCTTAATGTTACCAACCCACTTCTCATGATCTTGTTAAAGACTAAATTTAATGGGCCGGGTAGGTTAAGCATATCAACTGGGGTGATACCTCGGACTCTGGAGTATGTTTCTATCTCATGTTGCAGATAGCCAAAACTATGCTCATTTACTGTTGAATTTGGTTGCTCTAGGAGATGTTTGCGATTCATCGTTTTACCTTATTATGATGAATGTATAAATATATTGCTTAATAAGGTGGATAACATGATAACATGTTTTCAGAACTACAAGATGGTTATTCTGTGCCTGTATTCTTACGCCGTTTTTTACGGCGACGGCGCATACTTTCAGCTCTGGCTTGTAGTTCGGCAAACCCTTCACCCTCAACGATTTCTTGGACAGATTGTTGTCGTTTCGTTTCATCAATTTGAATCTTGAGTTGGGTAATCTCTTGGCGTAATTTTTGTTCCCGTTGATAGGCTTCTAAAGCGGCGACGGCAAGGGTGGAGTATGACTCCATCAACTGTTGAATGTTGGTGTCAAAGGGGATAATATCACCATTTTCTGGATCTTGAGCATTTACTAACTGCATCGCTCCAATCACATGGCCGACGTTATTTTTTAAGGGGATACTGAGATAAGATATACCATGATAACGAACCTCATCAAGTTTGAAGACATGACTTCCGGTTTCTTGAAACCGTTTATCTTGGCTACGGTCTGAAACATTAACCGCTTCGCCTGATAAAACTGTGTAAGCACTGATGCTACCATCGTTATCCGCGCCTGTTTCATTATCTTTTAAGGGAATATTTACCAATGTGACCTCATTACCACTTGTACCCCCCATTTGAATGTCGATACTAGTATTATTAACAATCACGGCTTCCAACTCATCTTCGGCAGTACGCAAATATAATGTCCCAGAGTCAGCATGGCAAAAGGTTTTGGCTTCAAGTAACATCGTCTCTAGCAAACGGTTAAAATTTTTCTCTGAGGAAAGTTGTACCCCAATCGGAATAACCACATCAAGCAGACCATCAGCCCGTTCTTTCTCTCTAGTGACCTGGAAGAGCGTGTCTCTCAGTTTAGTGGTCATGCTGTTGAATGTCCTGGCAAGGGTGCCGATTTCATCTTTTGATTCGATATTGGCTTGAGCTTCCAAATCGCCATGTCGAATTTGGTCGGCGATGTGGGTGAGACGTCGAACTGGGCCAGCGATGTTTTCTCGGAATACAAAAGCTAAGAACCCACCAATCAATAGGGCCGCAATACCAACCATCGCACTCCGTTGGTTGGCGGTGTCTAAATCTATAATACCTTGGTTGAGGTCTTTCTCTAGGAAAGTTTGTTGGTCTTGGGTTAAGGCGTTCAGTTTCTGCTGCATATCGTTGGCTAACGGTACCGCTTCAGTGCTGAACAGATACAAATCTTTTCGCCATTGTTCACTCTCTAACAGCTCAAATATCTGACTAGGAAACTCCAAAAACGCAGTTCGATTGGCTACAATCTCCTCAAACTGAGTTTGTTGATTTTCATTAAGTTGACTTTTCTTACTTTGCAGTCTTTGCCAAGCAAATTCATTAGCTGTAAGATTGGACTCATACTCTTGCCGAAAAATACGGTTACGAGTGGTGACATACCCCCGCAAAGCAGAGTACATGGCGGCAAAGGTTCCTTGGAAATTTGCCATGTCACCCAATAACTCTGAGTTTGTTTGAGATGGCGTTCGAAGTGATTGGTTTTCGATAAGCTGACCAATATCGATTAACACATTACCCGCCTTAATCGTGCCATCGGTTGCTAATAGGCGGTAGGCAGGTTCTCTGTCTAGCTGATCATCTCGCAGAGCAAAGAGTTGATCCGGTAGTTCTGCCCATTTATCGAATGTAGTTTGGAGTTCCACCAAACGTATTTTATTATCGGCATTAAACTGAGGTGATAACGCCTCTAAATTATCTAAATCAGCTTCAAAAGCCTGTTTAGCATTGGCATAACTGTCTCGGTAACTGCTATCCCCCAAAGCCAAATACCCTCGGACCTCAGCCAACATCAACAGCAAATTGGCTTGTGCGCTTGATGAGGCTAGAGTGGCTGGCACGCGTACCTCACCGCTAACATCAATGTTTTGTTTGGCTAAGACACTCCCAAAATAGCTAAACCCAATAGCCATGAGGGTAATTGCAACAAGCAAGCCAAACGCCATGAGAAGTCGTACTCCGATGTTGAGGTTTTTTAAAAGGGTCGCACCAGGTATTTTGTCCAATATTCGTTCGGCAGTACTTGGTTTGTCCAGCGATGTTGAGGTGGTAGAAATGTCTGTCGTCATGGGCTACGTCTCCAATCTTTAATATTCCACGTTTCTGCATCCCAAGGGGTCGGGTCGAATCCCTCAAGGGTATTGTTGATGGCCGAAACTCGAGCCTGTTGAGCTAGAGGGATGGTGGCCACGTCTTCTGTTAGTATATCATTCATACGAATAAGAATCATACGTCGTTTTTCCGGATCCAACTCTGTTTTTGACTGTTCATACAGCGCGTCATACTCGGGGTTACACCAACGCCGATAGTTAAAGCGGGACCAATTATTGGCTTTCGTTGGAATCAGATCACACGTCCAATAACCTAAAAATACACCTGGGTTTAACGTGGGACGAGACCAATCAGTTTCCTGTAAATCAGCCAGAAAACGGCCATTATGGTCGGGGTTAGAGAGGTTGGAACCATAAAAAATACTGGCATCGACAATCTTTAGCTCCACCTCAAAGCCGATAGATTCCAAATCTTCTTTAATAATCCGTTGGGTCGCTTGACGGGTTTCGTTAACCGTGGTTTGGAAAAGTAAGGCTAACTTTAAGCCATCTTTGTCCCGAATGTTATCCCCATCATGATCAACCCACCCGGCTTCATCTAGTAGATTGGCCGCCTTAACTAAGTCAAAGTCATAAAACCCCTTGTTCGTTGAGCGGTATTGGGGCGGAGAAACAAGAAGATAATCAATGGCTCGTCCAATAGGACCATACAGTTTGATAATCTTTTCTCGGTCGATAGCATGGGCCAAAGCTTGACGAACCTTGAGGTCACTAAAAAAAGGATGAGGGAATTGGGTGCTAGAGCGTTCCCCATCTGCCGTTTCTTGGTTAGGGTCAGTAAAGTTTGGCTCCAGTTGGTCAACCGTGGTACCGAAGGTGGGTACAACTTTACCTTGCCCTCCTTGTTCCAATTCGGTCAACCGTTCAGCGGGAATTGACAAACTCCAGCCATAATCAACCTCTCCTGCTTGTAGTACCAGTCTGGCCGCCTCGCTGGGAGTGCCTCCCCCACGTACCTCCACCCGACTAAAGTAAGGTTTATCTTCTTCTCGAAAATAAGGATTCGGTTCAAAAACAATTTTGTTGGTTTGCACCAACTGGGTTCCCAAAAATAAAGTCTCTTGAGGTTTGATGCCGGGTGATAAAGCACGATAAGGCCCTGTCCCTACGGCTTCAGTATTAGCCGGTGCTTCTCGTGCATTTGTTCCGTTATAAGCCTCAAATTTATGTCGGGGTAAGATTATACCACTTGAACCCACAAATGGATCGAACCAGACTGGTGTTGCCTCTGAAAAATCAATTCTAATCGTGTTATCATCAATAACCACCACATCTTGTACCGCGGTATAAGCACCTATACTAAAAGATTTAACATCGGGATTCGTGATAAATTGATAGGTAAAACGTACATCTTCTGCCGTAAACGGCTCCCCATCAGACCATTGTAAATCTTGTTTCAGTTTCCAAGTAACTGATTTACCATCCGCTCCCACCTGCCCGTTTTCAACGGTTGGAACTTCTGCCGCTAAGATAGGGATTAAATTTCCATCTTTATCAAAAGTGGCTAACGGTTCGTAGGTAATACGACCCGCTTCAAAATCTTTCGTCCCACCTGTTAAATGGGTATTGAGAATTTGTGGGGCATCCCAATAAAGAATCTGTAAGGTGCCACCTATCCCACGACCTGTAGGTTCAGCAGTCGGAGTAGATTCTAATTCAACAAGTGGTTGGTCATCAGCATTAGGAGTTTGGTCACGACACCCTACAGCTAAGAGTAACAAAACAGCTAACCATATTATAAATCTATTATCTAATTTGTACATAATCAGACTATCCTCCATTTTTATTTGTTATATTTCCACCAGAATTGCGAAACTTCTCTATCAACTCTGGTGATAATATATAACCTTCACAGTGTAACTTGCTCCCTTGGAAGCCAAGTTCCAATAACAATTTATAATGCTCAATCGCCTGTTTTGCCTCAACAATACCGATAGTTGAGGGTAATTCAAAACAAGCTGAAAGCAAACTTGAGAAAACACATCCGGTTATATCAACTGGATCAAATAAATAAGAACCTAAAAAATCTTCTACGCTTAGGTTTTGTTCCAATTTGGACGGGTAGTAAATAGTTTGCGTGATAAAATCAGGTGATTGAAGGATACCCCCTTCAGTGAAAAGAATATCTGCCTGTCTCTGAAAACGCTCAATGGCCAAGGGGACCGAAAAACAATGCGGAGCAGAATCATCAATAATCAATGTGCCTGGTCGTATCTGAGTAATATCCAATACATCTGGAACATTGGTAGCTCCAACAATCAAGGTGGCCGTATAGAGTTCTGCTGGGATTTCAGTTTTTGTTGGGGTTATCAGTACCTCCCCTTGAAAATCAAACGCGCTAACTAACTCTTCCTTAATTTCCTCAAGCAACCCTATTTTACCATAGACATCACACAATATAATCGTTTGTGGATGGGGCGAACATTGTAACATAAGCCG
The DNA here is from genome assembly GCA_030377895.1 of Anaerolineales bacterium HSG24. Lineage (GTDB taxonomy): Bacteria > Chloroflexota > Anaerolineae > 4572-78 > J111 > JAUCGB01. The sequence goes on from JAUCGB010000030.1 coordinate 18,213, forward strand.
CAAAGTGGTCAATCCAATAGAGCCTAAACCAATAAATCCTACCCGTTCTGTTGCCAGATTCCGTTCGCTTTTTTCAATAATCCGGCTAATATTCAACACAACGGCTGAACTTGTCGTGCCATGACCCGTAGAAATTGAGGGCAGTTCGTCGGAACGATTATTAGTTATTTGCAGAATATCCTGTCCATAGTTTGTAGCTGAGGGAATAAGACCTGTTAATGATACTGACTTGGCTCCAACTTGTTTAGCCAGCATCAAGGCTTCAACAATATCTTTCAATAGACTATCTTGGTTATTGTACAAGTTACTTTCTAAATACGGTAAGATTATTAAACCTATACGTCCCCATGATGTTTCCATAACAGCGTCAAGGGTAACTCGATTCTCATGAAGCCAATTTGACATCATTTTATCATAATCATTCTTAAACGCCTCTAATATACCGGTTGGAATATAGCCCAAGGCAACTGCTTCAACCTGTTGAGGCAGCAATGAAGAACTTTTTATTTGGATATATGGTGAGTCAAGGTCTACTTTCCGATTGGTTGTAAAAGATGAGGGAACGAGCATTTGGGATGTTTGACTATTTTGAAGTTCCTCTGCTTGTTCGGCAATAGTAGGATGTAAAAATAAGAATTTGACCGAGAGTCTATTATCTACAATCGTTGATATTTTAGACATTAGCTGTATTGCCAACAAAGAGTGTCCACCTAGCTCAAAGAAGTTATCGTACCGCCCAACTCGCTCTATACCTAATATTTCCGCCCAAATGTTAGCTAAAATTTCTTCAGTCGGGGTTTGGGGTGGCTCAAACTGACTACCTGTCGCTAAGTCCCCCGTCTTCGAGGATGGTAGGGCATTCCGGTCAATTTTCCCATTTGGGGTCAATGGAACCTGTTTTAATATCACAAAGTCACATGGTACCATATAATCGGGGATTTTTTTAGCTAAATAATCCCGTAACTCACTAACCACTAATTGAAGTTGTTGATTATAGGTTATGTACGCCACCAAATGTTTATCATTTGGTCTATTTTCTCTGACCATAACGACTGTTTGCTGCACTTTAGGATGTTGATTGAGTATAGCTTCGATTTCACCTAGCTCAATCCGATATCCGCGCACCTTAACTTGATGGTCAATCCGTCCCAAAAACTCAAGATTACCATCTGGCAGATAGCGAGCTAAATCTCCGGTTTTATATAATCGACTGTCAGGGTCATCAGTAAAGGGATTTGATACAAAACTCTCAGCCGTCAACTTTGGACGGTTTAAGTAACCTCGAGCAACACCATCCCCACCAATATAGAGTTCACCCACCACACCTATTGGTACCGGATTAAAATGTTGGTCTAGTATATATAATTGGGTATTTGCAATCGGTTTTCCAATCGGTACAACAGTTGAGGTAAGAGCTTGCTGAGGCAATTGATAAACACAACACCCCACCACTGTTTCTGTCGGTCCATATTCGTTGATAAGCATGGTGTTTGGGGCATGTGTTTGCCAAAATGAAACATGGTCACTCAAAAGGGCTTCACCCCCAATGATGATACTCTTTGCCCAATCTTGGGCTGTTTGTTTGGAAAGCAGTTGTTTCATGACTTCCAAATGAGCCGGGGTAATTTTTACAAGACTAAACGTTCCATGTTCTGTTGGAAGGGTACTCAAGGCTTCACTAAACTTATCACCTTTGGGCAGGAGGATAGCTTTTTGTCCGACTAATAATGGTGTAAATAGGCTGGTAATCGTTAAATCAAAACTAATTGAAGAATGAACGGGTGAGCCATGCCCATCACCAATAGGATAGGTTTGCGTAGCCCAACTTAGATAATTAACTACCCCTTTATGAATAATCATCACCCCTTTCGGCTTACCCGTAGAACCAGAAGTATAGATGACATAAGCCAAATTATCAGCAGTCATGGTCGTATTGGGATTTGCGGTACTTTCTTGAGCAATCTTATCCCAATCATGGTCTAAACATATTGTGGTGGCCTGATGGTTTGGTAAGGTGGAGACTAAATGATTTTGAGTTAGTAATATCGGTGTTTGCGAATCGGCCAACATAAAGGCTAACCGCTCCTCCGGGTAGGTTGGGTCTAGCGGAACATACGCTCCCCCGGCCTTAAGGATACCGAACAACCCTATCACCATCTCTAAAGAACGCTCAACACAGATACCTACAAGGGTTTCTGGACCAACCCCCTGTTTTTGTAGATAGTGGGCTAACTGGTTCGCTTTTTGGTTTAGTTCTTGGTAGGTCAGTTCGATTGTCGATTGCCGATTGCCGGTTGTCGGGTTGTCGATTGTCGATTGCTGAAATAGTACGGCAATCTTATCAGGCGTGCAGGCGACCTGCTCCTCAAACAGATGATGCAAACATTTATCATGCGGGTACTCAACATAGGTATCATTCCATTCGATAAGGATTTGTTGACGTTCAAATTCTGTTAACAAGGGTAACTCTGAGAGAGGTTGAGCCGGATTCTCAGCAATTCCCTCAAGTAAGCAGTGTAAATGTCCGCCCATACGTTCAATAGTGTCTCGATTAAATAGGCTAGTACTGTATTCAATCGAGCCAGTTAATCCCGCGTCTGTCTCAAATATCTCTAAGGTTAAATCGAATTTAGCGGTTTTGTTTTCCACCATCTCTAAGGTAGTGGCAGTGACATGGGGGAGGGTTAAAGTGTTGGCATACTCTCCACCAGGAGATTGTAACACAAACATCACCTGAAATAAAGGCTGTTGGCTTAAATCTCGCCCTGGCTGAACCATTTCGACCAATTTACCAAACGGCATGTCTTGATAGGTTTGAGCTTCAACTGTTACCTCGCGTACACGTTCTAATAGCTCTAAAAAGGTGGGATTGCCTGCGACATCAGTTCGATAAACGATACTGTTTACAAAGAAGCCGATTAAATTTTCAAGTTCACTGCGGTCTCGATTGGCACTTGGTACACCCACTAAAATATCATCCTGACCTGTATAGCGATATAGTAATATCTTAAAGGCTGTTAATAGGGTGATAAATAAGGTAACGTTATGAGCTTGACTTAATTCCTTAAGTGCATTAGTTAGCGTTTGAGGGATGGTAAAGGTATAGGTATCACCCACCAGTTTTTGAATAGCAGGTCGGGTATAATCGGTGGGGAGTTGTAAGTCCGGTAACTCTCCGGCAAGTTTTTCTTGCCAATAACGTAACGTTTTTTGACCTACTGTTTGTAGGTGTTCTCGCTCCCATTCGGCAAAATCAGCATATTGAATCGGTAACTTGGCCAAAGGTGTTGTTTTGGCATCAGGCTGGTAATACTGCCCATACCATGCTGAGAGTTCTTGGCAAAAGAGAGCCATTGACCAGCCATCAAAGATGATATGATGAAAATTGAAATATAGTATGTAATCATCTGGATTAAGCCGAAATAGTTTTGAACGGAACAATGGCCCTTTGGCTAAATTAAACGGCTGTCTCGCATCGTCTGCCATAAACTGGTCAGCATCAGCAATGGAACTATCAACGACAGACAGTTGATAGCCCGTAAAAGGATGAATTTGTTGACATGGTTGTTGGGCCGTAATATCAAAACTGGTTCGTAAACTCTCATGACGATAAATAATCTGGCCTAAACTTTGCTCTAAGGCAGGTATATCAAGCTGACCGTGTAAACGAGTTGTTAAAGGGATATTATAAGCTGGGCTATCTGGGCGCAGATGTTGTAAAAACCATAGCTGTTGTTGTCCATAGGATAACGGCAAAGGCGTATCTCGTGAGGCGGTTTGAATCGGGCTTATATCAGTTTGGTTGGCCGCGTCCGCTTGTTGCAAAAAAGCCAAAATCTCAGTTTTATGTTGCTTTAAGTCAGCCCGTAATTCAGCTGTTAAAGTCCCTTCTGGGGCAGAGTAACGCAAACGACCTTCATCTGCCCATAGTTTTATATCCAAAACCCGTAATTTGGCTAAAAACTCAATTACTTTCATATTTCCCCCTCTTCTCGTTTACTGTTAATCATGTCTAATGCAGTCTGTTTGATCCAGTATAATGTCTCAATGTGTTGGGTCAATTCGGCAATTGTTGGTCCTTCAAAGAGACTTCGTAAAGATATTTCGACTTGAAAATTATCACGTATTTGTGAGATGATTTGGGTAGCTAACAATGAATGACCGCCCAAACTAAAAAAGTTATCTTGAACACCAACCCGTTCAATATCTAACACTGTTTGCCAAATCAAAACCAATGTCTCTTCGATAGTGTTACGAGGGGCAATATAGGTTTCTAAAGCATCAGTTTGGGTGGCATTATTATTAAAAGTCTCTAAGATATGATGGTCAACCTTACCGTTAGAGGTTAGGGGAATGGTCTCAATAATGGTAAATGTAGTTGGTACCATATACTCAGGTAATTTGGCGGTTAAAAACACTTGGATATTCGTCAATCGTTGGGTATCTGTCATCGACTCTGGTAAATCAACCTGATTTTTTAGGACAAGATAAGCCCCTAACTGTTTATTTTTATTCTGTTTATCATACATGGTAACAACAACTTCATCAACATCGGGATGCTGATTTAAGGTTGAGGCTATTTCATCTAACTCAATCCGATATCCTCGTATTTTTACTTGGTTATCACTCCGCCCTAAAAATTCAAGATTACCATCTGGTAAATATCGAACAATATCTCCGGTTTTGTATAACCGTCGTGAGTGTGCATCAAGAGGGAGAGATAGGGGCAACTCACATTCTGAAACGGGAATAAATTTTTTGGTAGTTTGTTCTGACAAGTTAAGATAACCGCGCCCCACTCCATGCCCTCCAATATAAAGCTCTCCCGATACACCGACGGGTACAGGCTGTCGATACCGGTTTAACACATATAGTTGGGTGTTGGCTATTGGACGACCTATCGGCACTGTATCAGCAAAGGTTTCCTTGGGTGATACTTCATAAGTACAACACCCGACCACTGTTTCCGTTGGGCCGTATTCATTAATCAACTTGGTTTGAGGAGTATGCTGTTGCCAAAACGTTAAATGTTCGTTTCGTAGAGCTTCTCCTCCAATAATAAATCTGTTTACCTGTCCAGTAATATCTTGGGGATGCAGTAATTGACTTAACATATCTAAATGAGCGGGGGTTATTTTTATCAGGCTAAATTCTTGTTTGGTACGTAAAATATGGCTAAGTGCTTCACTACCTTGATATGTGGAGAGTAGGGTTATTGTGCGTCCCACCAATAATGGTAAAAATAAACTGGTAATTGTTAAATCAAAACTGATAGAGGTGTGAACAGGTGCGCCGGTGCCATCTGTTACATTATAAGCTTGCCTCGCCCAATTTAGATAGTTTATTAAACCGCGATGTGAAATCATTGTTCCTTTCGGCTGCCCTGTTGAACCGGAAGTGTATATAACATAGGCCAAATCATCGGATGAGTTTTGACTAATTGGGTTTTCAATAGGTTGGGTGGCAACTGTTTCCCAGTCTTTATCTATTATAACATGTTGTAGACTTGTTTTCTGGAACTGCGCTACAAACTGCTGTTCTATAACCAAAAAGGAGATTTGGCTATTTTCGACCATAAAGTTTAACCGTTCAGTTGGATAAAACGGGTCGAGGGGCAAATATGCCGCTCCTGCCTTAAGAATGCCCAACAAACCGACCATGACTGTTATCGACGGTTCAATACAGATACCCACCAATGTCTCTGGCCCAACCCCTAAGGTTTGTAGGTAATGGGCTAACTGATTACTTTGTTGATTGAGTTCGGTATAGGTTAGCCTATCTCGCTCACAAATGACGGCAATTTGGTCAGGAAATTGCTTAACCTGTTCTTCAAATAAATGATGTATAAATTTTAGTGGATACTCTATACGGGTGTTATTATGTTCAATCAATAGTTGTTGAAGGTCGGTTTGGTTTAGTAACGACACTTTCCATAAGGGACTGTGGGGTGATTTTACTATCCCTCCGAGAAAGCAAGTAAATTGACGAGCCATGCGGTTTACATCAGTCTGAGCTAACTGTTGCGGGTTATATAACCATTGAATGGATGCCCCATCTGCCTCATCTAATGGAATAAGACAGGTTAAAACAGTGTTCGTTGGGGGCTGATAGGTATCGCAATATGCGATAACCACCTGAAAAGAGGGTGCTGATTGTAGCTGTGGATACCTAACTGTAATATCTTGAGCATAACTAACATGTTGTATAGTCAGATCGATTTGGTTTTGGATGGTTTGATGCGTATCCGTAAACGAATGATCAGGATTTATCTCAATACGTAATGGAATCTGTGGAGCAAAAAAATGGTCTGGCAGAGATAGCATAGTCTTAACATCTAGACCACAATCAAAAATATCTGTATCGGTTAAACGAGCTAAATAAGCAATAAATACCGACGATAAAAATTGTGGTAAAGAGCCATAATGATGATAGACAGATGTAATGATTTCAGTAGCAATAGGAATAGATAAACTAGTTACAGTTATCTCACTATTTGATATTGGTGTGGGTATATGGCTAAAATAGGGTAAATTTAATAACTCCAAAGTTTCAAGCCGCTTGAGCCAAAATAATTCGTGTTTACAAATACGGGTATAGGTCGTGGTGAGAGTATCTGCCATATCGAAGGCTAACTCTGGTAACTTGTCGCCCACATGTAACTGGTAATGGGTTATAAACTCATTTATTGAAAAGGGCAAACCATCAAGGGTAAGCAGTTCTTGTATCATAATATCGTTGGTCGATGTTGATACAGTAAATACTATTTCATCAATATGGGTGATGGTTCCCGGTGATAACATACTTGTTGAAGTGAGCCGTTTAAGTTTGGTAACAATTACAAAATGTTGTCTAATCGCTATTTTCGACATTCCTAAATAGTTAGGATATGTACCAAAGGTTAAAGCCCGCACTAGTGCATCAATTTCTTCAGCACTCTGTTGCCATGATATAACTCCCCCCCTATCAGGTCGTTTATATAACGAGAAATAGGTACGTTGGTCTAAACCTTGAGGTATAGGAGTTACTTGGGTGTGGTTAAGGTCTGAGACCAACTCACGAAACGCCTCAATCGCCGCTTCGTAACATTTGGTATTAAGCGTTAGTGCCGTATCATCAGAGGTTATATTAACCTGCTTTTGTTTTAATATATCACCCGCATCAATCTTGTCGGTCATGATATGCCACGTAATACCGTGCTTCGTTTCTTGGTTCATAATAGCCCATGAGGTAGCATACATTCCTCCATAAGCGGGCAAAGGGGCATCATGGTAGTTAATTGGGTATTGACGAGGTAAGGCTAATATTTCTGGAGGTAGGATGTAATCATTGACAATACTGAATAAATAATCAAACGGCTGTTTTGTTAGCTGTTTAAGTGAGTTGTTTGAGGGGGTATAACATGGGATATTGTTCTTATTAGCCCATTGTTTCACTATTGGGTCTGATGAGAAGATTCCATGAATGTGGTTTTTAAGTTGTAGTAATATATCGGCACACTGAATTGGCAACGTGCTATTCCCGATGATAAAACAACTGAAGTTACGCACTGTGTAATAGTCCTGTAGTTTTCTGGAACCCTTTGGGGGTCTATTTGCGGTATAAACTATTCATACTGGTCAAACAATTTATGTAATTCGCGCGGTTTTGTTCGAGTTAGACCAACGACTTGGTCGTTGACCTCTCGTAGACGTTGACTGAGAACATTAATAAGTTCTAGTGAAAGATCGGGATAACGACGAGCCAAAACGACTAGTGGCTCACGGCGTAGACGCAAAGCTAACGTATCCTGTATGGCTATTGCAGAGTTGGTACGTGGGCTATTATCAAAGAGGTTCATCTCACCAAAATAGGAGTGAGCATCAATCGTTGCTAAACGGGCAAAAGATCCCTTCCTTTTCCCTTCCTGCTCAATTGCTACTTTTCCACTAACTACTACATATAAGATGCCACCCGCATCACCTTCCTTAAAGATACGCGTATCCTCTTCAAAAAGTTCTTCTTCACACACAGTACTTAAAGTTTTAAGTTGGTCAATCGTCATCCCTTGGAAGAAAGGGACTTTTTTCAAAAAGATAATTTTTTCAATAGCGGAGAGCATAAATTCCTCCTCATTGATAATATCATTTTCTTTACCTCTCATCAGATGACTAGCAGAATGGGCTATCATTCTCATTTCGACAATTTGTAATCCCGCCATCATTCTTTTGGCTGATTGGGCCGCTATCCGTACTTCTATATCTGTATCTGTAATAGCATCATCCACAATCTCTGCAATTTCGGCTTGTGTCTTAAATGGAAGTATCAGTTCCGTGGATGACATTCTTGACGGTGTCTCTGCTGTTTCTTGCTCACTTGTATCCGTCAGCATAGCTAACGGGTTTCTTCTCCGTTTACGACGAGATGAAGGCTCTTTTTTCTCGTCAGTATCTTTTTCATTCTCGCCTAACATGTCAAGCAAATCAAGTGAGCCTTTACGTGACTTCCGAGAATTTTTCCTTGATGTAGCCGTATCTCCCAATTTGGCTGAGGGTTTTTTACGTCGGGACTTCTTTTTCGAGCCAGTTGTTGCGGCCAGAGTCATTGCCATTTCACCAAGGGCAAAAATCATAACAGCCTGAAACCAAGAGTTATCTGTATTAGAGGTGAATTCCTTGATAATTTTGGTTGAATTAGGATGATTCATATCCCATGTTTCTTGGCTAAGTTGTATCAAGAATTCAGGGGAGGTTGCTGGATTTACCAACGGGCCGATTAATTTTGCTGTTTGAGGTGTAGTTATAGTTTCTAAGGCTTCTAGGGCATTTGCTTGTATGTGTTCATCAAGACTTCGCAATGATGTCAAAATAATATCCATCGTCTTATCTTCATGCAGGGCAGATAGAAGATAGAAGATTTCATCTAGCAATTGCTGATTTTGTTCTTGTAAGGTGCTTTGTAAGACAACAATACTGGTGTAGTTGATATAGGTTTGCAAGGCATCTAAATAGCCATAATTACGGTATATGCTTAACAGGTTGCTGGTAACATAAGTTGATATGAGCGATCCAAACTCCTGTTTGTTGATTCGGCTTAATATAATAGCCGCTATTTTTTGCAATTCTGGTTGAGATGAGTTAAGTTTAGGGTGAATAACCGGAATAACTGACTTGCCTATTTTTACCATCTCTGTTACGGCTGTTGAACGTACCGTAGGGCTAGTATCTGTGAGTGCTTGAACCAATACTTGATTGGCTTCTTTACTACTCAGATGACTATAAGTAACCAATGTTGCTTGACGAATACGCTCCACAGGGTCATTAATGAGCGAATTCATTTGCTGTAAAATTAGCTCCGATAATTGCTCTGTCATCGGGTTCGTAGAAATCTTCTCCAGAGCAAGTACTGCTTGTAACCGGATTTGGTCGTGGGAATTGTTTAAAAATGTAGTTAATCGGAAAACTGGTTTTGTTACATTATGTAGACTGCGCGAGGTACGGATATCAGCAATTTCCCCCAATACACGAATACCTTGCATACATTGGTTGGGATCTTCGAGACTTAAAATTTGATTTAAAGCATCGATGGCTCGTGGCAAAGCATAAAAATCCTCAACATCAGCCAATATCATGAGCGTTTGTACTCGCACCTTAATCTCTGAATCATCTAACATCTGTAAGACTAAAGAAAGAAACTGCTCATCTTTGATACTCTTTAACTGCTCCAAACCACTCAAAGCCGATTGGCGAACATTACCACTAGGGTCTGTGAGTAAATCGACATAGAGTTGTTCGACTTCCTTACCAGACATCTCGGTGGCAACCATAACATCAATAATACCGGCCCTATTGGCGATTGTAGTTTCTCGAACAGCTTTAGTAAGGATAGAAGTGGCTTGACTACCACCAATTTGGCTAATAATATTAGCCATAAAGAGCATAAATTCGGGGTCGTCACTCTCGGTAAATTTCTGCTCTAAAAATTTAAGCGTTTCTGGGTCTACCGCACTCAATTCTGAACTGTTGCGAGCAAATAAAAAAGAAAAATCTTCTTGTTCTAATAGTTTAATAAGGGCTTGGCTATATAGTTTGCGGATAACAAGTGTACTACCTAAATAGGCAACCGCCAATCCTCCAATTAACGGGATAATCAACAGTGTAACATCCATCAATGTAACAATAACGAGCAGTAAGCCACCAATTAATAACCCAATTTGTGTCAGCAAACCACTCACAAAGGCACGCGCTCGACCCTTTATCTTTAGAGAAACAGCGTTATAAAGCAACCCCTCTATCGGAAATTGAAAGGCTAGTCGGAAATCGGTTCGAGCTAAATATGCCGCTGATGCACTAAACAAGTTGGGTGAAAAGATAAGCCCGGTACAGATAGCCAAGTTACCTACCGGAAAAATTAAACTGGCATTACCCAACCCTAACCGAGCAATAATACGGCTGATACCAAACATAAGCATGGGGACAACAAAAAAGTTAGATACAGCGACCAACTTACCTAGAAAATCAGCCAAATCGGTAGCTGTACTAAATTCGTTTAATAAAAGCTCAGTTGAACGATACTCTAACAAGGCTAAAAGTATCATTAATAACAAGGTGCTAATCGCTATCCAGCGTAAGTAATTTGATTCAATGGTATAGCGATATCCTTCTCGAATATTGTCGATATAAGACGATGCATGCTTTTTTTGGGAGGTAGGGGTAGTTGACGAACTGTAGTCAGCAGAATTTTGAGTTTCGTTAATTAAATATGGTAAGCCCCAAACGATACCCATCATAACAAAATGTGTCAGGAACCAGATGAATACAATTACTTGAGGATTGCCATCAAAAAGACTATTCAAATAAGCCATGCTCAAGCCTGCCAAAATCCCTCCTACTCGATACCCCGCGTTAACAACAGGTAAAACACGTTTGGCAGCTTGAGTATTGTAGAAGTTATTAAAATAGGTGGCCTGATGTGGATTAATAACGGCGATTAAAGCTATTCCCCATAAATATAAGAATGGATAAGCGATAGATTCATAGTTGAATTGGAGTAAAATTAACCCAAAAACAATACCGACACATTCAATACAAAAAATGATATTATGTAATTTATCATCTGCAATACGATCAACAAAGGGGGTATAAACAGTGATTGCTACCACAGAAGCGATAGCAATCATAACTAATATCCAAGGTAATGTTTCAAGCCCTGATCCTCCTTGTAGTTGTAAAAATGCCGCATACGAAATTGTTAAACCCCAAGTAAACCCCGCGCTACTTAAAATAGCTATTACAAATAAAAGGATGGTGCGAGGCCATTCTTCAGTTTTTATATTGAACAATTGATTAAGTGAGGATTGGATCGCTTTCATGAATAACACTCAAAATGACATGGCAATACCCAAATGTCGGATAACAGTAAAAATTCAGCCATATCAATTCCACAAGTTTTTAGCGGGAATTTAGGCATGTCACCTGTGGATTTCACTAAAAATATACGGGTAAACGGTTAGATAAAAACAAAACAAGGGTTGGAGAAACAGACCTATTAGACCAGTTATTAGCCTCCAACCCCCTTTATAAACCTAGATATAGGTTATGAACAACACCCATAACTTTTTATTACGATGCCATCAACACCTTAGCCACATTTTTGACCTTTTGGGTCAAGGGATGATCTGGGTAGTGCAGGGCAAAGATACCCTTCCCGGCCAAAATCATCATCTCGTCCGAGTGAGGCAAAATAGCCGCAACATTACAATTATAGGCAACTTCCATGTCTCGTTTAATCTGATCAAAGTCAAATGATTCAGGGGCTTTGTTGACCATCAACTGCATATTCGGCACATTTAACTTGCGCGCCACATCAACCGTGACGGCTGTACCTTGGATATCCTGTTGGTCAGGTCGCATCACAATCACCAATCCATCTGAGATTGCAACTGAAAGCAGTGTTTCTTCATTGATGCCCGGATGTGTATCAATAATTAACACATCCAAGTCAAGGTCTTCTAACAGCTCGTGAAAACCGTCGTTAAGCAAGCCTACATCATAGCCTTCTCGCAGGACGCGAGCAATCTCACCGGCTTTAATGCTAGAGGGTATGAGAAATATCTGCCCACTAATAGATACACCTAACTTGTCTGTCATTTCATGGGCGGTTTCTGCGATTTCGCATTTACCCCACAAATAATCATTTAAAGTATGCCCCATTTCTTCTGGCTCTAAACCAAATAAAACGTGGATACCGGGCGATTGAATATCTGTATCAATCACACCTATTCTAAGTCCTTGGGATGCCAAAATTGCTGCAAGATTGGCTGTTGTGTTTGATTTACCTGTACCACCCCTAAAGGAGTGAATGGAGATAATCCTTGGGTCCATTGTACTCGTCTCCAAATATTTAGTTTACTACATAGTTTTAAGATTACATCAACCGTTTTGTTTAAGCAAATTGAGGTTAGTCGTTTGCTCAAAAATCCAAGGCTGACCACAACTTACTCGATAGTTTTTTCTTTGCTTTACGGGCAAATCTGGCTTTGTACCAAACTTTACCATTTGTCTTTACTAATCTGATATGCCCTTTCTCAACCAACGCGGCTAAAACAGGTTCTACATCGGCGATTGGTCGATTAATGGCTGTGGCAATGTCCGACAGTGTCATTCTGCGTTTACGAGCCAACTTATTCACAATTGTTGACTGTTCGACGGGCATATCAAGCAGATCAATCGTTGATATACCCAGATGTAAAATCGCAGTGACAAACTTCTGTAACCAAACTTCATATTCTTCTAAAGGACGGCCAATTTCCAAGTTTTGCACCAAAACCGTTAAGGCCGTATGCACCGCGCCTTCAGCCTGCTCTAAAGCCGCTTGAGCGATGTTGAGCGCGGTATCGGTTTGCCCCTCTAATGCCAACATCCATGCTTTGGATCCTTCTGCCCAAAGTCGCATTTGAGGGGGGAACTCCGTTTCCAACAACATCTCAATATCACCTGAGACGATTGCCGCCTTGCCCATTGCTGTATTGCTACCTAATTCAGCCGCTTGGGGATAAAGAAAGGAGGCTTGTCCATAACTTCCCTGTAAAGCCATCACATCCGACTGATTTTCTAAAGCCATCATGCGATAATTATTTGGCGCGTTCGTTAAGCTATATACTTGTTGATAATAGTTGGATGCGCCAGCGTATGCTTCTCGTTCTCTGGCTTTATCCCCTGCCATCACCCCATATTTGGCAGCCATTTTTACGTTATCACTACGCATGTAGTGATACACAATCTGCTCTAGGTTCTGTTTATCATCAAGATTTTTACTTAACCAGTTAGCCAAACGTTTATGCCATTGTTGTCGCTGTTGAAACGAGAGCGTATTGTAAATTGCCTCTTGCATAAGAGGATGACTAAAGTAATAGATAGAGCCTCGGCGACGGTTTAAGAATGAAAGGCGGGTAATTTGTTCTAAAGCCTCATGAACCTCATTCTCCTCTATTTGTGACCGAGTTAGTTCTAAAACTTCCTTATTCCTAAAACCACCTCCTAGAATAGAACAGCGTTTTAATACCTCATGGTAGAGAAGCGGTAGTTCATCTAATCTAGCTAACAACAGTTCGTGAAGGGTTAACGGTAAGGAGGGAATATATCCTGTCCAGCGAATTTCGTCTGCACTTCTATCGACAATTACCGCGTCCGAACGTGTTAGGGCTTGACATAACTCTTCTCCATAAAGGGGATTACCACCAGCATGTTTACAAACCCACTCTGCTAGGTTACGGTCTATTTTACTAGAACACAAGGTGCGTTGTGTAATTTTTTCGATTGATTCGTCTGATAATGGCAATAATTCAAGACGATTCGCATGAGAGTTAATCGTTTGGTTATGGCTCGTTATAACCAGCATAATGGGCAACGAAGCAATCCCACTAATTAAGTTTTCGAGTAACTGTAACGATTCACTATCTATCCAATGAGCATCTTCAATGATGACCAGAAGTGGATTCTGTTGGGCCAACAGGGTTAACAACTCTATCACCAGATTGGGCCAAGTATAGATTTCGTTGCTTTGATTTGTTCGATTCTCTAGGTCGTGAGTTGGTAAAGAAAGAAAATCTACTAGATCATCAGCTAGATTTTGCAGACCAAGGGTCAATAAGCGTTCTTGTAGCTGAGATTCTTGGTCAGATAAGGCTAAGTGTTCTAAATCAAGCCAACCGCTAATTAAATCGCCCCAGCAAGATAAGGGAGTGTGTTTGGTATGGGGTTGGCAATAACCCACCAACAAGGTGACTTTTCGCTCTTTAGCTTGCTCAGCCAACTTTGACATAAGCGACGTTTTACCGATACCAGTTTCACCACAAACTAGCCAAACCATTTCCTGTCGATTATCATGTAATTCTGTGAGAGCTTGATTAAGCTTGGCCTGTTCAGACGTTCGCTCAAGTAGGTCACGCTTCATCATGGGCAAGCGAGTGCCACGCCGTAACTCTCGGACATTGACAATCACCACAGGTTGGTTAATCCCTTTTAGCTCCACCGCCGGTAACTCATCGCCAATAAAAGCGTTCCGAGTTTGTTGCCAAATATTTGAATCTAGAATAATCTGTCCAGGTTCCGCTTTGCTCATTAAGCGAGCGGCTCGATTAACCGCAGGGCCAGCAATAACCGACTCACGGCGATAGTTGGCCCCAATTTCACCATTAAAGGTCAGGCCATAAGTGATGCCACCACGTTGGGTTAGAGGCGGGTCTAGCTCAAACTGTTGATTAAGCCGATTGAGCATATTTGCCAACTGTAATGCCGCCGAGATCGCGTATCGAGAGGTACCTTCATGAGACTTAGGAACACCAAAGGTATTAAGGAAGAAAAATCCGACGGCATAAGCATCAATCTGGCTAATAATACCCTCATGTTGCTGGATGATATGTTTGGCTTGGATAAAATATTCTTGGAATACCTCTGTCGCTATTTCTGGCCCTTGATTGATAGCCAATTCCTCAAGCCCAATAATGTTGATAAATTGTGTGGCAACCGGACGAAACTCAGACTGTAACTTACGTCGTCTGTCCGTATTAATCAGTAAGGCCAACATATCTTCGGGAACGAATGGAGCTAGACGTTCAACTTGTTTTAAGTTATTTTCAAGCGTATCCATCACCTCGTCAAAGGACATGCCAAAAAACATGGTACTGCCCCGTTTACGAGTAGGCGCGGTAATTTCATAATCGCCTAAATCATTTCCCAAATCATCAATCACAAACGCTTCATCCATCGTAAAATGATTTTGGGCAATTGCCAACGCTTGGTCGCCCAACCTCACTTGACCCGATTTAGCGATGTCTTCCGCCTTCATAGCCTGATACGTTGCCGGGCCACTGACCAGTAACTCCATACGATCTAGTGTACCAACAACTGCCGCATAAGCGATTCCTTGCTCAATACCAATACTCATGCTGAGGCTACTTGTTCCAAATTCGGTCTCTAAAACCTTAAACTGTTCAATCGCTCGTTGCATGCGAAGACCAGCCCGCACCGCTTGTAATAGGTCGTTGTTATGGGCCTCTTTGGGAAAAAATACCAGCGCCGCGTCACCCACAAATATCAGCATGTCTCCACCGGAGGCCGTAATTGGGTCGAGGATGCTACTAAAAAACTGGTTCATGATTTGGTTCATGACCTCGCGTCCTTTCGCATCACCCGTCCGAGCTAGGAGTTCGGAGAGTGCCGTAAAGCCATTGACATCGGCAAAAATAAAACTACCTTCTATCAGCTCTCCATGAGGCTGATTAGGGGTTGGGTTAACCCCACGGAGATAATGGGGCATGTATTGAATGAGGACACGATGCAAGGGGTTTAACGCCTGAACTGCATCAATCAGTTGATTAGTGGCTTCTTCCAACACGGTTGGCTCTAATTCATCTAAATTATCGGGTAGCTGCCGTAAATGATTAAATAACGTCGCGGGCAAATAACGTGCTAATCGTAATCGTAAATTAGGCCAATTGGTTAGCTGTGGTTGATTCGTCATTGTTGAATATAAATAATTAGTGTCGTTTAAGGTGGACACCACCAGAATTAAGAATGAGCATTAATTAACTGTATGATAGACTAGCATAGATTAAAGCTAAATGCAATATCTAACCATTAAATTTGTTTTGCCCGTAAGTTACCACCGAGATTGACCCACCGGAGCCAAAGACACCTTTTGTGACATTGGCCGGTTTCTGCCGCAAAACGAACCGTAGTCAGAGCCGCTCAAACCGTCCATCCTCCTCGATAATCCTGCATAAAACTGGAGTGCAAAGCTTGTTTTGCCAAGACGTAAGTTTCCCTAAATTGACACTCATGAGATTTGACTTACAATAGTTCTTAGTACCCGATAGTCTGAACTAATTAACACAGAGGAACACAAAGAAAGGAGCATACAAATGAAATATTCTGTCATCGAGAAAGACAAATCTTATACTTTCCATGATTATTTTGACCTTGACCCACCAATCCGAGAGTTACTCGAATATTTTGGGTATGTTTATGACATGCAAGATTATCCGTTATCCAAAACCAATATTGACTTGCAGGCGTTTAGCTACCTAAAAGGGCATGTGGAAGGCAACCTATATCAGGTCGGTCTATCAAGTGAAACTGCTCGGCGGGAAGCACTAATTTCACCAGTTCTGATGGCCGTTGCTCGACACTTAAAAGCTATTCTTGAACTTGAATATCCCGTCAAAGTCAATCATCAACTCAAAGGCAAGATTGACTATTTCATGCGACGAGAAAACAACCTGCTCATCGTTGAAGCGAAAAAGGCTGATTTGCAACGAGGATTTACCCAACTATCTGTCGAGTTGATTGCCTTGGATCACTGGCTTGATGAGGATGATAAACCAATTTATGGGATTGTTTCCATGGGCGAGGCTTGGCGATTTGGCATCCTTAACCGACAAACAAAAGTGATTACCCAAGATATAAACCTGTTTCGTGTCCCAGCTGACTTGGACGAGCTATTGCAGATTTTATTGACGATTTTGAGTTAAATCTACGGATATAACCGCCAAAAAATCAAAAACTCATGAATTATCTCTTCTCCTTGTCGGTGTTGCTTTTTTAGTCCAGACCTGTCAGGTCTTAAGTTTACGCTTATAGGTTGCCGTATATAACAGTATAACAACCATGATCAAAAAACAATACCTAACCATAGCCATCAGCCTCATGTTGATTGGCTACCAACTAATTCGCGTCACCAATTTTGTCTCGGTCTATGGTGGCGTAGAGCATGACGGAGGCTGGATGTTAAGTATCTCCCGCTCCTTAGCCGAGCATGGAACATACACCACCATGGTCAGCACCATCGCCGACCCGACTGTCAAAGGTGCGATCAATGTCGATGACAAGTTTGATATTCAAGCCGAGGACGGACGAATCTGGTTTTTTACCGGCAACGGCATCGGCCCGGCCAGCATCATCCCCGATGCCCTCGTCATCAAGATGGTTGGCTCTAGTTTTTGGGGCTTAAAGGCTGGCCCACTGATTTTTTATACCCTATTTCTGGTGTTAGCCTGTTTGATTCTGTATCGTCTTGCCGGTTTATTTGCCATTGTCCTGTTCCATCTTTACCTGTTCTTTTATCCGCATATCTCTATTTTTTTGGGATATGAAGCTATGGGCGAAGTGCCAGCCATGACCTACATCTTGTGGGCCTATTTAACCTTCGCCTGGGCAGTTAACAAAACGAGACCCAAAGGGTTTTCAAAACCCTTCGGGTCTGGAACTGAAAAAGGTTATAACTCGGATCACAGGACGCAAATCAACACCGCCACCTTCTGGACACGGCTGAAACAGTCCCCCTTGCTCCCCTTCTTTTTGGCCGGATTAGTCATCAGCCTAGCCTTAAACGCCAAACTGATTGCCCTCTGGTCAATTAGTGGTATTATTATCTGGAGTCTGTTCTTATGGCTTCGCCGACGGGTCAGTTTTGGGCAACTGACTGTTTTAGGAGTCGGCACGGCCCTGCTCGTAATTCTGTGGGAGTTGGTGCATCTAGTCGTCTTGACCAGTTTGACCAGCTTTGAGTTATATCAGCAAAACTTTTGGCAACGGGTCAAATTTATTTTGGACGATGGCAGTGGGGTCGGGCTACAAATTCATTCTGGCTCAGAGTTTATGTGGGACAAATTTTACATTTTGGCTGAGGTGGCTCATCCTGAACAATGGGCGACCATGTTCATCTTTGTCATGCTTCTATTCGGTGGCTTGACCCTCATCTATTTGCGACGTGAAACTCCATATTTGCAGAATCTCCTCGCTCCCATGTGGCTCGGCTGGTTAGCCAACACCGCTTGGTTTGTCGCCTTAGCCAAAACTGGCTGGCCTCGACATTTTTGGTTTGGGCTAGTCTTAGCCATGATGTTGTCGAGCATCATTTTGATTAGCTTTCTCAAACAGGGCAACTGGCCGAATAAACATGCCCTAAAGGTTTCTAAAACCTTTAGCATCTTGGCTTGGCTGATGTTGCTACTTGTCGTGTGGGGCTTCATTAGTCAACCGCATGTGTGGGGGTTTTATCTGCCCGACGAGATTGTTCCCTACTGGCAACAAAAGCAGATTACCAACAAATACGATGCCAGCCTGCCATGGGTCATCATCCCGCGAGCCGAGCAAGAAGCGGTGGTCAACTACATCAAACAGATGCCCCTGGAGGCCAAGGTCTACTTCCCAAGTGGTCATAAGACCGCCGAGATTGCGGCTCAAACTGGGCGACTACAATACCCCATCAAACGGCGTGACTTGACCTCAGCGCATCCCCAAGATGTGGCCCTCATTGGCCCTTCCCTCATCTCTCCTTGGCTTGATCCGGTGCGCCGAGCGGATCTACTGCGCCTCGTCCAGAGTCAATGCCCTTATCCCGCCGTAGAAAATGAATTCTACATAGTCTGCGTGATTGAGAAGAATCAAGTAGCCGATTGATTGTCGGCGATGATACACTTTTTAAGGAGACAACATGTCAAAAAAACAAGTTCTTATTTTATGCACCGGCAATTCATGCCGGAGCCAAATGGCCGAAGGGCTGATTAACGCTCGATTGGGCAATCAGTACCAAGCCTACTCCGCCGGAACCAAACCGAGCGGCTATGTCCACCCCAAAGCGATTCAGGTCATGGCCGAACTCGATATCGACCTCAGTCAGAACAAATCTCAAAATTTAGAACTATTCAAAGGCCAACCGTTTGACTTTGTCATTACCGTCTGCGGTTCAGCCAAAGAAAACTGTCCGGTTTGGTTGAGCGAGGCTGGACAAGTCGTGCATATCGGCTTTGATGACCCCGCCGATGCCACCGGTTCTGACGAAGAGATTACTGCCGAGTTCCGCCGAGTGCGCGATGAAATCATCGAGCGAGTGTTGAATTTTCTAGCTAAGGAGTAATATTATGCCTCCTGAAATCAATTCACCCAATTGGGATGGATCGACCAAGATATTGGTCATGGCCTTAATGTTCGTTCTGCTTGGCATCGCGATCTGGTTCTTTCAAAACTTAATCTACACCCTCGTCATGGCCGGAATGACCGCCTACCTGCTCAATCTGCCGATCATTCAAATAGAACAACGCACCGTACTGACTCGGAGCGGCTCGGTGGGAGTGGTCTATCTAATCTTTTTTCTGGTCACGTTGATTTTGATGATCGCGGCCGGAGTGAACGTCTATCAGCAAGGAATCGAACTGTTCACCTTCGTGCAACAGATGATCCAAGATGGGCCGGCTCGGTTTCAACAGTTTATGAGCGAACCAATTTATATCGGCCCGTGGCCCTTTCGGTTACAAGAACTTAACATCGACCTTAAGCAAGTGGCCGATCAGACCTTTTCCATTGTTCAGGTCGTAGTCGGGCAGAGCGCGCAATTTGTTGGCACGGCAGCCATCAACGCCCTTGGTTGGTTAGGATCAACCTTAATCATCCTAGTTCTATCGATCTACTTTGCTATGGATTTACCTCGATTCGGTCATATTCTTACCGAATCGATTCATGAACCCGGTTATCGGCATGATGTAGAGCGACTGTTAGCTGAGTCGGGCCGAATATGGAACGCTTATCTGCGTGGGCAAACCACCTTAGCCATCATCGTCGCCATCATCGTCGCCACCGGGCTGACGATACTCGGGGTGAACAATTCGCTGGCTTTAGGCTTATTGGCGGGCATTTTGGATTTTATTCCCTTTCTTGGCCCAGCCATCATCATCGGCCTCTCCACACTAGTCGCTCTATTTCAAGACAGCAACTGGATGGGCCTAAGTCCCATGTGGTTTGCCTTGGTAGTCTTTGTCTTTGGCCTGATTGTGCAACAGATAGAAGGGAACTGGCTCAACCCCCGCATTATGGGTGGTGCGTTGGGACTACATCCCCTGCTGATCATGGTCGGAGCGATTATGGGCAGTACGGTGGCTGGCATCTTGGGCGTAATCTTAGCCGCCCCAGTCATGGCCACGGGCAAACTGCTCGGCACCTACGTCTGGCGTAAAATGTTCGACCTGAAACCGTTCCCCATCACCAGAGACGGCCTCCCGGTTCCGAATAAACCGGAACCACCAACGTAGGAATGAGCAAAATTGCCCATTCGCTTATTCTGACCGTTTTTTGAAATCTTGATACCGCAAACTATCTGGATCACCAACATAATCCCACAAGATTAGTCCGCCCTGCCAACGAACGACCGCCACAACACCAATTCCGCCCCATATTAGCAGAAGAGGGATATTAAAAAGTAACGATGTAAACAGCGCAGTGATAATAGGAGTATTGGCTATGGTCTTCGTTTGGGCCAAAGGCTCAAGTAGCGGGCTGAGTCAAGAAAACTTTCGGTTGAGGACAAGAACGTTTTTGAGCGGGTCGTCCCGGCAAGTTTACTCGGTCAAGTATCCGCTCAAA
>JAUCGB010000157.1 GCA_030377895.1 Anaerolineales bacterium HSG24
ATGGAGAAGTTATAGGAGCATTATTGGTTGGCTTTTTTGTTTATTTTATCAGTGAAATCTATAAAGGTGTTCAAGGTGCACGCGCCACGTTACGGCCTTGATTTTTGTTCAGCGTTTCAAAAACTATTCCCACAAAAAATATTAGCGTCAGTAAAATCTAAAATGGTGTCAAAGGAGATTCTCAATGCAAATCAATTTAACTATCAACAACGAAGAAAAAAGCTTTACCTGTCAGCCTGATGAAACATTACTACGTATTCTGCGCCAAAACGGCTACTTTAGCCCTCGATTTGGCAGTGATACAGGTGAGACCGGAGCATCGGCAGTGCTGGTCAATGGTCAGTTGGTCAACACGGACATTCTGTTAGGCAGTCAGGCAGATGGCGCGACCATCGAAACGATTGAGGGCATGGCTACCGGCATCAACCTCCATCCAATTCAGCAAGCATTTATTCGGACGGGGGCGATTCAGTCAGGCTACGCCACACCAGCTATGGTGCTGGCAACCAAAGCATTACTCGAACAGACCTCCAACCCTACCGAGACAGAAGTGCGGGACGCGCTGTCGGGAATTCTTGACCGCGAGACTGGATACGTCAAGCCTGTGCAAGCGGTGCTGGAGGCAGCGGCGATTTTGCGTGGTGAAGATCCGACCAATATAGAACCTAACGTCCTGACCCCTATCACCCTGCCCGGGAGTGACTACAGCGACCTGTTTCATCCCCGCGATGATAAAGATGAAGATGAAGATAAAGATGAAATGGAAGTTGGCGACGGATTTGATCCCACCCCCGTCACGCCCGACACCCAAACCAGCACTCGCCTGACCATGCCAAAATTTATTGTAGCCGCCGAAGCTCCAGAGTTGCAAATCGTCGGCAAGCCAGAAATCAAGGTCGATGCCATCAAACTAGCCAAGGGCAACCCGGCCTTTGTCGATGATATTGAATTGCGTGGCATGCTCTATGCCAAACTGCTGACCAGTCCCCATGCCCATGCGCGTATTATCGACATTGATGATAGTGCCGCGCTGGAACTGCCCGGTGTGCAGGCAGTCCTCCATTATAAGAATGTTAAACGGGTGCGGTATGCCTCCGGCGGACAATCCTACCCGAATCCCAAACCTTATGACCAAGTCTGTTTTGACAACAAAGTGCGTCATGTCGGTGATCGAGTGGCCGTTGTGGCTGCCGAAACATTGGAAATTGCCGAGTACGCGCTCACTCTCATCAAAGTGGAGTATGAGGTGCTACCGGCAGTTTTTGACGAAAACGAGGCGATTAAACCGGACGCGCCTGTCATTCATGATGAACCAGACATGGTCGGTGCCCATGACGCGAGTCGGAACATCACCCACCATATCGAAGCCCAACTCGGTGATGTGGCTCAAGGCTTTGCTGAGGCTGACTATGTGTTTGAACACCATTATTATGTCCATCAAGTCCAACCATGTCCCATCGAAACCCATATTGCTATCAGTTATTGGGATGCAGATGAGCGGCTGGTGATTCGCACCTCAACCCAAGTGCCGTTCCATGTGCGGCGCATGGTCGCCCCGTTGTTGGACTTACCAGTTAAACGGATTCGGGTGATTAAGCCCCGCATCGGTGGTGGTTTTGGAGTAAAGCAGGAGATGCTGATTGAGGATATTGTCGGACTTGTGACGATTGCCACCAACCGTCCGGCGCGCCTTGAGTTGACCCGTGAAGAAGAGTTTGTCTCTAGCCGCACCCGCCACCCGCAGACGATTACCTTCAAATCGGGCGTGGATAAAGAGGGCAAGCTGGTGGCCCAAGAATTTACCGTCGTAGCTAATACTGGCGCGTATGCCACGCACGGCCTCACGGTGCAGACTGTCACCGGATTGCGAGGACTGAGTAGCTACAACTGCCCCAACAAACGGTTTGATTGTCAGGTGGTCTACACCAATATCCCCGTTCCCGGCGCGTATCGAGGCTACGGCGCACCCCAAGCCCTATTTGCCCTAGAAATCCACATGGAAGAGATTGCCGTGGAGATGGGCTGGGATATTATCGACTTTAAACGTAAAAACTGGATCAAGGTTGGCGATCCAATTGATATTGCTCCTTATCTGGGTGAAGGGGAAGCCGACAACGTTCACGAGGTGCCAATCGTCAGCACGAGTGGATTGTCAGAGTGTGTGGCACAGGGCATGCAATCCATGAACTGGTCGAAACGTGATGATCCGAACTGGCATATTGTGCCAGACAAGCCCCATCTACGGCGCGGCTTGGGCATGGCAGTCTGTATGCATGGCACGGCGATTCCCGGTCTGGACATGGGCGGGGCCAGCATCAAAATAAACGATGACGGCTCTTTTAATCTGCATATCGGAGCTACCGATTTAGGCACGGGGTCAGACACGATATTAGGTCAAATCGCGGCTGAGGTGTTGGGCGTGCCGTTAGAAGATATCATCGTCTACTCTAGTGACACCGACATGACCCCGTTTGACACTGGCGCGTATGCCTCTAGCACTACCTATATCTCTGGCATGGCCACCAAAAAGGCGGCAGAGCAGGTGCGGGAACAGATTAAAGAGCGGGCTGGCTTAATGTTCAACCTGAGCGATTGGTCAGGAGTAACCTTACGAAATCAGCAGGCTTATGCCCCCGACGGTCGCTCGGTCAGCCTTGAAGATTTAGCACTCCATGCCCTGCATCAAGACCAACAACGCCAAATTATGAGTACTGCCTCCTATGTTTCGCCCGATTCGCCTCCACCGTTCGCGGCTCAGTTTGTCGAGGTTGAGGTCGATACCGAAACTGGACAAGTAACGGTCAAAAAATTACTCATGGCCGTTGATTGCGGAGTCGCCATCAACCCGATTACGGCCAGTGGTCAGGTGGAAGGTGGCATGGTACAGGCCCTTGGCTACGCCCATTGTGAGGAGATGGTCTACGATGAGCAAGGACGCATGCTCAACCCGAAATTTGGCCCATACAAAATCTATCGAGCTGACGAAATGCCGGAAATGGAGGTAATTCTGGTGCAGACTATCGAGCCGAGTGGCCCGTTTGGAGCTAAAGCCATAGCCGAAATTCCCAAAGATGGAGTCGCCCCAGCCCTATCCAATGCGATTTTTGACGCAACCGGCGTGCGCTTACGCCAGATTCCGTTCACACCGGAGCGGGTGTGGCAAGGAATACGGCAGAAAGAAACGCGGTAGTGATGGGAAAATTTCCCCTCGTTCCCGATCTCCAGATTGGGAACGCATTTGCCATAGAAACTCCGTTTCTGGCATGTTGCAAGTCGCAAACAGAGTTTGCTTGAGCAATTGAGCTACCAATATCGTAACACAGTCTTTAGACTGTGCGGCACAGGCTGAAGCATGTGCTACATGTCTCGGCTTACGTTGATAGCCAGCAATTGTGTTCCCAGTTTGGGAACAAGGGGTTGAATGATTACGCTCCCAGTTGAATGAGTGATACTTATGGAATCAACACCCACAATCGAAACGGCTGACCAGCAAACCCTAGACCCACAACGTCAACAAAAAGCCAAAGAATACGCCGCCATCGGACGCAAACTGTTCGTGGTAGAGTTAGTGATTGGTCTGGCTTACGTGCTAATCTGGATTATCGCCGGAATCTCGCCTTGGTTGCGAGACCAAATTCACCAGTTTACTACGACCACATGGCTCAGTGTGCCGCTATTTGCCATCGGCTTTGCCTGCCCGCAGATTGTGCTGACTGCGCCGCTCGACTATTACAGTGGCTTTGTTTTGCCCCACCGATACGGGCAATCGAATCAAACCCTATCAGCATGGTTGATTGATCAGGCCAAGGGGTTTGTTTTGGCCGGAGTGTTGGGGATGATTGTGCTGGAGATTATCTATCTGTTGTTGAGCGTCGCCCCCGAAACATGGTGGCTGTGGACGGCCGGGGCCATGCTCCTCTTCTCAGTCTTGCTGAGTAATTTGGCTCCGGTGCTGATTTTCCCGCTCTTTTTCACCTATCACTCCCTCGATAACGAGGAGTTGGTCGAGCGTCTGACCCGACTAGCCGAAGACGCGGGAGCCAAGGTACAGGGCGTTTACACCTTCGACATGAGCAGTAAAACCTCTGCTGCTAATGCTGCCTTAATGGGGTTGGGTAACACTCGGCGCATTGTGTTGGGAGATACGCTGGTCGAAAATTTCACTACCAACGAAATCGAAACCGTACTGGCCCATGAATTGGGGCATCATGTGCATAAAGATTTAATGACCGGCATCGCGGTGCAGTCAACCTTGACCCTAATCGGTTTTTGGCTGGCCGATGTTGTTATGCGCTGGGGAATCGCCGCGTTTGGTTATCATGGCATGAATGACCCGGCTACTCTGCCCCTGTTGATGGTCGCTATGACGATCTTTGGCTTAGTGACCATGCCGCTAGGAAATCTATGGTCACGCTGGCGAGAGGTGGCGGCAGATACCTACGCCTTGAAGACTACTCGCAACCCCCAAGCCTTCATCAACGCAATGACTCGGCTGGCGAATCAGAATCTGGCCGACACTGAGCCTCCGGCTTGGGTCGAGTTTCTGCTTCATAGTCACCCGTCTATCAGTAAACGGGTCGCTCTGGCTAAGGCATTTACGCCTGATACGTAATCAACACCACATCCTCACGGGTCATGGTTTGCCGAATCTGCTGTAAACGACGTAAAATAGGGACAATCGTTTCGTCCCCAACATCCTCATCCTCATCAGCCTGAGTTTGGCTCTCATGAAAGTAACGAGTGAGGGCTTTGATTAACTTAGGAAGACCTGCTTTGGCGATGGTTTCAGGTGTTAAACTGACCTGCCAGTTTTGCCAATCAAAAGGCATAGGCAAGCCGCTCTCCTTAAAATCGAGCCAAAAACCTGACCAATCAGGCTGGTTGTCATGATGAATCACCTGCCCATCAACAATTTCAATGATCGCCGGTGATTGATTGGTATCAAAAATTGGCAAATATTGTAGAAGCAAGTCAAGTTGGCTTGCGGTTACACGATGTCGTCGCATAAATTCAATACTTGAACAAAAATTTTTGTAAATCCACGTTTCTACGTGTCCGACTATGTTAAGCGGTAAA
>JAUCGB010000031.1 GCA_030377895.1 Anaerolineales bacterium HSG24
TGTCTATTTAATTAATGCCGAAACAATAGAACGGGCTTATTACAAATTGAGTGATTACCACAATACTCAAGCCACAGTATTAGCGACCGGACAGGCGATTTTACGCAATCATACGGGTAAACAATTACAAGCTGTCGCTGTGCCAATCTATGAACAGAAATTGACTGGTGACATTCATTGCGTGACAGGTGACCAAAAGGTTACGTCATCTTAATAAAATTCAAAACGAGTAACAGCTAACAAAGCCACATCAAAAAACCCGATTTTTAAAGGAATCGGGTTTTTTGATATGGCTTTGTTTTTTTGATGGGTAGTGGTGCAGAAGTAGTGATCCGGAGTGCAAAGCTTGCTTTGCATGCAAGGCAAGCCTTGCACTCCTTATCACTACTACCGGAAACTATTAGTGAGCCTACAACTCCTCTGCAAAGTGCCAGCTATACCGATTAAAGACCACCCAACCGATGACGAAGGTAATCAAAGCCGTGACCATGGTTCGGGCCAAAAAGTCGAGGGCTGGTGGCGATCCGTGGTAGAGAATGATGCGATAGTTTGCAATCAGGGAGGCCATGGGGTTGATGATGTACATCAGCCACCAGACATCGAGATTGATACCAAACAGATTATAGTTTTTGGGGAGAATATCGAGCGGGTAAAAAATCGGAGTGAAGAAAAACCAAGCCAACATTAGGACATCCATAATCTGCTGGGTATCTCGATAGAAAACGTTGGCTGCGGCTAAAAACAGGCTGACCCCCAAGGTGAAGATGAGGTGAATCAAAATTACTAAGGGCAGGTACAACAGCCAAATTGTCAGCCTAATCCGAAAGACAAAAATCATGCCGAACAGAACGAATAAGGCAATGAAAAAATGTACTAGATTGGCTAAGATAATTGAAATCGGCAATACTTCACGTGGGAAATAGACCTTTTTTATCAGTCCGGCATTACCAACCACACTAAAGGTTGATCCCATCAGAGAAGCGGTGAAAAAGTTCCATGGTAACAGTCCACATAGCAAAAAAACTGGAAAATTATCCACGCTGGCTACCGGAGCCATGACCGTAAATACGATGGTGAAAACAATCATCATCAAGAATGGGTTCATAAGCGACCACAAAATGCCTAAAACCGAATCTTTGTAACGCACTTTCAACTCCCGCACGACGAGATTGTAGATTAAATCTCGGTATTGGGCCAGATGGAGGAGTAAATTAAACTGGTCTTTGGCAAACTGGATGATGTTGCTCTGCTCGGTGGCTTCTTCGACCCCCCGAATAATAATATGGGTTCTATCTTTGGTTTGAATACTCATTATCGTCTCAACTTCCATGTAATATATTTTTGAGTTTCGCTGACGGTCTGTTGCCAGCCGTAGCGTCTGGCGTTGTGCCATAGTTTTTGGGGCATAAGATACCAGGCCGACTGCCCCGTCTCGACCAGAGGTAGCTGGCTTAAAAACGGCTTGTCTGCGGCATGGTAGGGTGCGTGACAAAACTGGATCAACGGTTGCATAACCTGTTCCCACTGATATTGTTGACGAGCCTGCTCGAAATAGGACTGGTATTGCTGACTATGATTTGGCGATTCGGTCATACTTAAAATCGCCTGAGCAACCTGCTCAACGTCACCGCCGCGCACCACCTGCCCCAATTGCCAACGGGCTACTTCAGCACTCATAACATCTCCTTCGGTAGCAATAATCGGCAAACCAGCCCATATATAATCAAGCATGCGGGTACGGAAGGAGAAGCGAGTCTCCAGATGCGCCCGATGGAGCGAGATGCCGACATCAGCCTCCAGCAGATAATTGTGCCGTTCTGAGTAAGGAACCCAATCGTTAAAAATCACCTGCCGATTAAACAAGCCTAACTGTTGGCTTAAGTGAATGGCCGACGACACCGCGTCATGGCTTGGCGTACTGTTTGAGTCAGTGGCCTTATCCACCACCGGATTTTTTGTACCCATAAAAAACAGTTTGATATGGGCTGATTGGTCGGCCACAATTCGCATGGCCTTGATGACGGTCTCCCAATCGAGCCAGTTCCATAGTCCCCCCCCCCACAGCACCACCTTGTCAGTCGGACCAATCAGTCGATGGATGCCCTTCATAACAGGTTTGTCTGGCCGAGGTGGGTTGGCAGGCAGGCCAAACGGCACCACTGCTAACAGGTTGTGCAAAGTCGGATCATGCTGATAGGTGTAGGGATTGACCCGCCCCAGCGCCGTCAACCAGCCAAGCCAGTAATCCTTGAGGGTTTCGCTGGCACACAGCAGAAAATCTGCCGCCCGGAGTTGGCGGGTGTGGATGCCTCGATAACCAGCATGACGGGTTAAGCGGTTGACAGTTGGTTCATGGGCATATTTTTGCAGTCCTTCGACCATGAACGGCACGTATAGATCGACCACCAGTGGGATGTTGGTTTCGGCCAAAAATGGGTAGACCGAGAGTAGCTCACCGACTACAATTAACACGTCTGCCCCTTGAATGGCTGTTTTGAGTTGCTGGTTGTTTTCGCAAATTCGTAGCTCAATAGAATACAGAGCATGCTTTTTCTGCGATATTTTACGTTTTACGTCCTCAATTTCCATCGAACCGGAGACAGCCATAGGCGGAATAATCAGCCGCACTTCAAACTGGTCGCTCAAGACACGGGCGAACTCCCAATACCGAATCGCCACTGGCCCAGCCATGTGGTGCCCCACAGCTTGGCTACTGATGAGATGGATGCGTCGCACAGGGAGCGCAGGTTTCCCGCCTGCGGCAGACAAAATGCCTGCGCTCCCTGTACCAGATTTCCAGCGGATATACTGCCTCACCTCACGCGCCAAGGCTCGCGGCCCATGTCGTTGAGCCGCACGCCAAACTTTACTCGGTAGCTGATACCAGGTAGAATGTCCCGCCTCCACGATGGGAATATCGGCTAAATAGGCTTTGTCTGCGGCGTGATAGGGCTGTTCACAAAACTGGATTAACGGTTGCATAACTGTCTGCCATCGGTAACGGTGCTGAATATGCTCAAAGGCAGGGCGATACTGTTCTCGTAAATTGGGCGTTCTAAGCAGACGAAGCCAACTTTCTAGCAGTTGATCAACTCGTCCAGTTTGCACCACCTCGCCCAACTGCCCCCGCACCACCTCATCGCTCATAACATCTCCTGCGCTAGTTACAATCGGCAACCCCGCCCAGATATAATCAAGCATGCGCGTCCGAAATGAGAAGCGAGTCTCCAGATGATTAGCATGCAGATTCAGGCCAATATCGGCCTCTAGTAGATAGTTATGGCGTTCATGATAGGGTGTCCAATCCTTAAAAATGACATTACGATTATATAGTCCTAACCGTTTGCTCAAGTGGATGGCTTGCTCGGCGGCGTTGTGCGCGGTGGAAGCTACTTGGCCGGTTTTAACGCCCATAAACAGTAGTTTGATGTCGGGCGCGATGTCGGTCAAGGCGTACATGGCCATGATGGCGGTGCGCCAATCGAGCCAATCCCATATCCCCCCCCCCCACAGAATCACCTTGTCGTCAGGGCCAATGGCGGGATGGACACCTTTTAAGACCGACACGGTCTGTTGGGCCGGTTGATTGGGAATTCCAAAGGGAACCAAGCCAATCAAACGAGCCAGCGTCGGGTCTGCCTGATGGGTGTAGGGGTTGACCCGACCGACGGTGCTGAACCAACCGAGCCAAAAATCTTGCTGTTTTTTGCTGGCGCATAGAATAAAATCAGCCACTCGGAGTTGTTTGGTATGTAGACCGCGTTGTCCAGCGTAATGCCGATTTCTTTTGGGAATGGGTTGATCTAGCCGACGCTGGATATCCTCCAAAATCGAAGGAATATACATGTCAACCACCAATGGTTTGCCTGTTTGAGCCAAAAATGGGTAAACGGATAGATTCGCCCCGACGGTGATAATCACGTCAGCCTGCTCGGTTTGCTGTTTTAGGACGGCTTGACTGTCACAAAACAGAATCTCGAATGGAACGGGGGGGAGGTTGTTTTGGCTAGACCCGGCTCGGCGATTCCACAAGGGCGGAATCGCCAAAGTCACGGCTGTATAACGACTCAAACCATGAGCAAATTCCCAAAACCGAATCGACGGCCCAGCCATGTCGAGGCCAATCGGTTCGTTGGGGATGAGCAGGACGCGGCGAAGTATGCTCATCGGCTAATTCCAGGAGGGTATGGGGTATGAATTGCTGATTGCTTTGTCTGTGGAATGATAGGCGTTCCATTTGGATCGGATGGCTCAAATGAGCCACTCAATCTATCCTGTAGCGTTAGATGGGTAATTACAGCGACCTCATCACAAGCATGAAATTTTGAACAAAAAACACAATCCCGATTCACCTTGCGCGGTAGATGTTTAATTTTGGTTGGTTGAAACCCAATTCGCAAGAAAAAGTCAGGCTTGCGAGTGAGAGCAAATACTTTGGGAATCCGTAACCGATGAGCTTCCTCAATCAACTGGATGACAATCCCTCGCCCCACACCTTGCCCTTGATAGCCGGGGTTGACCACTAGCGAACGAATTTCAGCCAAATCATGCCACATAATCAGCAACGATCCCATGCCGATAATCCGGTTATCCGCTTCACTAATCACCCATTCCCGAATGGTGCGATAAATATCATCCTGAGTACGAGGCAAAATTTCGGCTTGGCGAGTGTATTCCTCTAACAAAGGAAGCATGCGACTGACATCGCTTAGTCGTGCTTTGCGAACGATAATCATAACCTGTTACCCTAGCTGACTTATTCAGACAATTCCAGAAAAATAATTCTCCCAAATATCGTTCCTGAGCGTTCGACTAAGCTCACGCCGAAGTCTGGCCGAGGGGGCTATCAACGTAAGCCGAGACATGTAGCACAGTCTAAAGACTGTTACGATATTATCTGTCGCACGTTAAGTTGGTAGCCGCCGAGGGGGATTGGCTTCGACAGGCTCAGCCAATGATATTTGGAATATTAAAATATGGAACCGCCCTATCCAACAGTCTCTAGCGTTTTGAATAATCGTTGCCCCAAGGTATCAATCTCTTCGCGACAAATGGTCAGTGGTGGCAACAGACGGATAATATTATCACCCGCCACCAAAATCAACAAACCATGCTGATAGGCTTCGGTCATAATTTCCGTAGCAGGGATGGTCGAGATGAGACCCCACATCATGCCTTTGCCTCGCATATCGGTTAGCAAGGACGTTTTACTGATAACTCGCTTGAGTGTTTCCTGAAGGTACAAACTGTTGCTCTGCACTCGTGCCAAAAACTCCGGTTTGATAATCTGTTGCAAAACGGTGTTAGCCACATGGCAGACAAACGGGCCACCAGCGAAGGTACTGGCATGGTCACCCGGTTGCATGACTTGCGCCACGCTCTCGTTGACCAGAATCGCCCCAATCGGCAAGCCGCCACCGAGTGGTTTGGCTAGGGTCATGATGTCGGGGGTGGTGCCGTAGCCTTGATGCCCCCACAACTGTCCGGTGCGCCCTAAACCACACTGCACCTCGTCAAAAATCAGCAGGGCATTATGTCGATTGCACAACTGACGCAATCCGGCCAGAAATTTTGGATTAGCGGGCGTGACTCCGCCTTCACCCTGTATCGGCTCGACGATGACCCCGCAGGTTTGGTCGTTGATGGCCGCCTCTGCGCTCGCTAAATCGTTAAATGTGGCGAACCGAGTTCCGCCAATCAACGGCTCAAATGGGGCGCGGTACTTCTCGCGCGAGGTGAGGGAGAGCGCGCCCATCGTCCGACCATGGAACGAACCGCTAAAAGCCACAAGTTCGATTTTCTGCTCATTACCGTTCACTTTAGCCCATTTGCGGGCAAATTTTATCGCCCCCTCATTAGCCTCCGTGCCAGAGTTGCAAAAGAAGGCTTTGTCGGCAAAACTCGATTCGCACAGGGTTTGGGCCAATTTAGCATGGGGCGCGGTGTGATAAAGATTGGAGACATGCAACAGTCCATCAGCGGCTTCCTTAATGGCCCTAACAACTGCCTCATGCTGATGTCCGAGCGCGTTGACGGCAATTCCACTGCCCGCGTCGAGGTAGCGGTTGCCGTCGGTGTCGTAAATCCATGTGCCGTCACCACGGGTGAAGGTAAAGGGTGGGCGGTTATAAGTATGTAATACGTACTGTTTTTCTAGGTTAATAATCTCTTGAGTCATGGTTGGGGTAGGACACGGATTCACACAGATAATATAAAAGAAATCCGTGTGAATCCGTGTCCTAAAAAATCTGATTATCGTTCGGCGATTTGTTCAAAATCGTCACGTAGTTTTTGATAGGCTTGGTCAATCGTGTCGGCTTTTTTGGTTAATCTGCCCAAATGGGTTTGCCGAAAAATGCGCCACTCATCATCAATCAGGTCGAATCGGCGACCAATTTGGGTTAACTCGGCTTTGATTTGACGGGCCTCCTCGGCCAGCTTTTGATCGAACACACCCGATTTGATGAGGGCGACCTTATGCGACAAGGTCAACGGGGAGACGACCTGCACCCCCTGTTTGGCATATTCCCGCAACAGGTCGAGCGCATCAGTGCATAAAAACCAGTATACTCCCTCAGCAGGGATGTAGGCAAAGGCAAAGGGAGCTGTTCCTTGGTCGGGACGAATGTAATCCTGTCTGATTTTGTCGAGATGGGCGCGCAGGTTTTGTAGAAAAACGCGCTTAAGACGAGTCTGCTCTTGGGGATCATCTGTGGCAATCAGTTTCCGATAATTGTCGAGAATGAACTTTGAGTCGATACAGATTATACCGACGGTAGAGCGGATATGCGCGTCAGGGACGAGTCCATTTGGCAAGCGTTTACGGATGCCGACCATGCTCGGGTCAAGCTGGTCTTGCAGAAGTTCTTCCAAATTCATCTCACCCAATGCCCCTCTAGCCGTCGGCACACGCAACATCTGGTCGAGAGCGCGGTAATCGGCCCGAATATCTGCGGCGTACTGAGTTAGATGGGCGATTTTTTCGGCCAAGCCCAGTTTGAGCCAACTTTTCGACATGGCCGCTTCCATCTGATTGGTCGAGTCGATATTCTGAAGCTGGATCAAAAGGTAGATGATGACTCCGCTGGCAACCAGTAATAGCAATAGAAGTAAAATTATGAGGCTCATCAAGGCGATTTCAAGGGTCATGGTGTCGGTTTGGTGGCTCGGTTATTTCTCCAAAGATGGTTAAGGAATGAGCATTAATTAACATGTGCATGCTGATAGTTCGCCTTCGACAAGACTTCGGCGTAAGCTCACGCCGAACGCTCAGGCGGCGCAACGTAGCCTGAGCTTGTCGAAGGCGAAACGCGTAACTTATTTGTTACGTTCAGAGTGACATGGGCAACGCTACCTGATAATGAGCCAATAGAATAGACTTTTTCTTATTTTTCGCAAGTTCTGGATAGCTTAATGACTGACCGCTTTCTTTGGCTTTCTAATTTTGTAGTAGTGTTCCGGAGTGCAAAACTTGCTTTGCATGCAAGGCAAGCCTTGCACTCCAATCTTTCAATCGAACACAACATTATGTAAACCATATTCGCGCCTCAACGTTTCTTCAATGACGATTTTATGTTATAATTCAAGTTGACATAATAAGGAGATATGCCCATGTCTGATATTCGTCGTAAAGATTACAAGCAGGAGCTAACCCAATGTTTACAAGGGTATCCAGCCTTTGCCGAGTTTACCAAGGAGGCTCTGGCCGAGTTTGTAGATCGAGCCAAGTATGGTTTTTGTGAGCAGGGAGAGCGAGTCATTCATCAGGGAGACAGTCGGCAGGAGTTTTTTCTGGTTTTGCATGGGCAATTGCGTGCTTTAGATACCAGTCAAACCACCCCCCGACTGCTCAACTACCATACTGTGGGAGCTTGGTTTGGTCTGCGTTCTCTGTTGTACCATCGCCCTCGTGCCGCCACAGTGGAGGTGGTCAGCGATAGTGTGGTAGCCGTTTTTGATGAGGAGGCTTGGCACTGGCTGTACGAGCATCAGCCCCAAACGATTGAGGCGTTGCGTCAGGTTGAGCGAGGGTACGACACGCCCAACCTAACCCAGTTTCCCGGACGACAACCGGATGAGGCGGTCGTAATTGCCACCAAACGGCATGTAATGGCCTTACTCCCGAATCTGGTTTGGCCGCTGTTATGGTTGATTGGGCCAGCCATCTACTTTGTGATTAGTAGCCTGCTCCAAGAGACCATCATCGGGCCATGGTTGAGCCATCAATATTTCAGGCTGATGGCGACGGTTCCCTTTATCAGCCTGACATTGTTGACCTTTCTGTATAACTACCTCGACTGGCGCAACGATGATTTTATCGTGACCACCAAGCGCGTCATCCATATCGAGCGAATTTTGTTTTATGGCGAGGAACGACATGAAGCCCCCCTGACGCGGGTACAAGATGTGACAATTGTAGCCGAGGGACTGTTGAGCAAATTCTTCGATTATCGAGATGTTGCCATTACCACCGCCGGAGTCGGCGTAATTCGGCTGACCAGTACTCGACAGGCCGAAGCGGTAAAAAATGCGATTTTGCAGGAACGTCGTCAAGCCACCGCTCGTGTCGAAGCGGCGGATGTAGCATCCCTCAGACAGGCCATCGCCCAGCGGCTCGATTGGGATGAAGTGGTTGAGCAGAACATCATGGCCGTAGCCGAAGCGCAAGGAATCAACATCAACCATGCCCCTACCCGCCAACTGCCCGGCGTGCTGAACTATCTTTTCCCCCGCGTCAAAGAGGTAGCGGTTGACCCGTATGAGGGGTTGACGCTCACTTGGCGCAAACATTACGGCATCTTGCTAAAAATGGCTGGCCTGCCTCTGGTGCTGATGTCACTCTTGGGAACGATGTTTGTCGCCTCACTAATTGGTGGAGGCTCGCCGAGTATCATCCACTTATTTCTTTTGCTAGGCATGATTGCGAATGGAGCATGGTATATCTGGAGATACGACGATTGGCACAGTGATACCTACATAGTCACCCCCAATCGTATTATTGACGTGGAAAGTAGCTCCTTTAAAACTAGTGGTGAGGTGCGCCGTGAAGGTACATTTGACCATATCCAGAACATCACCTATAACATCCCAAATTTTTATAGTAAACTGTTTAATGTGGGTGACGTGACGATTGAAACCGCCGGAAGCAAAGACACCTTTACCTTTGAGCATGTCTTTAATCCGAGCGCGGTTCAGCAAGAGATATTCAACCGCATGATTCTGCATCAACAGCGGCAACGGGAGCAAGAGCGAGAGGCAACCACAGGCCAGATTATCGACATGATTGGCGAATACCATCACCTGTTTGAGAAAGTTCGCCCGCCCCAACCTGACACCACCGATTACAGCATGCTCAAAAAAGCGGCCTAGCTACCGGAGTGCAATCGCTTCAGCTCAGAGAAACATTTTCACGTGACGCTACAAGCGTCACCTACGATAATTGAAGATAATTGGAGGTCACGCTTGTAGCGTGACAATAACCCGAAAAAGATTATCTGAAAGAAAGACTGTAACTCTCAGTCAGGAATCTGTATTCACGTTTATTTCGTTTATTTCGACCATGAAATTTGTTCGTCAATCCAACTACGGTTCCCGTAGGGATGGACGGCCACAAAGGGAGTATAGTTTCCGCCATCATAGGCAAATAGAAGTTGCTTCTCGGTGCCATCAGGACGCATAATCCAGATGCTCCATGAACTGCCCGCGTCGGATAGATAGGCAATCCAACTACCATCAGAATTCCAAGTTGGCAAGCCTTCAGTATGGTTATCGTCCGTCAGGCGACGTGGTTCGGTGCCATCCGCATTAATTACGTAAATGTCCCAATTACCATCTACTGGATTTTGGTAGACAATCTGGTCAGAAATGGGTGACCAATCGGGATGGGTCAATTCGCTCCCTTCAACCACCACATTAAGCATGTTCGTGCCGGTATCAGCGGCAAACACAGGTCGAGCTTGCCCAATCCACAGGCCACACCGATTTCCGGTCAGGTCACAGCCACGATAGACAAACCGTTCATTATCCGGAGCCCATGAGGGTTGTCGCCCGGCAATTCGCAAATCTTCGGCATGCGGACCGCGTGGATCTTCGCCAGTCGTGTCGGCATACATGAACATAATCCGAGTAATCCCATCTCCGTTACGAGCCGTGTCAAAAATAATACGACTGCCATCAGGCGACCAGTCTGGGTGGCTATCTTCCAGAAAACCAGTAATATGACGGACATCGGTACTGTCTGTGGTGGCGGTCTGAATCCACGGATCGGCCATCGGTTTGGCGCAATCTTTATAAGGATGCGGCTCGCCGCTGTAGGTGTCGGGAATCGCCCCCCACCCCCGATAGGCCAAGTGGTCTCCGTCCGGCGAGAGGGCTGGCTCGCTGACGTTGTTCAGGCTGAATATCTGCCGTTTGGCTTGACACATTTGGCTGTTGGTTAAACAGGCTTCCACGTCGATGATGTTGATTTCGTAGGTGCATCGCTTGGCAGCTGGGTTCCAGAAACTAAATGCGATTTTGCCACTTGGCGGTGGGCCTTCAAACTTTAACTTTGCCTCTGGATCAGGTTCCTCTTCGACAGGGGGCGGAGCGAAATCGGCATAATTTACCGGAATCATCAGCTTATCCCCCACCTCAATCAAATTGACATCTTGAATATCAGCAAAAGAGTCATCCTCGACCCGTTTGACCGCAGTGGCTTCAACGATTTCATGGTATCGTTTGCTACTGCCTAAATATTTTTCGGACAAGGTCGACAGAGTATCATCGGCTTGGATGATGTGGACTTGTTCGCCCACTGTTTGGGCGAGGGTGGTTAGTGGTGCAACAAAAAACAGAAACAATATAAGTGAATATTTGAGTTTAAGCATCATAAAAAGGTAGCTAGAAATAATTGGCGTGCAGGCTTCTAACCCGCTATATGCAAGTAGGGAGGTCTGTACGTCAATTATTATCAGAAGTTTGTTGTTTCTCAGTAGGTAGTGCAGAAGTAGTGATACAGGCCGATTATCTACCCGCAAGTTTGGAACTTGCGGGTAGATAACCACAATGAATGACCACCACTATGCAGGGCTACCTCTCAGTAAGACTTAGTACCCAACAGAAAATTTAGTCTGAACTAATTAACACAGAGTTTCACAGAGGAACACAGAGTTTCACAGAGAAAAGCGATTTATTTTTTCTTTGTATTACTCTGTGAAACTCTGTGCATCTCCGTGTTCCTCTGTGTTCCTGTTTTAGCTTTTCCCAAACTACTTTGTCGGGTAGCAAGAGTAAGATTCATTCTTTAACCATAATAATATTTTACGAGCATACGCGCAAAAACCATCATTCGTCATGTTCCAGTTCGTTGTTTGGCTCATCGTCATCAAACACTTCGGCCAAAATTGTGAGGGCTTGCTCGGCGAACTCTTCTGGAACCAGTACCTCAGCCCAACCTAACGGCCCGGTGGTCAGAGCCAACACCGAGCCAATGGCCTCCTGTTTAATTATGGCTGGAATCTCATGACTTTCCAACCGCGCTTTAATGATCATGGCTTCGGCAGGGTTGAGTTGGGTCGCCACCACCTGCCAGCGAGTCGGCTCCTCTCCACCATGCGTCGTTTCAGCAGTTTTGGGCTGAGTTTTTTCACTTTTTCGTCCTCCAAGCCAAGGCCAACGTCCTAACACCGTGTCTATCATAACTCTCTCCTTGAATGGGCCACAATGATGTAAAAATCCAAACCTTTAGGCTTACTCTACTTCATCAAGCTTGAAGGCTTGGATTCCATTGATTCATTGATTCCATTCAAATGTTTGTCGATTCGTCGAACTACAAGATACGGATTTATACAAAAAAACAAGTTTATCCGCTTTTATTCGCGTCCAATATCAGCCACCCACCCACCCCAATCATACTAATTAAAACCAAACCACCAAATCCGAGCGCGACCAAACGCCGTTTGCTCAAATTAAATTGCCCCATCGCGTTAATCCATGACGATTCAGGCGACTCGGCTGGCACATCAACCGTGAATCGAGCGTTCAGACTGACCGAATCGGGAATCTCGACCAGCAGTCGAGGCGCGCCACCGATAAAGCAGTCGCCACCGCTACACTCCGCCGGAGGCAGCTTGAGGTGATATGTCCCCGCCAAGGCCGGCAACGGTTCAGCGTGACCAGTCTCATCAACCAGCATGGCTTGGTCAGCCTGAGCCTGAATTGTAACCAGACGAGGTGTCGGCGTTTCGTTCCAGACGACGGTAATCGCCTCATCACTCCGCTTGAAAATCAGCAAAGTTACCCCCGCCTGTCGATATAATTCCACCGTTTCAAATCCAGCTAAATATCGGGTCACGACCTGATAGGCGGCAAAGGCAGGTCGATGAGACTGGTCGCCTCGCACTAGTCCAAAGGGACGCACATCTTCAGGGTGGTCGGTGCTGTTGGTCAATTTGTACTGCTGAACCCGCTCTAAACCGGCAGCAAAGGCCAGCGCATGGATCTGAATCATAAACGCGCTCTGCTCACTGAGCGTTACCTCAAAGGGCAACTCCCGAAAATGGGGTGGCTCGATGGGGTCTTGACTAGGCGCGGCGTTGGTCTCATTGAGCCAAATCTCTTTGTCAGACAAGCCGTACACATCGAGCATGAACTGAATCTGACTCAAGATGTCGTAGTTCATTTGAGGTTTGTAGTAAAGATGGTAAGTTACACCATCAAAGTAGAAGTTGTTAGCTTCGGCCTGCGGGTCGTTGATGATAATCGACAGCAATCGGCCTAAATATTGGGGCTGATGATACTCGTAATCCCAAAAAAAGGTCAAGCCAGTCAGGTAAACTTTGGCCTGTGGATCAGCCTTTTTGATGGCGAGGTAGGCGGTTTTGTGTAGCTCGACAAACTCCCGTTCATTCCCATGCCACGTACTGCCCGGATGAGCGGTATCCCACACATCCGGCTCATTCCAGATAATCCAGTGCTGAATCCGGTCTTTATACTGCGTGATCAGTCGCTCGACAAAATCGCCCCAAGCCGGCATGTCCGGCACATCTTTGCCATTTGGTTGATTCGGGTTGTATGCCGGATGAGTGGTATCCCGCGCCCACGCCGGAGTGCGAACAATCAAGCCGACCACCTGTCGCCCGGCGGCTAAATCGGTAGCGATCAGCGGATCGGGGATGTTAGCCGGTTGCCACTCATCAGGGTTATTGGGTTGGAAGGTATCCCAATAGAACTTAACACGAGTAAAGCCCACGCCCAACTCGTTTGCCGCCTCAAAATCGTCGAAGGTCTGCACTACGCCAAACCGAGGATCGGGGGTGGGTTCTTGGGCCTGAGCCGATTGGGGGCAAGGCATGAGGATTAGCAAACAGCTAACTAATATGAAAATCGGGTACGAATTGCGAAATTTACGAATTGGCATGGCTTTTCTAAAGATAGGTACTCCTGCACATGTGATCCGGAGTGCAAAGCTTGCTTTGCCTGCGGCAAATCTGGCACTCCGAAATTCCCCATCACGGCTATCAACTTAACGTGCGACAAATAATATCGTAACACAGTCTTTAGACTGTACGGGCTGAAGCATGTGCTACATGTCTTGGCTTACGTTGATAGTCCCCATCACTACATGTGTAGGACTACCCATTTTAATTGAATAGGTGGCATTGTGGCAAACAGCGTTTACTTGTTGATACTGAGCATGGTACAATGAGCGGGTAGCTTTTGTGTTTCAGAATATTTCAAAAGACGTATCTTTTGTATTATTCAAAAATATCATTTAAGGAGACAACATGGATTACAAACAGTTAGGACAAACTAATTTACAAGTATCCCGCTTGTGTTTGGGAACTATGACTATGGGTTGGACATCAGACAAGGCCGAGTCGTTTGCGGTGATGGATTATGCCTACGAGCATGGCCTCAATTTTTTTGATACCGCCGACATCTACTCCATGTGGGTAGATGGCAATGACGGCGGAGTGTCCGAAACATGGATTGGCGAATGGTTGACCGAACGCAACTTGCAAAACAAAATCATTATCGCCACCAAAGCCCGCGGGCGCATGTGGGAGGGGCCGGACGGGGAGGGGTTAAGTCGCAACCATCTGATGCGGGCGGTAGAAGACAGTTTGCGCCGTTTGCAGATTGAGACGATTGACCTGTACCAAAGCCATTGGCCGGACGATAAAACACCCTTGGGTGAAACATTTCGGGCGTTTGAAGATATGATTAAAGAGGGTAAGGTGCGTTATATTGGTTGCTCCAACCATTCGACCACACAACTGCAAGAGACGCTCGATCTATCGGCCAACAAACCAACAGGCAAGCCTCGCTACGAATCGCTCCAACCCCACTACAACCTTGTCCATCGGGCCGAGTATGAAACCGACTTGATGGCTCTGTGTGAAAAGCATGGTTTGGGCGTAATCCCCTACAGCCCTCTAGCTGGTGGATTTCTGACTGGTAAATATCGCCGCGATAATCAAAGTCCGACTGGCAGTCGAGGGTATGGCAATGATCGCATGCAAAAGTATCTGAACGACAAAGGCTGGGCCATTATCGACGCGTTGACCGAGTTGAGCCAAACTCACAACTGCGCCATCCCCCAAACTGCCTTGGCTTGGCTACTGGCTAACCCGACCATCACTTCGGTGATTGTGGGTGCGAATCGGGTTGAACAACTAGCCGATTCCATTAACGCGGTAGACCTTGTCCTCAGCGAAGATGAGAAGGCACGGTTAGATAATTTGCCTAGCCCGACGTAAGGGCATGATTGTATGTTACCTACCCGCAAGTTTGGAACTTGCGGGTAGGTGATCACTACATGTGCAGGACTATCAATTTGCCTAGCCCGACGTAAGGGCATAATTGTATAACTTAAGGCGTGATAACGACATCGCAAAATATACCCTATTTTGTTCTTTATTGTACTTACTCAATCAATACTCTAACAATGTCCCATCCACGGTGATGATGAGCGGCCCAAACAGATTATTCTCCTCGTTGCTCTCCAATATCGTGCCGTGCATGGCATTATTTAAGGTAAATGAATCGACCAACGCGTACAAATAATAGGTTCCGGGGTATCGGAAATAGTTGTTGACTGGCTCGCCATGCACTGTTTGCGGCCACTGCTTGAGTCCATTGGGAATAAAATTGCTGTAGTTGTTTGCTGGGTCGCGGGGGTCGTTGGGATTCAGGTTAGACAGGGTTATGCGCTGACCTGATGCGACGTTGTAAACTCGCCAAGCGATACCATGCGAAACGATGCGACTGGCAAACGGCGTATCGGGCCGGTCAAATCCCTGCTCCCAACTAAGATTGACCACCGGGTCAATTCGTTGCCGAGCAATGTAAAGATCGACCCAAATCGAATCGGCCAGAACTGGCCCACCAAGATTCTCCAGTTCCACCTCCACAATCAGAGATTGTCCAGTCGTCGGCGAGGTATCAGACAGATAGATTTGTCGCACCGTCAAATCGGGCAGTTGAGGCGGACTCTTCATTAGTAGAAGAGGTAGGTAGGCCGCGCTCAGACGAGTCGGCGGTGGGTCGGGGACGGTAGTCGGCACGACCAAACGGGTGGCGACGGTGGATCGATTATCGAGCGGGGTCGGGTCGGTCTGGCTTAGGTCGGCGATATCGACTCGGTTGACAATTTGGTTGACCGTTTGGCTGACCGTCTGATTGACTTGCACCGCAAACACCTCACTGCCAAAGTCATCGTATGTCTGCAATGCCCGCGGAAACCGATAGGTGCAGACCGTGCCAGCCGGAGCGCCATCGGGACAACTCCAAACTGTGGGCAGACTGCCGGTGGCATGGAATGTACTATTGGCTGGAACAGTTTCGGTCAAAATAATGTTGTTGGCGGCCTGTCCCCCGTAGTTAAAAAAGGTCAGCCGATAGCCGACCACCTCGCTGGGGCGCGCCACCACGCCATCATCCTTCTTCAAAATAAACAGGTCGGGCAGGCTGGTCTTGATGATGGGCGTGTGGGTGGTGGAGAAGTTATCCGCCGAATTTTCATCTGAGCCATGCTGACCATCATCAGAAATTAGGGCAATATTTTCCAGTATAGCCACAGAAATCGGCAAGGTATGTTCGATTCGCATGCTGATGGTAATCGGGTCAACGCCAATCTCGCCGACGGCCAAATCACCCACCTCATACACGTATTGATTGGTCGCCCCGACCCGTTGCCAACCCGACGTGCCGCTAACAAAAACGGTGTGAGCGGGGAGCAACTCGGTCAGATAGACTCCGCTGGCCGGTAGCGCGCCGTTATTGGCATAGACCAAGCCATAAGTAACCTGACCACCCGGTTGAGCCGTTACGCCACCGTCAACCTTGAGCAGATGCAAATCAGGGCCACCTGTCGGCACGGGGGGCGGGCTACTGGTGATAATCGTCGTCTCAGTGACATGGTTGTTGAGCAAATTCGGCTCGACACTGTCCAGACCATCATACCCAATCGAGGCGGTATTGGTCAGCATGCTGATGTCGCTGGCGATTCGCTCATCAACCTGCACCACAAAGATAATCGTGCCGAAATTGGTGGCATTGTTGACCAACGTCCCGATCTCATACCGATATTGCTGAGTACCACTGATCGGTTGCCACTCCGGCGGGCCGATAAACTGGGTCTGGGCGGGTAGCGTTTCGGTGATGACCACGCCATTGCCCGCAATCTCGCCGTTGTTAAAATAGAGGATACTGTAGGTTAAAATCTGGCCGGGGATAACCATGTCGAGCAGGTCATTTTTATTCAACCCTAAGTCGATTTCAGGTATAACTGTGACCTGTTGCAAAGGAATAATGACCGTAGCCTGATTGTCATTTGGTGTGATGTCACTTCCCTGCGAGCCATCATGCCCGACGGTAGCGGTATTGGTGATGTGGGTCGCTTCGGTGGGCAGCGGATCGACGACGGTCACGGCAAAGGTGGCCGCCCGAAGTTGTCCACCCGACAGATTATCCGCTAACGAGTAGGTACAGACCGTACCACCGACCGCTCCATCAGCACAGCCCAACCATGCACTGCTGGCTGTTGCGCTAAAAACCGTGTTCGCTGGGACGGTCTCGGTGATGATGACTCCTTGAGCGGTTTTGTTACCCGTGTTCGCCACCTCCAACCTATATCGAATCGTATCACTGGCCGCGCTCTCCTGTCGATTGGCCGTTTTGGTCAGCCGGATATCGAACACCTCACCCACCGTTAGGGTCGTGGAGTCGGTGTTATCAGCCGGTTTGATTTCGGGGTTGCTGTCGCTGTGGCTGATGGTCGCTCGGTTGGTGATGCGGGTATTGTTCGGCGTGTCCAAATCAATCGTGACCGCAAAGATGCGAAAACCGCCAACATGACCCGTCGGGGCGAGAGGGTTGAGGTTGATGATATATTGATTGGTACCGGATATAGATTGCCATCCGTCTGAACTAACGGCGGCATTAAAACTGGTATACTCTGGCACGGTTTCGGTCATCACCACGTTGGTGGCGGTGATATTACCATAGTTGTTATAGGCCAGAACGTAGGTCAACACCTGCCCCGGACGCGCCACCGCCCCAAAGGTCATGTCGATTTTTTCCAACTGTATATCGACCACCCCGCTTTGTCGCTCGGTGGTCGGATTGTCGGGCAAGGTTATCGGACTATCGGCTAAGGTTAATGGAACAGCAATGCTCAAAAACAATAAACTGAGTAAGCCTAACAATAGGCTCATGTGAATGGGTAACGATTTTCGTATCATGATGTTGTCTCCTTGCGAGATGAATAATTAGACGGCCTAAAAATTATAGCCGGAAGGCCAATAGATTCTATAAGATTAGGGTACTTGCTATCATGGTAGCTTTAGGTTATTATTGAGGCGCGGTTCAAATTATACAAACCATAAAGGAGATACTCATGGAAGTAAATGCAGGGATTTTTAAAGCTTATGACATTCGGGGAATCTACCCTGAGCAGTTGAATGAAGATGTGGGGTACGCCTTGGGGCGAGCCTTTGCCAGTTTTCTTAAGGTTGATACCGTAGTGGTCGGACGAGACATGCGGCTTTCGGGGCCAAAAATGTTCGATGCCATCACCAACGGCTTGATGGATCAGGGTGCTGATGTAATCAACGTGGGCATGGTCAGCACAGACCAGTACTATTATGCCTGTGCCATACTTGGCCATGCTGGGATTATGGTTACAGCGTCCCACAATCCACCGCAATATAGCGGCATGAAAATGGTCAAAAAAATGCCGCAACTGTTGAGTGGTAGCGCGGGAATTCAGGATT
Organism: Anaerolineales bacterium HSG24; assembly: GCA_030377895.1. Taxonomy (GTDB): domain Bacteria; phylum Chloroflexota; class Anaerolineae; order 4572-78; family J111; genus JAUCGB01. The sequence goes on from JAUCGB010000031.1 coordinate 18,258, forward strand.
TACGGCGTATCGTTGAAAATGATGCCTTCGATACACCCACTCGCAAAGGAACTATGAAAGAGGTTGACCTGAGCGAAGAGTTTATCGAAAAGGTGTTGAGTTTGGTTGATGTGGAGAATCTGGCGAAGTTGAAAGTGATTGCCGATACAGGCAACGGCATGGTCGGCCCGATTATGAAGCGGGTTTACGACCGTTTACCCTCGATTGAACTTGAACCGATGTATTTCGAGCCGGATGGTAGTTTGCCCAACCACGGCCTTGACCCTCTGCAAGAGGAGAACCGAGCCGAGTTACAGGCCCGCGTTTCGGCAGAAGGGGCTGATGTTGGCTTTGCCTTTGACGGCGACGGCGACCGATTCTTCACGATTGATGACCGAGGCGAGTTTGTCGCCGGTGATTTTATGACTGCTCTGATGGGGGAATATCTGCTCCAAAAGTACCCCAACTCCAAAGTGTTGTACGATGTGCGAGCCTCATGGTCGGTGCCGGATTTAGTCACTGCCGCCGGAGGAACGCCCTTAATCGAGCGAGTGGGCCATGCCTTTATCAAAACTCGGATGGATAAAGAGAACGCCATCTTTGCTGGTGAGGTCAGCGGCCATTACTATTTCAAAGATTTCTACTTTGCCGATTCTGGCATCGTGCCATCCCTCGTCATTTTAGAGATGTTGTCCAAACGGAAGGTTAAGCTATCCCAACTGTTGGGCGAATTAGAGAAGAAATATTTCATCTCTGGCGAAATTAACAACCGTATTGACGGTGAGCCGAAAGATAAGATGGACGAATTGGCCGAAATGTTCAAGGATGGCAAAGTCGAATGGTTGGACGGAGTGTCTGTTACATACGATGATTGGCACTTTAACGTCCGCGCCTCCAACACCGAGCCACTCCTACGCTTGAATCTGGAAGCTAAGTCAAAAGCTCTAATGGAAGAGAAACGTGACCAGATTTTAGGCGTTATTCGGGGTTAGAAGGCTATCAACGTAAGCCGAGACATGTAGCACATGCTTCAGCCTGTGCCGCACAGTCTAAAGACTGTGTTACGATATTATCTGTCGCACGTTAAGATTGGTAGCAGGGTTAGAATGAAGTAATGAATGAAGTAATGAAAAATGAAGTTTGTGAAATGTGAAATGTGATGCCATGAACGTATACGCCTCACGCTTCACATTTCACACATCACGTAACTATGCAACGATTCAAAATCGGCACATTTAACCTATACAATCTGGTCTTACCAAATGTCACCTACTACCGTCGTCGGGAGTATAGCCAACAGCAGTATCAGCAGAAAAAAACATGGCTGGCTCAACAACTGCAACGTATGAATACCGATATTATCGGATTTCAAGAGGTATTCCATGCTAAAGCGTTGCAGGCAGTCCTAAAAGAGAGCAAACAGTACGAGAAAGCCTCGATGGTAGTCGGCAAGGAACAGGGGCATGGCCCGGGCCCGGTGTTAGGCTTGGTCTCTCGATTCCCCATCCAAGCAAGCCATTTTATTAGCCGTTTTCCTAGGCCGGCTCAGTTAGATTTTGATGATACATACCTGCCAATTCGGGAGTTCTCGCGGCCAGTGTTACGGGCCAAGGTCGAGATTAAGGCTGGCCTCGTGGTAACGGTTTTTGTCGTTCATCTCAAATCGAAACGACCCATCATCCCCGACGGTGAAGACCCTCACGACCCGTTAGAGCAGGCCAAAGGGGAAGCGCGCTCCCTGATTGTCCGAGCCGCAGAAGCCACTGCCCTGCGTCATCTGATATTAGAAGCGGTACAAGATACCAGCCGTCCCGTCATCGTGTTGGGCGATGTCAACGACTCCGGCTTGGCCGTGACTAGTCAAATCGTTAATGGTTTACCCCCTTGGAAAACCTTGCCCATAGAAAAAAAGCGTATCAAATGGGATGTTTTGCTATACAACGTCAAAGATATTCAGGCTCGTCAGAGTTATCAGGATATGGCCTACTCTTATATTCATAACGGCTACTATGAAATGCTCGACCATATTCTGGTTAGCCAAGAGTTTGTCCGTCAAAACCGAAAACGAGTGGGAGAGGTGGAGTACATGACCGTTTTTAACGACCATCTTATTGATGAAACTCTAAGCGATGAGTCTATTCCGGTCTGGCAAGCTGATCATGGGCAGGTTGTCGCCACGATCCGACTGCGTTAAGCGAATGAGTCCTTGCGCGTTTGGCAATCGTAGGGGCTAGGCAAGGCGGTGTAGCGTTGGTTTGAAATCAGAATTCCAATCCGCCTTGCCTCGCCCTGAATCCACGGAATGACGGGCGAGGCAGGGGCGGAGATGACCGTACATTCCAAGTCTAGACCGCCCCCCTACGGGTAGCCCCTACCATAATCTCCGATGCAAATTCCTAAATAACTGTGGTAGTCCTGCATAGGGTAGCAAATCGCTGATTTGCTATGAGTATTTTATCACTATTGGTGCAGAATTGCCATTCCCATGTTCCTACAATGGCATGGTTTCTATCGTCCTACTGATAAGTCAAACTATCCCGCACGCTAATCCGAGTGGCACGGCGAGCCGGAAGCCAACTGGCGATAATAGACAGGATAGTGATGATGATTAGCCAATATAATGCCCCAGTCGGTTTGTAGATGTAAACCAACTGAGACGATAACGCAGACCCTAGCGCATCGGTCATCAATCGCCCTGCCGGAACACTGAACATGGCGGCAATAACCCAACTTAGCCAGCCCAAAAGTAGCCCCTCACCGATAAATATACGGGCAATCGATCCAGAAGATGCTCCAACGGCCCGCATAACCCCGATTTCGCGGGTACGCTCTAGGACATTCAGTGAGAGTACCCCACTCAAGGCAATGCTCCCGACCACCGCAATCACCACCGCCATAACTGCCAACAGGGTGATGATCATGCTATATTGACTCAAGATTCTGTCAGTTGCTTCCGAAGCCGTATCCTGACCAACAAAGGTTCCGCCGGGGCGTAACGTGAGTTCATGCTGGTCATAATATTTCCGCAACGTATGGGCCGCCTCCACTTGGCTATCTGGATCATTTTGTACGGTTTGAATCCAAACAGTGTTACTCCGTCCCACTCGATTTAACTTACGTAAAATCGATTCTCGCGAAATATGCGCCGAATCATCCACAACGGGATCAAAAACCAATCCAACCACCTGCCAATCTGTTTCCCCTTTTATGCCGTGATCTATCGTAACCCAATCCCCCAACTTAAGGCCCGCCCTTTCAGCCAATCTTTGATTAAGGACAATCGCCTCCGTATCACCCGGCTGTAGCCAGCGTCCAGCCCGTATATGAGGCCCATACAGACTGGTCGGTAAAGGCACTCCAAATAAAGTCACCTGCTGATCATCATCCGATTCCGCCTGATCAATCGGGCGGATATTACCATTATCAAGGTTCCACATCTCCACCGCCTTGACCACTGGGTGAATCAGCGTCAATTTTTCAACCTCTTGAATCCGCTCCGAGTCTTCAAAAACAAAGCTGACATCATATTTGAGGATGGAAAGGATAACATCATCAAAAGTATTACGAGTTGAGTCGCCCACACTCATCACCATCATAAAGATCAAACCACTGATGACCAGCGTGATTTGGGTGAGAATAACTCGGCCTTTGTTGCGAAAGGTGTTGCTGATGGTCAATAAAAACAGGCGAGGAAGCCGCTCACTTTTTGCCAACAACCGCTCAAGTAACCCCGCACCAGCACTCAAACCGTAGCTGCTAATCGCCTCGCGCACGGTAATCCGCACGCCGGTAAAAATAGGGATGAGGGATGCGAATAGCGGTGCTAACAGGGCGATGGCGACTTGAGCCATCACCGCCTCGGAGACGATGGTAAAGGTGCCCGGATCGGCGTTAAAGGTATTCATCAAAAAAACATGCAATCTCCACCCGCCCATAGAGGCCAAGGGAATGGAAATCAGTAAGGCCAGAGAGCCATAAACGAGGACATTCAACAGATAAATCAACAAAATTTGTCCGGTTCCGGCTCCGATGGCCTTCATGACCCCAATCTGGTCAACCTGTTGGCTGATGATAGCATTGATCGTATTGTAAACCAAAAATAAACCCAATATTAGGGCCACAATGGACATCACCGCCAGAATCATGAAAATACCATCCATCGTATCTTGAAAAAAATGTTTATTGGGATCGCTGACCCGACTACCTTGCGGTGGTGAAGCTCCGCCGGAGTCGACTTCTTGTTTCTCCAGTTTACGTTTGATTAAATCGGCCAAAGCAATCATCTCGGCTTCATCATATTCAGCAGTAGCGCGGGCCATAATACGATTAAATTTCTGGTCGCCGGTCAGATCGCCCATACGATCATGTGTGGCAAAAAGTAGGGCACGACCACCAAAACTAGGTGGCGATGCAATAGGATCATAAATAATACTCCCAATTTTTATCTGACGCTCATTGTCATTAACCCGAATAGTAATCTCAGATCCCACTCGAATACCATAAACTTCATCGCCCCCTTGTCCGACACCAAATAGTCGATACGTCGGCCATTCGCCCTTGATGAGGCCAAGGGTGGTGTAATGTTGGTTTTTGTAATCGTCACGGGCAATTAATCGCCCCGACGACCATTCATCGTCAGGGTTGAGCCGCCACTCGACACTTTCGGTAGAAAAACCTTCCACATTTTCCAAACCTTCGATGCGTTTTAAAGCGGTGATAGTATCATCATCAATGCTAGGGTAGGTTGACATAGTAATCATGGCTGGATTGGCGGCTTCCCATATCTCTTGCATCCTAGAGATGACCAAGGTTCTAGTGGTGACAATCATGCCGATAGCTGCCGCACCGATAGCAATAATCAGCACAACCTGTAATGTCCGGTTTTTGTTGCTCCACAAATCACTCCATATTTTGTAACCAATAACTCCCATAAAAAGTCCCTCTATATTTGCAACCAATTATTTAGTACCCGACAGAAAATCTCTATCTGAACTAATTAACACAGAGTTTCACAGAGGAACACGGAGATTCACAGAGAAAAAACGATTATTTTTCTTTTGTATTACTCTGTGTCACTCTGTGCTTCTCTGTGAAACTCTGTGTTCCTGTTTTAGTCTTCCCTAATCAACTTTGTCGGGTAGTAAAACCAATTATTCAATATTTTGGTGTATTTGGATGGATTTTCCACAAAAAGCATGTGTCCTACTTTTTTGATAATGACTAGCTTACTATTTGGAACATGTTGCGTAATAAGATGCGCTTGCGAGGGAGGCACGATTGAATCTTTATCCCCTGCGACGATCAATGTTGGTGCGGTAATTTGAGAGAGCATGGGCGTGATGTCAATATCCGGCATCATATTAAAGTAGTGTGCCATCGCATCCCAATCGAGATGTTTTGTATCTTGATAGACATCTTCGATAAGTGTATCTAATTTAGGGAAGGAAAAGAACGCTTTTGTGTCGAATAGAACAAAACGCCAACATTGACGGTATATGCGGCTATGTATCAGGCTAGATTGAAATGAGAGCTTGAATAATAAATGTCCAATAGCTCCTTGAGATACTATCTTTTGTTGCAAACCATAAAATCCAGTCCATTTTCCTTGGGCAAATCCAGATAAACTAACAACACCATGAGCTATATCGGGATTAAACGCGGCAAGGGCCAAAGCCGCAAAACCTCCTGTCGAATGACCGACCAATATAACGGGTTGTTCACCCACTAATTGCTGGATGGCCTGCGTTAGGATTTTGACAAACATCTCTGGCGTGAGCATTTGTTTACTAAACTCCGGTGGCAATATCGCAGGATAATGTCCGGGCAGACTCAAGGCATAACATGGGCCATCCTTGTAATCGCCAAAAAACATATCGGTTTTCCAAACGCTGGCCGACAAGGTCACGCCGTGCAGTAAAATAACTGGAATTCCTGTACTATTGGTATTAAGTTTGAATGTCACAAGTTTGTGACCCTCAACATCTATTTCGTGTGTGCTGACCATGAGTTAAATTCCTGATAGTGGTACAAGGTAGTAATAAGGAGTGCAAAGCTCGCTTTGCAGGCAAGGCAAGCCGGATTCTACTTGTGCAGGACTACCAAATTCCTGATAGTGGTGCAAAGGTAGTAATAAGGAGTGCAAAGCTCGCTTTGCAGGCAAGGCAAGCCGGATTCTACTTGTGCAGGACTACCCAGAAACAGCTAACTTTTTTCCTCACCCAAGTACCAATCAATCACCTCTTGGGTTTCGGCAAAACCGACGGCGAACTCGGCGCAGTACCCTTCATTCCGCAAACGTTGTAACATCTCGGCTTGAGCGGCAACATGGGGAGAGGCATATTTTTGCTGATTATTGACCTGCACAATCCGCTCGCCATGCTTTTTCTGCTCAATAAACAGGCCATGATACCCCTGTCGAGCCACGGCGATAAAAATATCCGGCCATGACTTAGTTTTACCCTGCTTTTTGGCCCGCACTCCCTGTTGTACCGAGAGGTTGATTCCGGCTAACACGTCGATATTAAAAGGTATCTCAGGATAATGCTCACGCAAGTAGGCGGCTGTTTTTTCCGATAGAGCGGCCTCACTGGTCGGTTCATGGATGAATATTCCTTCTTCATTTAAGATACCGATACCGATTTCGGTAGCGGTTTTAGTTTTACGTTTAACGCTCTTTCTTCTACGACTCATTACGAATTAATCTTCCCGCAAGTTCTGAACTTGCGGGAAGATAACGATTCTTCTACTAAAACTCCGCGCAAGGTAAATAATCTACTCATCCGATGGGATATTCCGGGCAAAGCGGATGCAGATGTAGTAATCCGGAGTTGTAGTGATCCGGAGTGCAAAGCTTGCTTTGCATGCAAGGCAGGTGTAGTAATCCGGAGTAATCCGGAGTGCAAAGCTTGCTTTGCATGCAAGGCAATTTTACACGGGAACTCCTTGTAAACCCCGATGAGTTCTGCGGAGTCTTCTACGGCTCATTCGTCTTGATACAGTTTCCAACGATGGCGAGGGATATGTCGCTTTCGTCGGTAGGGTTTGGTGATGGTGTCTCCGGTGATAATCTTGATATTTCGCAGTTTACGAGTCGAGGCTTCGAGCCGTTCAACCGCCTCCTGCGCCTCGGCTTCGGAGGCAAAATTCAGGGCATCACTCCGAGACTCGCGCCATAAGTCGCTTCGCCATAAATAAACGGGCTTCCAACGCCCTTTATATTTCAGTTCGGCTGAGACAAAATATACCACGATTTGCTCCGACATGAGAAACCCTCCAAACCTACATCATAGAGGACTCTTCGTTACGTTCAGGGTGACATGGCCGACTTTGTCACCATCAACCAAATTTGACCTACAACCCGCTTCGCCTCATAATACAGGCCAATTCTAATTTCAGATTATTCTACATGCCACACCATTTGTCAAATTTCACCACTTGGCCACCAACTCATGTTTCATGTTTCACGCCTCACGCCCCATGAAAATCGCCTACCATTTCACTATTCCAAAGCCACCAGAGCCGAGTTTGGACGCGGCCATTCAGGACGCGCTCAAACTACAACAACATTTCCCCGGGCCACTCAACTACCTGTATCCGGTGGCTAAAGCAACCTCGCTGGTGCCACGATTTCTGTGTGGCTTGCATCAACTGTTTTACTTGTGGCAAATTGATCAACAGGTGGAGATACATCATGTCTACACGAATGAACTTTACCCTTACCCGATTCTGTTTGGGTGGCGTAAGCCAATTGTTATGACTGTGGTTGCCAGCCTCAAACATGGCAGACGACCTTGGTTCGCCAGAAGTTTGTCACCCGTCACTCGATTCGTGACCTCGAATCTGCCAGATCAACAGCGACTAGAGGCTTGGCAGTTGGGCACAACCGTCTGCATCCCGCCCGGTATCGACCTGAGCAGGTTTGAACCGACCCCGCCGCCGTCTGATTTATCGTTCACCCTGTTGGCCGGTTCAGCCCCTTGGCACGAAAGCCAGTTTGCCAGCAAGGGAGTCGATTTGCTCTTGCAAGCGGCTCAAAAACTACCCTCGCTCCGGCTGATATTTTTATGGCGAGGGGTGTTGTATGAGGCCATGCGCCAGCGGGTCAACCAAGCCGGACTGAGTGACCGAGTCGAAATTATCAACCAGCAGGTCGAGGTGCATCAGCTACTAAAACGAGTCCATGCCAGTATCGTGTTAGCAAAAACCCCCTCCCTCATCAAAGCCTACCCCCACTCCCTGCTCGAATCGCTGGCCGCCGGACGACCAATTCTCATCAGCATGGGCCTAGCTATGGCAGATTATACCGTACAAAACGGGTGTGGTCTCATCGTGCCCGATTTTGAACTTGATACATTGCTCGACAGATTAACGAGGCTTCAACAAAACTACCAAGCCTATCAAAAACAAACCCAAACAGTTGACTTACAAGCGTTTTCGGTTGACAATTTAGTTAACGCATACAGCGCGTTGTATGAGGACGTGAAGCATGAAACGAATTATGAATTATGAATTACGAATTATGGGTAGTCCTGCACATGTAGTGATCACCTACCCGCAAGTTCCAAACTTGCGGGTAGGTAACTGAAACGAATTATGACTGCACCACTACCGAATTACGAATTACGTCTCATGTTTCACGAATTATAACTAATGAATAACTCACCTTGGCAACGATTTTATTATTATGTAGGAGGCTACCTCCTAACCCTGATTATGTTGCTCCTGATGACACGCATGGTCAGCCCGACCTTGATTGTCGCACTGTGGCTGGTGGCCCTAATTTGGGGTGGGATTCTGGCCTATCAGTTGTATAATTTGCTAGAGGATAACTACCAAACGGTAATCATGGAAAAAAGTCTGAGGAAACAGTTGCAACAGGCTCAAGGCTACCAACAACAACTTGAGGCCATGCTGAACGATACCTCGGCCCAAAAATCCCCCCATTTAGAACAACTTTCCGACCAGATTAACCATTGGACAGAGTCGATTAAGCTGTTGGCTGAGAAAATTACTCGCTTCAAAGACGATGATTTGATTCGGCATGACCTGAAACAGGTTCCCAAAGCAATTACCGACCTCGAAAAACGGATCAAAAAAGAGAACGATCCAGTCATTAAAACGCAATTACAACGAACCCTCAATAATCGTCGTACCCAACAGCAATCTCTGCAAGCTTTGCAAAAAAACATCAAACGAGCTGAAATCCAAATCGAAAGCACCATTTCTCAGATGGGGACGATATACTCCCATATCTTAACCGGACAATCGGGTAATCAGGTCGCCGATTATAGCCGTTTGGCCGCCGATGTGGACGAAGAGGTAACTCACCTGCAAGAGCAGTTGGAAACTCTGCAAGAAGTGCGGTTTAACAATGAATTTTGATTAACTTGTTGGTGCAGAAGTAGTGATCCGGATCCGTTAGCTACCCGCAAGTTCTAAACTTGCGGGTAGCTGACCAGTTTAACTATGAATTTTGTTGACTGGAAGCGCAGGCCGGATGCCTGCACTTCCAGTCGTTTTATCCAAATCTGTCACCGAGGTCAATTTATGGATGCTGGTTTGATTATTGTTGGTTTATTGTGCATAATACTCGGTATCTGGGTTATCCGAGCCGCGTTCAAGGTTCGATACCAATATCATACGCCTGAAATTCATGAAAATTCCAGTTTGTGCGGCTGTATTCTGTTGATAATAGGCGCGGGGTTGTTAATCACGGTAGGCACAACGATGTGGTCGTTGTATAATTAGGCTAGAGAGAAGTAGGAAGACAAGCCGTTCTCTCTACTTCCTAGGGGTAAGGTTATTGTCACGCTACAAGCGTGACCTCCAATTATCGTAGGTGACGCTTGTCCTCCTCGTTCCCAATCTGGAGATTGGGAACGCCCTTGCGTAGAAACTCTGTTTCGGTGTTTCGGTACTGTTTCGGGATTAGGGGATAAGGGGAAACAGAGTTTCCTTGCAAGTGCGTACCCAAACTCTGTTTGGGTACGAGCCGTCAATCCACGGAATGACGGACGAGCCTCCCCGTAGCGGGACAATTCAGCGCGAAGCCTCCCCGTAGCGGGACAATTAATTCACGTCCGCATCCTCCCACCAATCGCTGTCTTTACGAGGTCGCCCCCGTCGCTTGGGCGGTTTGTCGGGATCAAGCGGCTTAAGATCATTGTGCTTGAGCAGGCGATTTATTTCCGCCTGCAAGTGAATCCACGTTCTTATCCTCAATTCGGTATAACAATCTGCCCGCCAGACTCCCCACCCGGCAACATGTGCCACAAAAAAGAGCCACGCTCAGAGATGGGATTTAATTGGATACCGTCCGCTGATTCTAGCCCGTTAAGCGGTTGCTATGCAGAATCGTCAAGCCATGCTTGTCGGACTGAAATCGACATGGTATGATTCAAGCTATGAATAATCAGCAAACCAAACCAAGCCAACAATCTTTCCTCTACAAACTCGGTGGCTATTATGGTATCCCTCATGAATTGATCCATATTTTGGCCTATCGAATTATCCAAAAGCCATGTCGTTACCAATGGGGCGATGACCGAGTTATTCCCTTAGCTTATGACACTGAGACTCGCCGAGAAAAACTATTCGTAACCCTCCTACCATTTGTAACTTTTATGGGCCTGGGCCTGTTTTTTCAACTGTTGTGGGTCATGTCGGCCTTCTTCATCAAGATGAGGCCGGAGCAATATTTTGTGGACGGCCCAACGTGGCATCTTCTCTTTTTTATTGTAGGGGGGCTTTTTATTGGATACGCCAGTACGGCCCATTACGATTTAATCAAAGCTTACCATCTCCTATTCAGGAAAGATAGCGTTCAACAAGGTGGCCCAAAACCACATCGACGTGCCAAGGATGAGAAGCAACAAGGGAAACATCCACAAACAGCCAACCGTAGGATGTTGTAAATCACCGAACGGGCCGTGTTCAAAAAAATATCGCTCGGTCTTTGGCTCACGAGTGATGTCTTTGAATAAGAACAGCCCGATAAGTACATTGACCGAAGCACAACCGATGCTCAACGGATGGCTGTTAAAACCGACTGTTTCTAAGGCCAAACCTGCCATCAACCCACCGATAGCCCACAAACTGGTCATTCCTAAAATAAGACCTACTACCCGTAGATAATCTTGAGAGGATGGTTTGTTAGGTTTGTTGGTCATAAATCATCACACTCCTCTAAGTTGTTTCATCTTCGTCTAATCCGCTTAATTCACCGAATCCACGTTCTTATCCTCAATTCGGTATAACAATCTACCCGCCAGACTCCCCACCCGCCGACATGTGCCACAAAAAAGAGCCACGCTCAGAGATGGGATTTAATTGGATGCCATCCGCTGATTCTAGTCCGTTAAGGGTTGCTATGCAGAATCGTCAAACCATGCTTGTCGGACTGAAATCGGCATGGTATGATTCAAGCTATGAATAATCAGCAAACCAAACCAAGCCAACAATCTTTCCTCTACAAACTCGGTGGCTACTACCTCATCCCGCATGAACTGCTCCATGTGCTGGCTTTCCGGATTATCGGCAAGCCATGTCGCTATGAGTGGGGTAATGATTATGTTCGTCCGCTTGTCAAAGAGTCGAAACGAGAGCGACTGTTTGTTTCGCTATTTCCGTTTGTGACCATTATGGGATTGGGGTTAATTTTTGGCTTGATGTGGATATCGTCAGCATTTTTTATCAACATTCGGCCTGAACGGTATTTTATTGACGGTCCGACGTGGCATGTTGTCTTTCTAATTCTTTGTGCCTTGTTCATCTTTTATAGTGGCACCGCGCATGGAGACTTGTTTAGTAGCTATTATATTCTATTTGGGCAAGATGAGATTCAAGATAATCGCCCAAAGCCAAACTGTAGCCCCAACAATAAGCAACATCAGGGGCAATGACCACAACGCACCCACAACTCGGTAAGCAGCGTGGTCAGTATTTATTCCTCGCACTTTATCCTCGAAAAATATACGTTCAAACGTTGGATTACCTGTAATTATTTTAAATAAGGCTAGACCACATAACAAATTCAGCGAAGCCAGGATGATGCTCCAAGAGTAACCAGTAAAACCAATCGTTTCTAAAGCGGCTCCAGCCATATAACCACCAGCAAACCATAGGCCAGAATAAGCTAGAATCCGAGTGACTATTTTCAAGTATGGGTTTGTTTTTTTCATTGTTTTGTCTCTCCTTGTTAACTCATTCCTAATTGTTTGGTAATAATCTGGCTATCAGGTTAATCCGCTTAATTTACCGAATCCACGTTCTTATCCTCAATTCGGTATAACAATCTGCCCACCAAACTCCCCACCCGGCGACATGTGCCACAAAAAAGAGCCACGCTCAGAGATGGGATTTAACTGGATGCCGTCTGCTGATTCTAGCCCGTTAAGCGATTGCCACGTAGAATCGTCAAGCCAATGAATGACCATGCTTGTCAGATTACCAAAATTGGTTATAATGACCTTTATAGTTAGTCAAAAAAGTTCTCGCCAATACCTAATGGTTTCAAAAATCTTTAGGGTCTCAAGGGTAATCATTATGTCCACAATAACACAAGGTTCGCTGTTACAAAAAGTTATTCGTATTTTACAACAATTGTCTGAGAGTCAATTGCTTGTAATTTTTGAGTTTGCTCGTTTTTTGTTATCCAAAGAACAGATACCAAAAACTGAAACCTTATCTGTGAATGACCGTATCAATGTTGCTCTACAAGAAGCAGGTATAAAACCATACCAACCTGAAGAAGTCGCTCAGTATTTGGCAAGTCCCGAAAACCAAAATTGGCAGCCTCTTCTAGCAGGTGGCAAACCTGCCAGTGAACTCATTATTGAAGAAAGGCGTACATGAAAACAAGCGTAGGGCAGGTTTGTTATTTCGATAGTAGTGCTTTGGTTAAACGCTATTTCACTGAAATAGGTTCAGTTTGGGTGCAGACTCGATGTGGTGATTCCAAAAACTTGATTGTTATTGCAGAGATTACACGGGTTGAGATGGCAGCTGCATTTGCCCGTAAGGTGAGAGGGAAATTTATCACTCAGGCGGAATATCATCAGGCTCAAACTCAAATAATATCCCATATTCAAAACCAATATCGCCTCGTAGCTATCACCTCCCAACGGATTGATACAGCGGTTGACCTCACATCTCAACACAAATTACGAGGCTATGATGCAGTTCAGTTGGCATGTGCGTTATATTTCAATCAACTGCTTGTGAGTAAAGTATTGTCACCATTGATTTTTATATCAGCCGACAACGAGTTGCTCATCGCTGCCCAAGCCGAAGGATTACAAACCGAAAACCCAAATAATTATCCTTAATCCTCTAAGTTGTTTCATCTTCGTCTAATCCGCTTAATTCACCGAATCCGCGTTCTTACTTCGGAATAACAATCTTCCCGCCAGACTCTCCACCCGGCAACATGCGCCACAAAAAAGAGCCACGCTCAGAGATGAGATTTAACTGGATACCGTCGGCTGATTCTAGTCCGTTAAGCGGTTGCCATGCAGAATCGTCAAGCCACGCTTGTCGGACTGAAATCGACATGGTATGATTCAAGCTATGAACAATCAGCAAACCAAACCAAGTCAACAATCTTTCCTCCACAAACTCGGTGGCTACTACCTCATCCCGCATGAACTGCTCCATGTGCTGGCTTTCCGGATTATCGGCAAGCCATGTCGCTATGAGTGGGGTAATGATTATGTTCGTCCGCTTGTCAAAGAGTCGAAACGAGAGCGACTGTTTGTTTCGCTATTTCCGTTTGTGACCATTATGGGATTGGGGTTAATTTTTGGCTTGATGTGGATATCATCAGCATTTTTTATCAACATTCGGCCTGAACGGTATTTTATTGACGGCCCAACGTGGCATGTTGTCTTTCTAATTCTTTGTGCCTTGTTCATCTTTTATAGTGGCACCGCGCATGGAGACTTGTTTAGTAGCTATTATATTCTATTTGGGCAAGATGAGATTCAAGATAATCGCCCAAAGCCAAACTGTAGCCCCAACAATAAGCAACATCAGGGGCAATGACCACAACGCACCCACAACTCGGTAAGCAGCGTGGTCAGTATTTATTCCTCGCACTTTATCCTCGAAAAATATACGTTCAAACGTTGGATTACCTGTAATTATTTTAAATAAGGCTAGACCACATAACAAATTCAGCGAAGCCAGGATGATGCTCCAAGAGTAACCAGTAAAACCAATCGTTTCTAAAGCGGCTCCAGCCATATAACCACCAGCAAACCATAGGCCAGAATAAGCTAGAATCCGAGTGACTATTTTCAAGTATGGGTTTGTTTTTTTCATTGTTTTGTCTCTCCTTGTTAACTCATTCCTATTGTTTGGTAATAATCTGGCTATCAGGTTAATCCGCTTAATTCACCGAATCCACGTTCTTATCCTCAATTCGGTATAACAATCTGCCCGTATCCGGCAACATGTGCCACAAAAAAGTAAAACATCCGTTGGTAAAACAACACTCTGAACATCCAGCTTGCCTCGTAAAATAGCCACACAATGGTCACTATCCAGAATCCTCATATCAGTACCTCTGGACGAGAAGGTTGTTGTAACCGATTTTGATAGATTTCCACCGTAAGTATATCAAATTCAGGCTCATCTTGCCACAGACCATAAGCCATCATAATCGGATGGACTTGGCCGGTCTTCAACTTTTTGGCAAGACTGGGGTCAGAATGGATAGTTTCGGTAACGGCTGATTGTTCTACATATTGCCGGATGATGAGGGCTATCAAACGTAGTTGCTCAAATAACGGCTTGGGTTTTACAAACTGTTCAATGGTTATGGTAGACATGGTATCTCTCCACATAAGATAATAGGAGTATAAAAGGTCGCCAAACAAATGTCAAAACAAAACCAGCCCCGACTCTCATCAGAGAGCGGGGCTGGTTTTTCAGTGCTCCTAATTGACGGAGGTCTTGTACTATGGACAGGCAGTCAATTTAACGCCACATCTGTCGCACCAAGCTTGACGCTTCGGCTGATCCCCCAGGTCAGTGTACCGCTCAATCACTGCTTGGCAATGGGCCGCGTCTTGGGTGAGCCGCCATAGCTTGCCATAGATGGTAGTTTGGGCATCTAAATCGGTATTCGCTTCTGCCTGTTTTAAGGCGGTATTGTAGGCCAATTCAGCTTCATGATATAGCTTCATTTGCAAGTAAACATCCCCTTGCTGTAGGTAAACTGCGGGAGCAGGCTTAGTAGAGGCCACTTTTTCGAGCAGTAAAATCGCGTCACTCAACAATCCCCATTCTGGGTTAGGAGGAAGTTGCCATTGGGCATAATAGGTTGCTAAGGCAAAATCACGCGCTGGATCATCAAGACCATTTAATTTAGCCAACCGAGTTTGATAGACCTTTATCTTGTTTTGTTCTACCGGAGAGATCAACTTAAAACCGATATTCGACAAATCTTCTTCATCAGAGTGTCTATCGTTATCATCAGTGACCACAAAACGGTAACTCCTTTCAGAAATAAGAGCCGGAGCATCGATTGGATACTGAAACTCAGTCCCCATAATAGGTTGGTCGCTTTCCCAAATCGTTTCATCAATATCGGCAAGCCGTAAGCGATATGGACCTGCCCCCGTATCATGCCAACGTATAACTGGTCGAGGATTTAGCAGAAAACTGCCGCGAGGTTGTTGAATATAAGGAATATCGGAATTGATTTGGGCTCTAGGAATTTGATAATCATACCCATCTTCCCCCTCTGCATAATTATCTCCCAAATTACCCGATTTAAGTGTACAAGGAATGGACAAAATATTGTCAGAATCGTCTAAGAACACAGGTTTCAGGTCGTCGCCACATAACACAATGGCTGATGTATCAATTTTTAAAGAATCGCCCTGATTGAGTTGGGTTCCAAAACCAATATTGCTATAAGCCGTCTGACCATCGCGTTGAAGTAGCACCTGACCGTCAAACGCTACAAGAAGGTTGGGGATAATGACACTTGCTGGTAATGGTTGGGGGGGAGGATTGGATTGACAAGCGCCAATCAGACTGATTAACAAAACAGTGAACAGTAACAACAGGGAAATTTTCCTCATAATACCACCTCATTCATCTAATACATTAAAACGTTCTTGGCACAGCAAGAGTTGCTGTTTGTCTACTGAATCTAAGGGAACTAAAGCAATACATTGCTCCCATTGTTGTTTGGCAGCAGACCAGTTTTCTTGCTGTTCATACAGTTCTGCTAAATAGATATGGGGCAAGGCTTGACGATAACTACTTCGTTCAGCTAGTTCAAATTGACGAAGCGTTGGTTCGAGTTCAATCGTGTCAGTTAATACTTCCTCGGCCAAGATGTATTTTTCCTGTTCAAAATAGGCCCACCCCAAGTGATTTAGAAGATAATAACGTGTCACCTGAGTAGCCTTATTCTCGGATTGGCCTTTCAGACGTTCCAACCCGGCCAATAAGATCGTTTCGGCTTGGTCATGCTTGCCTTGTTCATTGTAAAGCCGGCCTAAGCCCTGATAGGCCGGGGCAAAGTCATAGTTTTGTTGCAAGGCTTGTTGATACCACTCGATGGCAACCTTTGGCTGGGCAATGTCATGATAAACCTGCCCTAAGTTGTAGTACGGGACTGCTTCATCTGGATTTAGAGCGACAGAACGTCTAAAGTAATCCTCTGCTTTGGCAATATTGCCAGTTTGTAAACTCGCAAACCCTTGGTCATTATACCAATGTGCCCAATCCGGTAAGCCCCAAACCCAAAAGCTCATTACCAGCACCCAACCTATAATCGCTAATATCATGCCGATTTCAGCATAAAAGCTCCGTTTGATACCTATTTTTTTGGCCCCATAGGTCAATAGCCAGTTACCCAATTGGCGTACCTTTTGGGATAACGAACCGCCAGTCAAAAGGAGCGTCAGCAAGGTGCCACCAATTGAATATATGTCAGGTGCGCCATCCCATAGCCGTTTGATAATTTCCACCGCAAAAGGAATGGTAATTAACACAAAGACACCGGTTATCACGATAAAAAAGGTATCCTGTTCTACCTGTTGTTGTTGATACTGAGCATCTAGTTGCCACCACCATGCCTCGGGGTGTGCTTGGGTATGGTTGGTGCGCCAAGTGGCATAGTCGGTCAGTAGATTCTCTGGCAAAGCTCTGGTGGCGGTGCGAAATTGGTTGTCCAACTGGCTTAGGTTTTCTAACTCTGTGACCTGTAAGCTGGTTTCTAAATTGGCTAGGGCATCTCTGGCTAAAAGCAGGGTCAGCAGGGTGGTTGGGGTGGAGTCGGTCTTGAACTGAGTTAAGGCTTGTTCATAAACCGTTAATTGTTCAATAAAAGTAGGCATGTTAAAAGTATATGGGTTTTCAGCTATTTTGGCAATTCGGTTTAAGGCTACCTCCGTCGCCTCCGCCTTCTTCCCTCTACGTCGTCTCGTTTAGTCATATAGTAAAAAACCGCTATTAGGATAATTATCACTACTAATACCGCACCGATTTCCATCAGCGTGGAGAATTCAGGTAGATAGTTCTGGTAGACCTCAAACTTACGTTGCAACCAAGCCGATGTCCGACACTGCCAATCGGCTTGGCAAGTCGCCACCGTAGACGGGCTGGTATTTCCGGTCAGGACAAAGGCCGACCAGTAGAAGGGATGACCATAGTCTGAGTGTTGCATGGTTTCGATTTGGGCCAGTCGTAAGGCTTCCGCTTTGGGCTGACCGTCATTCAGATGGGTATAAAAACGGGTCATGACATGTTCAGTCGCTTCATCCCCCACTTTCCACAAACTACCGACCACACTGGCCGCACCGGCATACATAAAGGCTCGGTTAAAACTGAGCATCTCATCGCCCAAAGGCGTGTTCTGCCCTAGTTGGGTCTCACAGGCCGATAAGACCACCAGATCGGTTGCGGGTAGGATCAGATCATAAATCTCATACACATCCAATGAGCCACTATCTTTGCCCATGCCGTTAGACTTTGTTTGGTTTAAGGTCAAGTAGGAATGAAGCGGTGAGTCAGCATCATACTGACCGTGGGTCGAAAGATGGATAAGGCCCGCTTGGTCGGCCTGCTCCCAAAAGGTTAATTCGGTGGCCTGCTTTTTTAGATAGGCGGACAGACCATACTGCTGGGCGATAGTTTCCGCTTCTTGGTTGCCACCTTTTAAGTTGTTTGACGGGTTCCCCATAACCAGTGGTGGGCTAGACAGGGTGGGGCCATGCTTGGGAATAAAGGGGAGCAGACTGCCACTAGCAATCTGACTCAGTTGATACCGCTCAACCAGATAGTTCTGCCCATCATGGAGAGCCGCAAAGGGCAGATAATGGAGTTGACCATGCGGGGCAATGAGCAGATGCGGGGTGGTTAAGTTGTCTTCAATCGGTTCGATCAACTGTGTATACAGGGTTTTCATGGTATCGGGTACCTGTTGACTGTAGGTATCCTGCTTAATTCCCAAGTGGAAATTTTCAATCGTCGATTCCAGTTGAGACATGTCTAAAAGTTGCCACTTAAAGTCGTGGGCGGTGATGACAAAAACTAGCCCCTGATTATATTCCCTCAACAGATAATATTCGACTAAGGTGGTGTCGGCGGGCAGTTGCTTTTGTATCTGGCTCAGGCTGGCTGGTTCAATCATCACCAGACTATCATATTGGGGATTCTCTTTGATAATCTGTTTGAGCAGGTCTTGATGTTGTTTTTGAAGATCATCGCGCCGATCTTTCAGTTCTTGCGAGGATAACGATGACGAATCACGCTCCACCCGTTGCAATCCAATTGCCCCCTCACCAGAGATTTGCCAGTCGATCCATAAAAGCGTTTGTCGAATATTTTCCTCCAACTCGCGCATCTTCCCTTCGGCCTGACTGCGCGGTTGAGGGCGGACATTGCCCATCTGGTTTAAAAAGGCTCGCGCTTTGGCCCGTTGCACGTAGGCAAACGCCTCTTTGGGTTCTGGAGAACCAATCGACATCACCAACAAACGAATCATAGCCTCGTACTGATCGACCCGTTGGCTGGCAAATGGTAGGGACCAATCATCGGGCTGAACCTGTTGCCCGCCCACCTGTTCGCTCAGGTCAATCAATTGTTCATAACTCTTTCGGGCCTCTTCAACGTTCCCCCAAGCCACATATAACTGCCCCAGATAATTGAGAATCATTATTTCATCATTGGTCAGGCCAATCTCTTGATATAATGATAATGACTGTTGATAGAAGATTTGGGCTTGCTCATAATCCCCTTGACTATGATAGACTACCCCGATATTTCCGAACAAACTAGCTTTTCTATTCTTTCCCCCAATTTCTTGAAAAATAGCCAACGACTGCTTAAACAAATCCAGCGCCTGGTCAAAATCCCCTTGTTGATAATAGATCGCCCCAATTCCCTCA
The DNA here is from genome assembly GCA_030377895.1 of Anaerolineales bacterium HSG24. GTDB lineage: Bacteria > Chloroflexota > Anaerolineae > 4572-78 > J111 > JAUCGB01. The sequence goes on from JAUCGB010000031.1 coordinate 37,643, forward strand.
AACGCGATAGCTTCCATTCGTCTATCCCCAATTTTTTGGGCCATAGCCAGCGTCTGTTGGAAGGCGTTCAGGGCTTGTTCATAATCCCCTTGTCTAAAATAGAGTTTTCCCATACTATTATACAAGACGACTAGGTTGGTCTTATTATCCGACACTTGAAATATGGGTAAAGCCTGTTGATAGGCCTCTAAGGCCGCCTCATAATCACCTTGGGCACTATAAAGTTGCCCCAGATAAGTTAGGGTGCTAACTTCCCCTTGTTTATCTTCAATCTCTTGAGCGAGAGTCAAGGCTTGGTTGAAACGCTCTGAGGCTTGTTCATAATTGCCAAAAACCATATCTAGCCGCCCCAAGCCGTTTATGGCCCAACGTTCGCCCACACGGTCATTGTTCTGGCGGAAACAGTCGAGGCTGTCTTGGTATTGGTTTTGGGCTGAGGTCAGCTCGCCTTGGGCACTCAGGCCTTGGGCTTGGTTGTAAAGATCGTAACAACGGTTAGTGTCTTGCGCCGCGTGGCTGGGTTGGGGGGTGCTGAAAAGTAGGGTCAGCAGGGTGAGGAGAATTATTTGCGGGGTAAAGTTATTCATGGTCGGTCTCCTTATAAATTTAGGGTATTTTACCACGGCTGTGGGTCAAAACAAATTTGTTTTGGGCTGTAGGTGAGTGTGGTATATGACAACGAATTTTGGGAAAAACGAATTGTATGTCTCATGGATGGAGGTTTTGCGGTTGTCCTGAGCCTGCTTTACTCAAGTTCCAAATCATCGCGCATTAACTGATCTGTAGATACCTCAAAAAAGTTCGCTATTTTGAGAACCATAGCAGTATTGGGAACTTTTTCACCCCGTTCCATCTTACCAACGAAACTATACTGTACCCCAAGCATGGGGGCCAGTTGCCTTAACGTTAAGCCATGTTGTTTACGTAAGGCATGAAGTTTTTCACCAAAGCGTTTCATAAATACAAACCACTATTGACATACCTTAAAAAGTATGCTATTATTGTTGTGTCCCAAAAGGGACAATAAATATTTCTACTCACTATTAAAGGAGGTAACAATGGGTACCGAATCCGCCAAAGAGTTGTTAAAAAAGTGGAAACTGCGTGACCTGACCGTCGAGATGGCAACAGGTCATGCCCTGCAACATCTGGTGATGTTGTACGAGACCGATAAACAGGCCAACATCCAATGTCTGCA
>JAUCGB010000158.1 GCA_030377895.1 Anaerolineales bacterium HSG24
ATTATAAATGGTAAATGGTGAATTATAAAGGGTAAATTTTAGTACCCGACAGAAAATTTAGTCTGAACTAATTAACGCGGATGCTCATTTGCCACTTATAATTTACCATTCACCATTTTAGTTTTTTGTATGAAATTTCCTTATACCCGCAGGATCATATAGTGTCAACTTACCGTTTGTAGTAGGCGATTCATCGCCTTCAAGGCTATCAATGTAAGCCGAGACATGTAGCACATGCTTCAGCCTGTGCGGCACAGTCTAAAGACTGTGCTACGATATTATCTGTCGCACGTTAAGTTGATAGCTGCCTTCAAACGGCACTAAAGTGCCTACTATGAACTTTTAAGTTGATGGTCATGCCCGCAGGATATTCATGCTTCATGCCATATTCATCATAGGTATTTTGATACCCTTTTCTTTGGCGAATTTGGTTGCTTCGGGATAGCCCGCGTCGGCATGACGGGCCACGCCCATGCCGGGATCGATGGTCAGTACCCGTTTTAGCCGTCGGGTCGCGGCTTCGGATCCGTCGGCCACAATCACCTGCCCGCTGTGGATGCTGTAGCCGATGCCCACGCCGCCGCCATGATGTAGGCTGACCCATGTTGCTCCACTGGCTACGTTGCTCATGGCGTTGAGCAAGGGCCAATCGGCAATCGCGTCTGAGCCATCCAACATGGATTCCGTCTCACGGTTGGGACTGGCAACGGATCCGCTGTCAAGATGATCGCGGCCAATCACAATCGGGGCGCTGACCTTGCCAGAGGCGACCAGTTCGTTAAACTTCAATCCGGCTTTGGCTCGCTCACCATAGCCCAACCAGCAGATTCGAGCCGGAAGCCCCTGAAATTCAATCTGCTCCTGAGCCATGCGAATCCAGCGAGTCAGATGTTTATCTTCGGGGAACAGTTCCAGAATTGCCTCGTCGGTGGCGTAGATGTCCTGCGGGTCGCCGGATAGAGCCACCCATCGGAACGGGCCTTTGCCTTCGCAAAATAGGGGACGGACATAAGCGGGGACAAATCCGGGATAGCTAAAGGCTTCCTTAAGGCCATTGTCATAAGCCCGTTGACGTAAATTATTGCCATAATCAAACACAATACTGCCCTTTGCCTGCCAATCGAGCATGGCTTGCACATGCTGAGTCATCGAATCAATCGACTGACGCTGATACTCAATCGGGTCACGTTGGCGCAGTTCGTCCGCCTCAGCCAACGATAGCCCAACCGGAATGTAGCCGTACAGCGGATCATGGGCTGAGGTTTGGTCGGTCACGACATCTGGCACGACACCGCGTTGCACCAGTTCGGGCAAAACCTCAGCCGCGTTGGCGATGAGGGCTACCGATTTTGGTTCTTGTTTGGCTAACGACTCCTCAACCCAACTCATGGCCTCTTCTAAATTGTCGGTCATGGCATCCACTTGACGCATAGAGAGCCGCCGTTCGGCTCGCCACGGGTCAACCTCAACAAACAAACCGACTCCTTCATTCATGGTGACGGCTAATGGTTGCGCGCCGCCCATCTCACCAAGGCCAGAGGTCAGGACGAATTTGCCTTTCAGACTGCCCCAGCTATGTTGACGGGCTAACGAGCCGAGAGTCTCGTAGGTGCCCTGCAAAATGCCTTGCGTGCCGATATATATCCAACTACCGGCGGTCATCTGACCGTACATAATCAGCCCTTCGGCTTCCCATTTATCAAAATTTTCTTGAGTGGCCCATGCCGGCACAATATTGGAGTTTGCGATTAAGACGCGGGGAGCATCATCATGGGTCTTAAATATCGCTACAGGTTTACCCGACTGCACGAGGAGGGTCTCGTCCGAGTCAAGGTTACGGAGCGATTCGAGGATGGCCTCAAGCGCAGACCAGTTGCGGGCGGCTTTGCCCCGACCACCATACACAATCAGGTTGTCTGGGTCAAAAGCCACTTGGGGATCGAGGTTGTTTTGAAGCATGCGATAGGCCGCCTCAATCAACCAGTTTTTACATGTTAATTCTGTGCCACGCGGGGCACGCATAGGTCTAACTGCCATAGTTTTCACCTCCAAGTTGGATTGTAAATCTGGATGGAGATATGGGCAAGTTATGTAGGGTCTCATCACGACTTGCCGGATAGCTTGTTAGGAATCCTAAAATGGATCGAATTGGGTGAAACTAGCGGGTGAATTATGAACCTGATAGACAATATCATGTTTCAGTATCCTAAAATGGATCGAATTGGGTGAAACGAAAGCGGCAACCGACTTCCTGAACCGTCGAACTAACTTTCAGTATCCTAAAATGGATCGAATTGGGTGAAACAACCGTCGCTTTACTCTTTCAGTTCGTGTTGATTTGGACTTTCAGTATCCTAAAATGGATCGAATTGGGTGAAACGCCACGCCGTCCAACGCTATCGGTCAAACTGGATACTTTCAGTATCCTAAAATGGATCGAATTGGGTGAAACGTAGCCAGTGACACGGCTAATCCGTTGTTCACCTCGTCCTTTCAGTATCCTAAAATGGATCGAATTGGGTGAAACTTATCAGCCCCCTGGTCAAGAGTTGGCCGAGGCCAACTTTCAGTATCCTAAAATGGATCGAATTGGGTGAAACCAATTTTGATATTAACCATTGTGGCTTTGTGGTAGGATCTTTCAGTATCCTAAAATGGATCGAATTGGGTGAAACCCCCCATACGCTATGCAACGGAAGGATACCTACGGCTTTCAGTATCCTAAAATGGATCGAATTGGGTGAAACAATCCGGTGGTAGTGGTCTGCTTGTACCTGCGTTAACTTTCAGTATCCTAAAATGGATCGAATTGGGTGAAACTACGTTGCCCCAATTGTGTCCCCAAAACTGTTACACCTTTCAGTATCCTAAAATGGATCGAATTGGGTGAAACGGTGGCAACAGGTTGATAACCCCTCCCCTAGTAAAATCTTTCAGTATCCTAAAATGGATCGAATTGGGTGAAACTCGTTGCCACCGTCCCATAACCAGTCCCCATGTACCTTTCAGTATCCTAAAATGGATCGAATTGGGTGAAACTCATCATAACTAACACGGTCTGCCATACTTCCCTCTCTTTCAGTATCCTAAAATGGATCGAATTGGGTGAAACGCAAAACGGGCCGATTATGACCTGACAATCAACTTCTTTCAGTATCCTAAAATGGATCGAATTGGGTGAAACTGATTTAGATTGCCTCGTTAATTACGGGCAAGGATCTTTCAGTATCCTAAAATGGATCGAATTGGGTGAAACATTACGCGCACCCGGCCCGGTTATCATCGGTTTATCTTTCAGTATCCTAAAATGGATCGAATTGGGTGAAACATAATGCGAGGCCGTCAACTAGGGCTTGGATTAAGTGCTTTCAGTATCCTAAAATGGATCGAATTGGGTGAAACCTACATGCCCCATGTCTTGGGACATGTAGCCTTTTTCTTTCAGTATCCTAAAATGGATCGAATTGGGTGAAACCCAACCCCACCGCCTGACCATCGCAGAAACCAAATCACTTTCAGTATCCTAAAATGGATCGAATTGGGTGAAACTTCGGTAATCGTTACGCCGTCAACATCGATTAGCGTCTTTCAGTATCCTAAAATGGATCGAATTGGGTGAAACAATAATGACCTCAATTGACTATCAATCTTGGCTCGACGACTTTCAGTATCCTAAAATGGATCGAATTGGGTGAAACCCGGTGCCGTTGACTGATCTTTCAAAACAATAAAACTTTCAGTATCCTAAAATGGATCGAATTGGGTGAAACGGCCCGGCCCTAAAGCCAACTATTCTACTGTAGACCCTTTCAGTATCCTAAAATGGATCGAATTGGGTGAAACCATTTCGTTTCCTCGTTTAATTCGTTCATCAGAGATCCTTTCAGTATCCTAAAATGGATCGAATTGGGTGAAACCTTTGCCCCCAACCGGATGATCAGGGCTACATCGGCTTTCAGTATCCTAAAATGGATCGAATTGGGTGAAACCCAGCTTGAGTCGCCGTATCGTGCATCAAACTAGCTTTCAGTATCCTAAAATGGATCGAATTGGGTGAAACTTGAGACAATCAAGTTACTCGTAAAATCAGGATATCTTTCAGTATCCTAAAATGGATCGAATTGGGTGAAACACTACGCAACGGCTATGCCATGCGTCCATAGGTTCGCTTTCAGTATCCTAAAATGGATCGAATTGGGTGAAACCCGGCAGTGGGTTACGTTGAGCCTCCAGGTGGATGGATCTTTCAGTATCCTAAAATGGATCGAATTGGGTGAAACGTTTACTGAGGACGCGGGGATTTAGACTGCTGGTTACTTTCAGTATCCTAAAATGGATCGAATTGGGTGAAACGCAACAATCAGAGGTAAAGAAAGCATCGCACGTAAACTTTCAGTATCCTAAAATGGATCGAATTGGGTGAAACCTCGGTGCCTGATGGTAATGGTTTGGAATGTACAGTCTTTCAGTATCCTAAAATGGATCGAATTGGGTGAAACGTAGATTTAATATCGTTATGGTCAAGCCCCAAAGCTACTTTCAGTATCCTAAAATGGATCGAATTGGGTGAAACTTTTGTTTCCCCTTTTGAATAAAAAAAATAGAGATCTTTCAGTATCCTAAAATGGATCGAATTGGGTGAAACAAATTGTACAAAGGCATGATCCTAATACCGGTATTCGCTTTCAGTATCCTAAAATGGATCGAATTGGGTGAAACTCCGCATTAGTGTACATTCCCGCAAAATGAGCTAACTTTCAGTATCCTAAAATGGATCGAATTGGGTGAAACCTAGTTAGCGATAACGCTAATATCTAACCAATATCTAACCAATATCTAAACATAACTCTAAGTATGCTAAAATCGATTGAATTGGGTGATAATCGGACGAGTGTGTAGATTTATTTGTCTAACCATACTGTCAGTAGCCTAAAATGGATCGCATAGTGTACAACTTTGAGACTAAACTGATTTATGTGCCAATATCTACATCCAGTTTACTGAAATAGATCCA
>JAUCGB010000159.1 GCA_030377895.1 Anaerolineales bacterium HSG24
TGCTTTAGTCATAGATTACACGTGGTTTACGAGGAATTTCTAAATTTATACTGGCAAAAACCAGTGTTGTTGGCCTAAAATAACTATCATGAATATCTTCAAACTGGCCGAAACGAAGACCATAGCCAAAAATGAACTATGCCGAATCACCGAAACGCAAACGTGCCATTCAAAAACCGCCATGCCGTCTCAGCCAGAATCGCCGCGCCGATAGGGAGCGCGTTCTCGTCAATATCAAAAATATTGGAATGATGCTCCCGCTGTACATCATCGGGAACAGCCGCCCCCAAGATAAACATGGCTCCAGGCACAGCACGGGTCATGTAGGCAAAATCCTCGCCACCCAAACCTAGCCCGCCATTGCTGATTGCCTCTGCTCCCAAAAAATCGCTCGCCACCTGATGAAGCCATTGCCTCACCTCAGCATGATTCGGCCCCGCCGGATAACCACGCGTCACCTTCAGCCGATAAGTTCCGCCCAACGGCTCCACAATCGAGAGTGCGCGTTCAACCTCATCAATCAGTTGTTGACGCACCTCCGAGTCGAAACTGCGTAACGTCCCTTGTAGATGTACCTCCGCCGGAATTATATTGCTGGCGGTTCCGGCATGCACCTGACCAATCGTCACCACCGCCGGATGCAAGGGGTCGATGCGTCGCGAGACGATGCTATGCAAGGCGGTCAAAACGGGAGCAATCATCCAAATCGGGTCGTTGGTTTCGTGAGGATGCGCCCCGTGTCCACCAGCGGCCTCTAGCCATGCATTAAAGGTATCTACCGCGGCGCAGAAATAACCGTCGGCAATCATCACCTGTCCAGTAGGAACAGTGGAGCGAATATGGAGGGCTAGAGCCATGTCAACGCCATCCAAAGCCCCCTCAGCCATCATTAATGGCGCGCCACTCCTATCCTCCACATCAGCATTCTCTTCGGCAGGCTGAAACAGGAAGCGCACCCGTCCGGGTAAGTTTTCCTCGGCAAAGCGGGCTTTTAGTAGCTGGGCCGCGCCCAACAGCATGGCGGTGTGTCCATCATGACCGCAAGCATGCATTACGCCGAGGTTGGTGGAGGCATATTCTGCCCCTGTTTTTTCCAAAATCGGGAGCGCGTCCATGTCGGCTCGAATGGCGACAGTTGGCCCGTCGCCCGACCCTAAATCAGCCATGACTCCTGTTTTGCCAACACCGGTTTTGATGGTCAAACCACCGATTTCTTGTAGAGTTTCGGCTATTCGTTGAGCGGTACGAAACTCCTGAAAACTTAACTCTGGGTGGCGGTGTAAATCTCGCCGAATTCGTATCAACTCTGGGGTTAACTGTTTTGCTTGTTCTAACATTATGCCTCCTTCCGGCAATGGTTGACTAAACGGCCAACACGTTCAATTTCGACCACCATCTCATCCCCATCGTCGCGGAATAGGGGCGGATTGCGGAATTTGCCCACTCCTTCTGGTGTACCGGTCAGGATGATATCGCCCGGCAAAAGGGTAAAGGCTTGGGATAAAAATGAGATAAGGTAGGCCACGCTGAAAATCATGTGGCGGGTGTTACTGCTCTGCATCTGCTCTCCGTTGATGAAACAGCGAATGTCGAGTGTTTGCGGGTCGGGAATTTCATCGGCGGTGATGATGTATGGCCCAAGTGGGCAGAACGTGTCGAGCGATTTGGCTCGCACCCACTGTTTGTCGCGATATTGCAAGTCGCGTGCGCTGACATCGTTGGCGCAGCTGTAGCCAAACAGATAATCGAGCGCGTCTGCTTCGTTGACATGGCGAGCCGTGCGTCCGATGATAACCGCTAATTCAGCCTCATAATCAACCTGTTGAGTGAGCGAATGTCGCCACGTGACCAACTCGCCATGACCGATGATTGAGGTTGGGAATATGGTGAATAGAATCGGACTGGTGGGGATGTCGCTGTGAGTTTCGAGGGCATGCTCGGCGTAGTTTTTGCCAATCGCCATGATTTTAGATGGGTTTTTGATGGGAGCGGTGACATCGGCGAGGTCAAACGGTTGGACTGGATTGTTCGCATTTTTGGCGATATTTAATCCCGCTCTTCCGGCTTGAATCAGGCCGAGCATGCCACCGACATGCTCAAACAAAATGGCTTGTTGACCCTCTACACGGGCCAATTGATTATTTTTTAGGGTAACGAGTTTCATAAAGTGTTGTTCCTTTTAGTTTATTGGGTAGTCCTGCACATGTAGTGATCACGTTGATCACGTTTCACTCTCGTTCCCAATCTCCAAATTGGGAACGTATTTGCCAAAGAAACTCCGTTTCTGGCATATTGCAAGTCGCAAACAGAGTTTGCTTGAGCAATTGTGTTCCCAAACCCAGTTTGGGAACAAGGGGGCTCCTCACGTTTCACTCCCTCACGTTTCACGCCTCACGTTTCACTCCTCACTCCTCACGTTTCACATTTTCACTCCTCACGCCTATTGCAAAAACTCTCGCATGTTTTGCCACATAATATAGCTACCCATCAAAAAGACAGCTACGGCCATAATCTGTAGTGAAAAGTGAAATAGTAGGACGAGGCTGGCTACAATCGCCAGCAGATTAGTCAAACTCGTAATCAGCAACTGTAACTGTTTACGGAAGGCCGCTTCCAGAAAGACCATAGCCAAAATTAAGATTGCCATGCCAAATCCAATGCGTTGTGGGGCAAAAAAGATGAGAATCACAAAGGCAATCATGAGCAGTCCAATGCTGACCGAGGCCCAAATCTCGGCGACGCGGCCATATCGTAACTCAACCTCCGACATAGGGGTTTGGGCATGGCGGATGTGCGCTCGCATGGGGCCGCGGTCTCCGGCCTTGAGCCGTTCGATGTGGGCGTTCATGCTAGTCAATACAATGTCGTTGGCGGTCAATTGGCCGCGCAGATCAACCAACTCAGTCGATAGTTGGGCGATTTGCTCTTCATGCTCATCATACCGTTTTTTCAGGTGGGGCGCGCCAAACATGGTATCCGCCTCAACTCGTAAGCCAGTTAGGGTATCCCGAGTTTGAGTAATGGTGGCCTTCAGTTCAGTCTGTTTTGCCAAAAGTTTATCTCGTTGCTCTTGGATACGGGTAATCATCTGGTTGGGAGGTGGTACTTTGCTTAGACCAGCCCAACTGACCGGATCGTACCATGCCACCCGGACGCTTCCGTCTCGATTGTACATAGGGCCGCCGGGGGCATCCTCACCCGAAACCGGGTCTTTTGTGTATAACCCCCACAGTCCTCGATAATGTTTGACCCAATCGGGAGTCGGATTCAATATACGAGGAGGCTCCCATTTTTTTTCCTGTCCAGGCCCAATCGACAAACCGTCCCCCCGCGCATAATCAACAAAGGGAACTCGAAACAGGTTAAAAGTAGGTCTCTCGACATATTGCAACTCCTCTGGGCGATACTGCTTGAGTAGCCGTCGCCAGAACCGTTGTTGTTGATCGATGAGACGTACTAGCGGAGTCAAAAAGGGTAGCACCACCTCGGTCATATACTCCCCTTGGTGGAAGTAGCTGGCGTGCGACCCCGCTCCCGCATAAATAACCGGATGTTCCCCATCCTTGGTCACTTCGGGGTCATCCCAACGACGGCGCAAATCATCCCCATGATAATCATGCGAGGCATAAGCGACCCATTCCGGTTGAACATCACCCAAAGAGGTCTCATACAAATAGATGCAGATCATCTCCCAATCAGACTCATGGTCGTTCACGCCAAAGAAGCCGGAGCGCCAACTGTTAAAGGCATAAAAGAACCAATATTGCAAAACAATCCAGCCATCTTTACGCACTACGCGGCCATGATAGCCATAATGCTCATGGTTAGTCATGATACGTTCATATTCCAGATACGCGCCAATGGCCGTGTCACCGGGAACCCGCCCCCGTGCAAATAGGGTAATGGCGAAGATTACGTCGATAAAACGGGCCGAGTAGCCGACGCGGGCTAACCGACCTCGTCCGGGCCGAAATCCCTTTTTACGTGCGCTATTACCACTAAAGGCATGTACATCTAATTTATAGAGATCATGATCTTCGATGAAGCGCAAAAAATATACCGCGTCCGGCCCATAGAGATAAGCGTCAACCAACCCTTCCATAGTTAGTTGCCCATCGGGTACGAGGCAAATAGGCTCTTGATTAGGGCGTTGCACCCACAAACTACATTCCTTGACATACGGCTCAACATCCATAGGGAAAAACTGCTCCCCTTTGGTAAAGTGGATAATTGGCTCGAAGCGTTGTAATAGTTCTGAATCGTTGAGTTTTTGCATTAGTTTTACTTGGGAATAAGGGATAGGGGGTAGGGGGTAGGATTAACTGTTACCTCGTAAGGCTAGAGATTAGCCGCTACTTCCCTTACTCCCATTCCTTAAGGCAATTTATCGGCGGGAATATCTTTTAGGAACGGGTTGCCAGCATCTCGTCCAGAGACTAACGGCTCGGGTACACCCCAATCAGGGCCGACTTCGGGGTCATTCCAAGCCACACCGAACTCGTCTCCGCCATCATAATAGTTGTCAACAATATAGGTTAAGGTTATATCGGTCAGAGCCACAAAGCCATGCGCCACTCCAACCGGAATAAACAGCCCAACTTGGTTCTCTTCTCCCATTTCGATAACCTGAGAGGCCTTATATGTGGGAGAATTAGGGCGAAGGTCTGCTAATCCAGCTCGAATTTTACCCTTGACCACATACCAATAATCAACCTGCTTAAAATGATAATGTAAGCCCCGTAACACACCCGCAATAGAGTCGGAACGGTTGGTTTGAATAATATCCCAACTGCGTTGTGGAAACCACTCTTTGCGAAATGTTTCCATAAAACGGCCTCGAGTATCACCAAAAGCTTTGATATTGGCGATTTGTACATCCTGTATAACCGTTGATTCTTGAATATTTGACATGTTAAAAATGAATTAAGGGGTAAAAAT
>JAUCGB010000160.1 GCA_030377895.1 Anaerolineales bacterium HSG24
CCTACTTGTTCATTTCTCTCACCTTACCTTTTATGAACACGCTCTTCATGGCGACGCGTATCAATTTTTCAGAACTGGTTATAATTGACCTGCTGGTAGTGACAGCGATTTACATTTTAGAAAAAAGTGGGGTTTCCAGTATGAAATGAATAAAAAAATTCTCTATGAAAACATTGAACTTATTAAACCAGAACATTATTTGTTGCTATTGGAAGATTTGCAACAAAAAACAGGACTAGATATCATCCGTTGCCAAGTTGGTCAAATAAATTTTTTAAGAGACACTGCCGAACTAACAATTTACTATAATAAACCGGTAAAAGCTACTCCCTTACCGCAAAGAAAATCGCACCAAAAAACTATTTTGACCTCTACGCCTCTAAACACAACAGGCAACGAAACCAATCCCCTTGAATGAGTCCGTTAATCCCTTTTCCGCTTTAAGGGCAACGAGGGCCATTTTAAGCCTCTTTTCTTGGTTTGATCTTCGTAGGGATTGCCATCTTTGAACAACCGGCCCGGTACGTTGTCTGGCACAATCACATCGAGCGCGGCAGGAACTACCTCAACCGTGATGGGGGTGTTGCCAATGGTCTCCCCATCAACATGAACTGGCATGGGGTATTTTGTCCGAATTGTCAGCGATTTGGTGCGATGCAGATGAAAGTTTGTGTCTTGAATATGCCGTCTGAGAGTCAGGCTGATACCATGTTTGAGGATTTGCCACCAACGATGGCCGACCATGACCCCCACATCAAGCAGGCCGTCATCCAGTTTGGCCTCAGGAGCAAAACGCCACACCCGCCCATACAGTTGACCGTTGCTGGCTACGGCCACTATCAGCCGCTCTTGGATAGTTTCGTTATCCATCTCCAACGTGGCTGGGTTTCCCCGGAACTCAAACAGAAGCATCATCGTGGCCATGAACCAGGCCATGTAACCCAATGAGCGGCTCGAACGGATATTCGATTTTTTGGCTTCACTGATGGCCGCATCCAACCCAACGCCCGACCACATCAAAAAATAGCGGCTCGTGCCGTCAGCCAAGGTCAGTCGCCCCAAATCAATGCGTCGACGTTGTCCGGTGGCTAACACCTCAACCGCCTTTTTGATGGCATCGGGGTTGATGAGTGACCCGATGGGAATCCCAACATCGGCGGCGTAGACGTTAGCCGTACCGGCTGGTAAGACGGCCAATGCGGTATTTGAGCCAGCCAAGCCGTTTACTACCTCGTTAATTGTGCCATCCCCACCAACAGCAACCGTTATGTCGTACTCTTCCTCAATCGCCTGTTGAGCTAGTTTGGTCGCGTCGCCCGGCCCGCTGGTTTCGACCCGTTTAATTAGGTAGCCAAATTCTGCCAAATGAGCAATCGCTTGACCGACCTGCTTCCTAAATCCGCTAAATCCAGATTTAGGGTTGACTATAAAAAGAACTTTCATAAAAACCCCTAACTAACTATTCACAAAGTCAACAAAATAGTAACCTACACCCCGATTAGTCAAAATATATTGTGGTTTACTGGGATCCGGCTCAACTTTTTGCCGCAGATAGGTGATGTAGAGCCGCACATATTGGCTCTCGTCTCGATATTCGTACCCCCACACCTTCGACAGGATCATCTCATGGGTCAAAGTTTGACCGGGGTTGCTAATTAGATGATAGAGCAAACGATATTCGGTCGGGCGCAATTTTACCTCTTTGCCACCGACAAACACTTGACGGTGATTTAGGTCAATCTGTAGATAGTCATCGACCGTGACGATAGATTTGTCAGCCGGTGACTCAATTGCGGTGCGACGTAAAACCGCCTTAATGCGGCTAGCTAATTCACGCGGGCTAAATGGTTTGGTGACGTAGTCATCCGCCCCCAATTCTAAGCCCTTAACTTTATCGCTTTCACTGTCCCGCACCGTCAGCATGATAACTGGCACGTTGGAGGTTTCGCGGATGATGTGCAGGGCCTCAAAACCGTCCAGTTCGGGCATCATCACATCTAGCAGAACCAAATCGGGCAACTCCTCACGGACACGGTCAATTGCCTCAAGGCCGTTACTGGCTTCAACCACCCGATACCCTTCCAAGCCCAGATTCATCTCGATAAAGCGGCGCATGCGGGCTTCATCATCAGCGATTAAAATCAATCTCTTATTTTCTTTTGTCATATTGGGAACCTTCCTCAACTGTGTAGCGTCTTAATCTAATGTAGGGGAGTTGTACCTACTCTCCAATGATTAAGTGACAGTTGTTTTACTATATTATCTAAAGGAGTCAGGAGATGTCAATTATGAGCAGGTCACACAGATTGGTTGGAGTAGTTTGTTTACTGTTGTTGATTTTAGCGGCATGTGGGAGCAGTGAAGAGGTTGCCCCGGCCACACTGGATTCGGAGCAGACTACCAAGCAGGATGTTGTTAGTAATGAAGAGGTTGAACCCCCGCTGAAGGAAGTTGAAGCAACGAAAATGGGGGATAGTACCGAGCCGTTGCCTCAAAATAATATTGAGGAAGCGACAGAGGAAGTTACTAATAATGAAGAGGTTGAACTCCCATCGATTAAGGGAGTTGAAGTCGAAGAGGCGAAAACAGAACACAGTGCTGATTATGATGATAAGGCCGAGCCGTTGAACCCGCAGGCTGAGGATGTCCCCGCCCCCGAATCAGCGCGGGAGGCTGAGGTTACTGAAACCACCTCCGAGACTGACCGGCGGGTTATCGGTGAGGAAGTCATCGAAGATGTGACGCTAGAGAGTGACCGAGCTAAAGATGATGATGGCTCATCGGCAGGGCGCACGGATTGGATTGATGATGAGGCGGAATATGATGAATCTGGTGCAGTCTACGACAGAGAGGGAGACGATAGTTACGCGCCTAAGCCTGCTTTCGATACTGAACGTGGTTTGGGTGGCAGCGGTGGTGGGGCTGGTATAGTCACCGAGGCCGATGGGTATGGAGTTGAAGCAGATTCTCCTCCCTCAAAACCGAGGCACCGTCAGCAACAAGCCCCCTTACGCGCCGGCGAGATTGACGACAACGCCAAATGGGACGACTATCTGTTTTATCGGCGCACTTACCAAGGCCCTTATGTGCATGATTTGGATGTAACCGAGCGATACATCATCGACGTGCGAGACGAGCAGGGCCGTCCGGTGTTGGATGCTCAGGTGCGGGTGATGGCAGCAGATCAGCAAGATCAGGGCCAAACTTTGTATCAAGCCAGTACCTACGCCACCGGTCAAACCCTATTTCATCCGCAGGCGGTAGGGATTAGCAGTCGATACGATGATGAGTTTGAAGTAGAGGTCAGCAAAGGGAACGCGGTGGAGAGCTTTATTTTGACCCGAGCCGACTATCAGGCTAGCCAGCAGATTAGTGAGCGGTGGCTAGTGAAGTTGGCAGACGCACCAGCTCCTCCACGCAGAATCAAACTCGACCTACTCTTTTTGATTGATGCCACTGGCAGTATGGATGATGAGATTAGCAAGGTGCAAGATACTGTCTTTGATGTGACGGCTCGAATTGATGCCTTGCCCGGCCAGCCGCAGGTGCATTATGGCATGGTCACATATCGAGACCGTGACGATTCCTTTGTCAGCCGGACTTACCCCTTTACCCCGGATGTGCGGAAGTTTGCCGACAATCTCGACACCGTGTATGCTGATGGCGGCGGTGACTATCCCGAATCGCTGAACGAGGCACTCCATAAATCTATCAGCGACATGAGTTGGCGACAGAGCGACACGATTAAGCTGGTAGTGCTGATCGCCGATGCCCCGCCCCATCTTGATTATGCCCAAGATTACGACTACGCTGAGGAGATGGTCACTGCCGCAGAGCAGGGGATTAAGATTTTCCCCATCGCCAGCAGTGGGCTGGATGACCAAGGGGAGTATATCTTCCGGCAGTTGGCCCAATTTACGCAAGGTCGCTTTATCTTTTTGACCTATGCCGATGATTCAAACAGCGGCGCGCCCGGTAGTACCACCACTCACCATGTTGATGATTACACCGTCGAGCATCTGGATGATCTGCTGGTGCAACTAGTGACCGACGAACTGGCCCATCAAAACCCACAACTTGGCCGACGATAATCGACCAAAAAATTTCTATTGAACTGAGAACTGAATCAGTGCCCTGTTTGGGACACTCCACAAAGAACATTAAACCATGCTTAATAAAAAAATTACTCACATTTATCTAACATTGTTGGTGCTTATCCTGCCAATCATCGCCATCTGTAACCTAAACGACTTGCCAATTGGCAACGACGAAGACCCTGACTACTCCTTAGAATATCAACCGCCCTTTGTGCCTGTCTCGGTGGTATTGACCGAGGATGGGGTAAAGATTGGCACCGGCGTATCGATGGTCACGCCCATTGGTCGATTTGGCATCGGAGTCGATTATCCAGTCGCAGAATTTGGGAAAGTGACTCTCGTCATCCGCGACCGCACTAGTGGTGAGGATGAGGTGCTACATATTGTCGTTGAGGAAGGGGTGCAGATTCTGCTTCAGGGCACGGCCCAACTGAGTATCGGCGGCAACGGGGTGATCATCCTCGACGTGACCGAGGGACAACTCCAACAGGTTGTGTTGACCAATGAAGCCCCGAATCTCGACGCTCAAGGCTTCATGTCAACGCAAAGCGAGACGATTCCACCCATCACCGTGCAAATGGATGAGCAAGGGCGGGTGGATTTGTCACAGTAGCTCTTTGGCTTGGAATAGTCTTCCCGAAGGCATAACGCCTCCGAAAAAATTACATATAAAAAGCGGCGTAGTTTCAATAACTACGCCGCTTTTTTTATGACAATTTTTAGGCAACATGGCCGAGTATGGGGTTTCGACTGGCTCAACCAACGTGGCCTGAACTTGCCGAAGGCTGGCTGAAAAAGACCTTATCCTGAT
>JAUCGB010000032.1 GCA_030377895.1 Anaerolineales bacterium HSG24
CTCAATTTACTCAAACAAAATAGTTCCGACAACTCCGGCATCCAAGCCAAACGAATGAAAGCCGCTTGGAATGATGATTTTCGACTTGAAATCCTAAAATCAGCTATCATTTGATGCAATTGCCCTAGTGAACGGGGTCTTCAATCTCAAAATAAGCACTTTATAAGGTGCAAAAGTACGTACTCGTAAAACATTAATTAAATCCTTAGCAAAAGAGCCTGTACCACCCGTAACAAGTACGGTAAAATTAGACCAATTCATAATTTGTTCTTAGAAATAAATAAGTTGCGTGCTCAGATAATCCGATTTGTCGGGTATTGTTCTATAGCATGGCGACTTCATCGCCGTGCAGAGTTGGTTTACGGGAGATTGCATGTCTTTCATTCATCAATGCAAAAGTGTTCAGTTCAAATCGATAGCTCAGATGTTCTAAATGAACATTACCAAATTTACTCTAATCGATTCAGAAAACTCAAAAATAGTTCCACTTGATTTGGATAAATAGTCCGTAACTGATTAGCCTTATGAATCACCAACTGCAACCGCATGGGGTCAAGTTTAACCATGTAAGCATGACGAAACAGATGACGGAAACGGCGCAATTCATCAAGAGCATCATAAGCAGTCTCGTCAATTACTGCTGGACGTAACAGGTTGATACTTAAGGTCATTCGTTCCAATAACTCGGCATGCCATTGTGTTTTATCATCTATCGAGTTCTCAAAGGTGCGGGCGATGTTCAAAAAAATGTTTTCAAAGGCATTGTATAAATTGTGCAAATGATAAGCAATAATAATGAGTGTATCTTTACTAGCCTCTTGGCCGAAAGGATGTGTCTCTAATTCTTGATAGATTGTTTCTATGGCGATTAAATCACGCTTAATATTACTTATCAATAATAGTATCTTGTCGCTCATACAATAAAATCCCGTATTGTTTTACTGCCTCTGCAATCGATTCAGTCAATGGTCTCACATCCACTGAATGCTTTATTACTTGCTCTAGTTTTCGCCAAAAAACTGTTTCAGCTGCTATGTTTGTACAAACTACGGCTAAATCAATATCTGAATGAGACCGAAAACGCCCCAACTGGGCTAATGACCCAAACAGGTAAACCCGTTTAATAGCTGGATACTGGGGTGCTATCTTTTGAACTAAATCACGAACTCGATTAAACCAATGTAACCGAGTCTGTTCAAGCTTCGCCTGTCGTATCTGTTCTCGTTGATAAAAATAGGTTTTGGCCTGTTGATAATCACTTTCTGTCCAACTCATGATGATTTACCTTAATTACTATGGGATATTCCGTACTGTTCTTGCAAAAGTATATTTTAATGCCTCATCGTCATCACTTGATGAAAAATATCGTTGTATGCTTGTTTCCAGACATCAGACTGTAAATGTGCAGAAAACACAGCTCCTGTAAACTGGCTCGTAATATTTGGGTGATAACAACAAAAACCAATAATAATAAGGAAAAGTTTTCTGGGCCTAAATATTGTTGTATAACCCCAACACCATATCCGACGAAATTTGTTTCATTATTCCCTATTCTTCGTGATAGTTCTGGATTAATGTTAATGCCTTCTGTTCAATAACAGAACGGTCAATCATTTGGCTAATTTGTCGTGGCTCATAAATTCCACCAAACGCTTCTAGGGCGGCATATTTTATAGCTAACGGATAGGCCCTACCGATCAAATTCTGTAATTCATCTTCATAAAGATAGCTACCTCTAGCTTTATGGCGTTGATTGGTCAGCATAATTTGTTCTAATGCATTTTCAATAGATAAATCCCAAGAACGAGTAGTCCGTTTTTCAGCCGCTTGTTTAATTAAATGTATCAATAAAATACGCATAAAGCTACGAATTTTATTCACTTTATCCTGTCGGCTCATCTCTTCCATTTCCTCAATCAATGATAAGGCATCGGGATATTCTTGTCGTTCAATATAGCCGCGCAGTTCAAGCAACTCTTCCATAATGGATTTCTCCTACTCACTACGATAATTTTGGATTAAGGTAAAGGCTTCCTGTTCAATTTCTTCACGAACCACCATGTTTCCAAGTTGTTTCTCATCATATATCCCACCAAACACCTCCAATGAGGCTCGATCTAAAGCAGTTAAATATGCTTCTGCAAGGGCATCTTTTAATCCATTCTCATCTAAATAGGTGCCTTTAGCTTTACGGCGATAATTTACATAATTGATTTCACGAATAGCATTACGAATAGAGACATCCCAAGAACGAGTAGAGCGTTTTTCAGCATGTTGCTTAACAATATGTAATAACAAAATCTTGGCAAAGCTACGAATTTTGCTGACTTTATCTTCTCGGCTCATCTCTTCCATCTCCTCAATCAATACCAATGCTTCTGGGTATTGCTGACCTTCAATGTAGCCGCGCAGTTCAAGCAACTCTTCCATGATGGATTTCTCCTACTCGTTACGATAATTTTGGATTAAGGTAAAGGCTTCCTGCTCAATTTCTTCACGAATCACCATATTTCCAAGTTGTTCAGCAGTGTACGCTCCACCAAAGGCTTCTAATGTGGCATTTTTTAATGCAAAAGAGTAGGCTTCATGGATAACCTCTATCAGTTGCTCTTGACTCAAATACGTTCCACCAGCCTTGCGTCGCTTATTGGTTTTGACAATCTGCCGTATGCTATTCAAAATTGAGAGTTCCCATGAACGAGTTAGCCGCTGCTCGGCCTGTTTTTTGATAAGGTGCAACAATAAAACAGTCATGAAACTGTCGATTCTGTTGAATTTATCGTCACGGCTCATCTCTTCCATCTCCTCAATCAATACCAACGCTTCCGGGTATTGCTGGCCTTCAATGTAGCCGCGCAGTTCAAGCAACTCTTCCATGATGGATTTCTCCTACTATCACAATCAACATCACCCCATTATAGTCGGTAATGCTTTTTTCGTACCAAATAGTTCTAATTATACGGTCACAGTATCATCGGTTTTATAAGACATTAATCTGACGCATCACGATCAACTTCAAAATTTTCAAAATAGTTTCTGCCTCAATTTTCTCAACATACTCTCGTGAGGATTCTAACGTAAGTTGAGGGCGTTTAGTATCAATATCTTGGATTATGGCACGTAGAAATGTCCAACTATCCCCAATGGTATAACAACCAAATATTTCTTGGCTTGGTTCAGCATTACTTTCCCAATTTAAGTGGGCTACAGCCAGTAGTTCACCGTATAATTGAAAGCGAGGGTTTTTAGCCTCTAAACCGCGTTTCGCTTCTACCACAACCAAATAGGGTTGCTCTGGTTGACCAGCCACAGACCGACACAACATACCGTCTACCACGCCTTGTAATTCCACATGGGGATAAGATGTTTGGATGGCAATCCCGGCCCAAGCCTGAATATTCTCTTGTTCGGCTAATACAAGCAACGGATAAATCGCTCTGGCCCAAATTGTGGCCTCATTCATCAGGCTAGTTTCATAACCCAACAACCGATCTTGAATTGACTTTAACTGTATTTCCTCTAGCTCTGTTAAGATGACATTAGTAGTCTGTAACCAATCATAATTGGTAGAGATACCTCGTTCCTGCAACTGAACGATCTCTTTGAGGATAGTTGATGAAATTTCAGAAAATTTAATGGTTTTCATTGAGCAATATCATCGAAAAATCTGTCAATCATTAGTGACACAATGTTTAATGTTTGTATTCAAATGTAGTTTGTAATAAACCAACGGCCTTTTGTTGGAGAGTGTTTTGGTCAAACATGGTTTCAAGTTCATCAGCTTCATAACGTCCACCAAATGCTTCCAGAGATGCATATCGTAAGGCAGTAGAGTAATACTCATCAATAAGTTCATACATTTCGGCCTGTTTAATATAAAAGCCCTTTGTTTTACGTCGCTTATTAATTCGTCCTATCTCAAATAGGGCATTAAAGATAGATGTATCCCATGAGCGGGTTGTTCGTTTTTCCGCTTGTTGTTTAATGAGGTGGACGAGTAAAATTTTGATAAAGCTACCAATCTTATTAATCTTATCACTTCGACTCATCTCTTCCATCTCCTCAATTAAATTGAGAGCTTCATGGTACTGTTGACCTTCAATATAACCGCGTAATTCCTGTAACTCTTCCATATAATCTCCCCAAACTCATATCTACCAAGCCATCCAACCACCATCCATAATTAAATTCCGTCCGGTTACATAAGCTGACATATCACCAAATCAATACTAATTCTCACGTCAATCTTGACAATATAAATATTTGACAGCTTGGAGGTTAATATAAATTTGTTTTAAGTCATTTAACCAACTATTATCAAAATTTTTAGAGACATAATAGATATATTGATCCGTAGGTTGTTTTTCCAGAATAACAAAACTCCAAACCTTGCCCATAATATATGCGCCGCGCATCATCGTAACTTGATTTAAGGTCATCGCGACTAACAATTCAGCTAATAATTGATCTTCAGGGTCAACCTCACTCTTTGATTTTTTGAATTCTTGGATGAAAAAATAAGGACGCTGAGGCTCTTTAATGCCCTTTGCTACCATAAAGTCTACATAGCCACCGATTTCAATATCATTGATAACAGTTTTCAGTGGTCGTTCATACCAATCCTTGACCTGTCCAAACATAAAATTAACTTTATTAATTACAGGTGTAAGGTATTTGACCTTTAACTCCTCTTCCGAGTAACTTCCTAAAAATGGCCGATGTAAATCAATGAGGTTAGCCAAAAAATCTACCTCTTCCTCACTAACTGTATAATCATAATGAAACCATTCATCAAATTTAGCATGGTCAGTGACAGGTTTGAGAGGCACTACTTGACATAACTCGTCAAATTTGATTTTTGAAAAGGAGAGTCGTTTTTTCATAGTTCACTATGCTTCAAGGGCAATAGTTCAGCCATTAATTAAGTCAAAAGCCTTTTGTTCAATTTGGGGGCGATCTACCATATCACCAAGTTGCTTCTCGTCATATTGACCTTCAAAGGCTTCTAATGAGGCTTTAGCTAAAGCCAAAGCATACGCCTGATGAATAGTTTCTTTTAAGCCTTCTTCACTCAGATAACAACCTTTAGTCTTACGCATTTGATTTGTCCGAAAGATACTGTTCAAGGCATTACGGATAGAGTAATCCCAAGAACGGGTAGTTCGTTTTTCCGCATCTTGTTTAATCAGATGAAGTAGCAGAACCTTTACGAAGCTATAAATCTTATTAATCTTATCCTGTCGGCTCATCTCTTCCATCTCCTCAAGCAATGATAAGGCCTCGGGATATTCTTGTCGTTCAATATAGCCGCGCAGTTCAAGCAACTCTTCCATGATGGATTTCTCCTACTCCAAAATCGCCTCACAATCAACCCCAACGTCACCACCAGAATAGGTACAACGATGGATTAAATCACTCGAAGCGTTTTTGAGTAACGCAGAATCTCCTCCATTATTCCAAACTGACCGACTATTACCCCAATAAACATCTTGGGTTGTATCTGCCCCCTCTTTCACCCAAACGGCTACTGTAGCTTGAGATTGTAAGGTAAAGGTCAAGAACTTATAACAACTGTTTTTCTCATCACAAAGTGACCATCCCATCATAT
This sequence comes from Anaerolineales bacterium HSG24, assembly GCA_030377895.1. GTDB lineage: Bacteria > Chloroflexota > Anaerolineae > 4572-78 > J111 > JAUCGB01. Next base: position 5,609 of record JAUCGB010000032.1, read on the forward strand.
CAACATCAAATTCACCAAAGTTTTTGACACGAACATACTCACCCTCTAAATCATCACCATCTGGGTTATACTCAATATAAGTCACTCTGACCGAAGCGGTGATAGGCGATGAACCAACCGGATAACTCGTTGGTGTTGCCGTCGGAGATCCCGCAGGTGTCGGAGTAGGTGAATCTGTGGGATAGACATAGACGGCCACAACTACCCCCGTATCATCCCTAAGAGTGGCAACATCACCGCCATCATTCCAAACAGAACTTTTTAGACCTGAATAGAGATTTTCCGTATCATTCGTGCCGGTAATAACCCATACTTTAACTGTAGCACCGGGTTGAAGGGTGAAGTCAGGGAAAATGAATTTGTACTTACCCTCGTCCTCTAATGTCCAACCGGTCATATCAAGTTCACTCGGTCCGGTGTTCTGAATTTGGACATGTTCCTCTTCGCTAGGTGTGAATTGAACGTTAACAATCGTAATGGGTATGGTAGAGGTAATTACAATCGGAGTTGCGGTAGGTGTTGGGGTGTTGGTCTCAGATGGTTCTGCGGTTGTTGTTGATTCAGGGGTTGGTGTGGCAACAGGGTAACTATATTGGTGAATTTCCTTTCCTTCTGCATCAGCTAAAGTAGCGGTATCTCCACCGTCATTCCAAACGTTACTCTTTCGTCCCCAATATAAATTCTCAGCATCGTTTGTACCACTGATTACCCATACTCGGACCATCGCTTGCGATTTTAAGGTGAAGGTGACAAATGTATAGGTATTGTTTGCTTCATCGTACAGTGTCCAGCCGATCATCTCAACATCTGAGGCCGTTTCATTTTTTATATCCACATATTCGCTAATTGGGTCAACGTGGGTGATACGTATCTGACTTGCAACAACCGGTGTTGTGGTGACCGTTATCACAGGTTCTTGGGTTGGCGTGGCCGTATGATTCGGTGAATAGTTCTTCAGCACAATTGGTATGTAAGTCGTAAAACTCTCTGTTTGCCATGAGCCAATGGCATGTGCTTCTGATACAGGCTGATTATTCGGCTGTTCTATGGCTTGTGCCGACAAAACAGGTAACATAATGACAGGAATCAAAAAAATAGCGATCAAAACTGGTCGAAATACTCTGGTAAAAGTGGTCATTTTAAGTTCCTCTTTGTTATATAAAAACACAACGCTACTTTGATTACAGTAATGGTCTCAATTTCTGAATTCTAAAATTCAAAACCTGAATTTTAGAATTCAGATTATACACCCTCCACTGCAAAAGTCAAATCCGATTCTAAATTCGATTTAGTACAATCAAGGTAAAACATTAATTTGACCTGCTTACTATATCATTACTACCACTATCAGTCAACATGTCAACCATAGTATACTTTATTGACCCCGCATCGCGGGCGTATGAATAAAATGGATAAACAAACTCATTACGATGATTAAAATTATAAAAACGGCGGTGCAATCGCTAATGATTACACCGCCGTTGTGTTTATCATGCTTCTCGTCAAGCCGACGATTGCGACCAAATCAAGACATAACCAAAGTTCGACCTACATTCATCTTTCGCCATGCTCTCGCTTTTTGCTCGGTAGAACGAATAAAATCATCTTTGGCTCTCGTATAGGCCACACTATCCTTAGGGAAACGTCCAGCTAACTCTTGTTTTAAGCGGCTATATTGATATGCCACATCTGGATGAGTCCTAAGATAATCCCGAAAAGCAAGGTGACGTTCATATTCGGGGTTGTTAGTCTGAAAAATATGTACATGATGAGTTCGTTCAGAGCCAACTCCTTTGCTAAAAAATCGCCGACCCGGTAAACCAAACTCGCCTTTGGCCTCATAACCAACTTGAGCCAATGGCCCATTAAATTGATTGATAATGTCGATATTTCGCACTTCTATCAAAAAATCAAGAATCGGTTTGGCATAGATATTGGGAATTGCCGTACTACCAATATGATGGATGGCGATTATTTCATCACCTAATATTGCTGATAGGCACTTGGCCTCTTGGTCAAATAACTGTATCCAATTAGGATCATGAGGCACAACTTTAACTGCATAAACGGCTGATTTCTGTGTCATCTGATACTGATACCTCCTTACAAAAAACTAGGTAGCGTTGCCATGTTGACTGATGACCATGTCACTCTGAGCGTAACGAAATGGAGAGAAGAGTCCCCCAAGAGCTTATAGGACGGGAGATTCCTCGGTTCCGCTACGCTATACCTCGGAATGACATGAGGTCTTATCAGTCAATAGGTCAGCACCACCAAAACTACAGTTGATAAGCCCAGTTTCTAGTTTTGACAGAGTGATCTAGCGTATCTTCTCAAAAAAGAACGGTGACGTTGGTTGAGCAGCTATCGAACCAACGGACTTCGGCAGGCTCAGGTGACGGCCTCCCGAATATTTGAGCAGATAACGATATATACATGGAATGATTACGCGATAGTCAACTCCTTTACCCGCACATAAATTTTAGCAGGCTTACCGTTACTTGTTTGGCTTCTCACTTCAAACAGTTCTGGATGGGATTGGACAAGTTTTTTCAACTCGTCATGACCGTACTGTTTCGGGTCAAATTTGGGATCAATCTGTTGTAAACAGGTTTTTATAACCGCCAAATTAATCCATCCTTTCTCTTGAACCGCTCGGCTAAAGGCTTGTTTTAACAACGAGACAGAATCGGGTTTGGGTAATTTAGGGATTGGTTTTTGGGTTGAATCTATTTTCGGTTTTGAAGAAACAGGCTTTGCTGTTTTTGGTTCAATAAACCGAACCGCAACCGGTTTTTGTTTTTTACCTTTACCCTCCATTTTTATCCGAAACTGTTTGGGGTAGGCTTTGAACAGTTTCGACAAACTACCATGCCCATACCGATGACAGTTAAAATTGTCATCAATCTGACGTAGAGAGGTGCCGATATCGTTCAGTTTGGCCCAACCGGATGATTTGGCTGTTTGCCGAATCGCCTCTGTTAACAACGGTATCGGGTTAAGTTCTCCATTCATTACATTAAGCATCTCAGCCAGCAAAATGTCAGCGTCAGTTTCAGCCGTAGTTTCAGCTTCAGCTGTAGTTTCAGCTATAGTTTCAGCTTCAGCTATAGTTTCAGCTTTAGCTTCAAGTTCAGTTTGCTCAGGTTTGTCTAAAGCCACTGGCAAGTGTTTATGTCCATTTTTGGTTGGCTCAGTTTTAACGGTCAATGTTTTGGTTGAATCGATTGGTGATGATAAATCATGAGCGTAGATAAAACGATTACAGGCATTAACGAACGGTTTTGGAGTTTGTTTTCGACCCACTCCCAACACAAACAACCCCTCTTCCCGAATCCGGATGGCTAACCGAGTGTAGTCGCTATCGCTGGCCGCTAAACAAATACCATCCACCCGACCCGAATAAAGAATGTCCATAGCATCAATAATCAAGGCACAATCGGTGGCATTTTTACCAGCCGTGTAATGAAACTGCTGAATCGGGCGAGCGGCATAGTCATGCAACAAGCGTCGCCAACTGCCCATGTTGGAACGAGTCCAATCGCCATAAATCCGTTTTATCGTCACTAAACCGAGCTTATCAAGTTCGGTCATAATACTACTCAATAATGTTGCTGATATATTGTCGCCATCAACCAACAAGGCAAATCGACGACGGTAATTCTGTTTGTTTAAATCTTCTATACCCATATCCTAAATCCTTTCCGTAAATCATAACCCTATACCAAAAAAATGGTCACGTAAAAACACCTCAGCTAAATTATACAAGATAGCGAGGCCAACGCCAATTTTACGTCCAGAGTTAGGAATGAGCCGCTATGACGGCTGTGTTGTCACACGCACCAGATGAAATCAAAGTGCGTGCGCCTCCAGTCTATAGTTGAACTTAGTACCCGACAAAACGTTTAGCCAAAACTAATTAACGCAAAATTCCTGTTTTAGTCCTTCATGAATCACTTTGTCGGGTAGAAAATAGTAGTGGGAGTAAATAGGGCGAATTTGCCCAAATCGACTATCCCATCTATCATGATAAAAGAGCCGGAACGTATCTGTTCACAGCTCTTTTTCCTTTTGGTTGGCTAACTGTTTTGACTGCTCTATGTTGTGGCTTGGTCGTCCGATAGAGTGGTCAGGCGGTTAGCCACCGTTTTCAAATACTCAACACTGGTCTGCAACTCATCCAATATAGCTTGGTGCGGGTCGATTTGGCCTCGCAGTTGGTATACCGTCACGTTTAACGTGGCGATAGCCGTCTGTTGCCGAATGAGCCATTGGAGCATGCCCCGCATGGTCTCATCGTTGGAGAGTTGACCACGCGACCAGAAATTGAGTAACTTTTCCGGCGAAATTTCGCCTTTCATGGGGAAGATTCTCCTTTTGTAAATTTGTTGAATCAAAATCATTGAATTTAACTCAACAAAAGAAGTATAGCATTAGCTGTTGAAAGAGTCAAACTGGTATTTACATCATGAATCGTCTTGGTGAAAAATTACGGCAACTACGAACCCAACGAGAGTTGACAATGCGTCAAATGGGGATTATTTTTGATATTGATGGTAGTCTTATTAGTAAAATAGAAACAGGCAAAAATGTTCCTTCGTTGGGACTAGCAGTTCGATTGGCTGAATTTTTCGAGGTTTCATTAGATGATTTAGTTGATGATGATGCTGAAATTGCTGAGTGATTTGGGCGAAAAGGAGTGCAAAGCTTGCTTTGCCAGAGAAAAATCCAAAATAGTTTCAGGAGCTAACCATGAGCCTTAACCTAAAACGACAGACAATTCAACAACGCATCTTAACCCTGCTTGATAAACTACCCACCGAAACATTAGTGGTCATTGAGCAGATTGTCCAACTGCTTTATCGGCAGTTAAGGCCAACTGACAAAACGGTTCAAAATGATGAGGCAAGCAGGACGGCATCTATGGCTGACATGTTCGAGTTGGGACATGAAAATGTCAACACAAAGCTTGGGGTGAACGGGCATGATACGAACATTTATTGATACAGGGGTATTAATTTCTGCTGTTCGTGGACAGGGTATGATTGCTTGCTACCCGACAAAACAGGAACACAGAGTTTCACAGAGATGCACAGAGGGGCACAGAGTAATACAAAAGAAAAATAAATCGTTTTTTCTCTGTGAATCTCCGTGTTCCTCTGTGAAACTCTGTGTTCATTAGTTCAGATTAAATTTTCTGTCGGGTACTAAGGTATGATTGCCCAACAAGGAGTTTCATACAATGTTAGTTCAAGAATGGACGCTAGATCAATTGGTAAAAGTAAGACAATATCAACCTACCTTAGTTGACCAAGCTATTGAAACCTTGCTTTTACAGCAAGAGGAACTGCGCTGGTTTGTGGTGGTGGGGGCTTATTTAGATGAACGGATAAATTTGGGTAAAGCGGCGGAATTATTAGGGATACATCGCTTGGAATTACAACAACGGTTTATCAAGCAAGGAATTCCCCTTCGATTAGGGCCAGCTAATATTGAGGAGGCCAAGGCTGAAGTCGATGCGATTATGAGTTGGGAGCAGGAGAATACCCATGACCGTCCTGTTGGATAATACTGTTTTGACCAACTTCTCTATCGTTCAACGCCCTGATCTGAAGATAACTTTAAGATAGCAAACAGGAGTTAAACAATGAGCCTTAACCTAAAACGACAAACGATCCAACAACGGATTGTAACTTTGCTCGACAAATTGCCGACAGAGGCGTTACTGGTCATTGAGCAGGTTACGCAACTGCTTTATCGGCAGTTAGTTCCTGTCGATAATGACGAGAGCGTGTCTCTGCGCTCAGAATCAACCGGAGCGGTCTCTCTGATGGCAATGGCTGGTATGTTTGAATCAGGGCATGATGATACATCTGAGAATGTTAAGACAATCGTCAGCGATTTTATATTGGAGAAACATGCCCATGACAGCTCTACTAGATAGTGGATTTTTATATGCTACCGCAGATAAAAGTGATCGCCATCATAAAACAGTGATTGGCTTGTTTGCAACGTTATCTGATGATCTGTTGTTACCAACAACTGTTTTGGTAGAAATCAGTTATCTGTTACAGGCTCGTTTAGGGCATGATAAGATGCGTCTGTTTCTACAACAAATTACAAACAGTTCTATTCAAGTAGAGCCGATTACCAAAGGTGATCTACCTCGTATTAATGCGCTTCTGGAACAGTACCGTGATGCCAAACTTGATTTTGTTGATGCCTCTATTGTCGTGGTCGCGGAACGATTAAATATTCAGAAAATTCTTACCGTAGACCAACGAGATTTTCGGTTGATCCGTCCTATACATTGTGCTTATTTTAATATTTTACCGCAAAAATAGACCCGATAAGTAAGAGAGATAACAACCATGTCCATCCAACTAATTGAACACTATTATAATGAAGTAGAACGCAAAATTCGTTATGGCGGCTCGCGCAACGAGATGAGCATCCGCACTGCCTTTCAGCGATTGTTGGAGCATTACGCCACCACCAAAAACCTAGAGCTGGTGCCGGAGTTGGCGTATCGCACCCCACAGGGCGAGACCATTATTCCTGATGGAACGTTAAAAGACGCGCTACGGGAGAGTTGGGGCTATTGGGAAAGTAAAGGTGAGAAAGCCTCGTTGGATGAGAAAATTCGCAAAAAGTTTGAGGCCGGTTATCCTAAAAACAACATCCTGTTTGAGGATAGCCAAACCGCCGTCCTCTATCAAAATGGGCGTGAGGTAGGTCGGGCCGACATTAAAGACTCGATACTTTTGCACGGCCTGTTGCAAACCTTTTTCAACTTTCAGCCTCGCGAGGTACAGGAGTTTTATGAGGCGATTGAGCAGTTTAAGGAGGATTTGCCCGATTTGCTGGAGACATTGCGGGATGAGATTCATCAACAAGCCCAAACCAACCAAGCCTTTCAACAGGCACGGGCCGATTTTTTGGACATGTGCCAAAAGTCGATTAACCCGCATCTGGTCATGGCTGATGTGCGGGAGATGATTATCCAGCATATTTTGACCGAAGAGATTTTTATGACGGTGTTTGATGAGGCGCAGTACCACCGCGAGAACAATATCGCCCGCGAGTTGAGTCAAATCGTGGGCACGTTTTTCAAGGGCAACATCAGGCGCGCTATTTTGGGCAAGATTGACCAGTATTACAAGGTGATTAAGGCTCGGGCCGCCCAAATTGCCAACCATCATGAAAAACAAAAGTTCCTCAAGGTGTTTTACGAGAATTTTTACAAGATTTATAACCCCAAAGGAGCAGACCGACTGGGCATTGTGTATACGCCTAACGAGATAGTTCGATTTATGATTGAGTCGGCAGACCATTTGACCTTCAAACATTTTGGCAAACTGCTCAGTGATGAGGGCGTGCAGATTCTCGACCCGGCCACTGGTACGGGGACGTTTATCACCGAGTTGATTGAGTATTTGCCGACCAACCGCCTGCCCCACAAATATGCCCATGAGATCCATTGTAACGAGGTCGGAATTTTGCCCTACTACATCGCCAATTTGAATATTGAGTATACCTACGCCCAAAAGATGAAACAGTATGCCGAGTTTGAGCATATCTGCTTTGTGGATACTTTGGATAATCTGGGCTTTGATCATGCGAACAAACAACACATGATGGATTTTGGCTTGACCCCTGAAAATATTGAACGGATTATAGAGCAAAACAAACAACAAATTTCGGTGATTATTGGTAACCCACCCTACAACGCCAACCAACGTAATGAGAATGAGAACAATAAAAACCGTGAATATACTGGCCTAGATGGAAAGGGAGGCGTGGATAAACGGATTAAAGATACCTACATTAAACACAGTACCGCCCAAAAAACCCATCTGTATGATATGTATACCCGTTTTATTCGTTGGGCTTCGGATAGATTGGGCGAGAGTGGGGTGGTCGCTTTTGTCTCCAATAGTTCTTTTTTGGATGCCCGCACCTATGATGGCTTTCGCAAAGTTGTGACCGAGGAGTTTGATTATATTTATATCATTGACATGAAAGGGAATGCCCGCACCAGTGGAGAACGTCGTCGCCGTGAAGGAGGGAATGTCTTTAGTGACGAGATTCGAGTAGGCGTGGCAGTTTATTTTTTGGTTCAGACTGGTGAAAATCACAAATGCCAAATTTTTTACAACACTATTCGAGATTATGCTAAAGCCGAAGAAAAGAAAGCCTATTTACGGGATAATAAATTTCAAGCATTACCCTTTGAACATATAAAACCAGGCAGCAAACATTATTGGCTCAACCAACCAGAACATGATTGGGATGATTTACTGCCTGTTGCCAGCAAGCAGACTAAACTTGCTAAAAAGCAAGTTGATATTGATGCGATATTTGGGTTATACGCGTCAGCAGTAAAAACTAATCGTGATGAATGGTTGCATGATTTTAACAGAATATACCTTGAAAACAAAGTTAAATTTTTTATTGAGAAATACAATACCCAGATAATTCTTTTGGATAACCAGGCAAAAGCTACGTTAAATGAAATATTAGATTACTCAATCAAATGGAGTTCTAGTTTAAAGGCAAATCTTCTTAAAGAAGAGAGAGCTTCTTTCGACAACAATTTGATTGTAGATGCTCTATTTAGACCGTTTGTAAAACAAAACTTTTATTCAGAGAAGGTATTATCTGATAGATTAACATATAATCATTTTGAGATGTTTGGAACGGAATTATGTAAACACAATATTACTATTTGTATTTCTGGATTATCATCGGCAAAGCCATTTCAATGTGTTACAACAAAAAAAATTCCATCTTATGACATGCTAGAAAAAACCCAATGCCTCCCCCTCTACCGCTACGACAAAGACGGCACACGGCACGACAATATCACCGACTTTGCCCTCAAGCAGTTCCACACCCACTACGCCCAATCTAAAATCCAAAAGTTGGACATTTTCCACTACGTCTACGCCGTCCTGCACCATCCGGCCTATCGGCAAAAATATGAGCTAAACCTCAAGCGAGAGTTCCCCCGTATCCCCTTTTATGATGATTTCTGGCAATGGGTAACATGGGGCAAGGAACTCATGGAACTGCATGTCAACTATGAGACGGTCAAGCCTTATCCCCTCACCCGTCATGATAAGCAAGTGCCAGATGATTTGATTGACGAATCTCTCTCGAACAGTCCCCCACCCAAATACAAAGCCAAACTCAAAGCCGATAAAGAGGCCGGAGTGATTCAACTCGACACCCTGACGACGTTGCGCGGCGTGCCACCGTCGGCATGGGAATACAAACTCGGCAATCGGAGCGCCCTCGAATGGGTGTTAGATCGCTACAAAGAGCGTAAACCCCGCGACCCGACCATCCGCGAAAAGTTCAACACCTACCGCTTTTGGGATTACCGCGAACAGGTGATTGAGTTGTTGGGTCGCGTCTGCACCGTCAGTGTGGAGACCATGCGAATTGTGGGAGAGATGGGCGAATGAGCGAATGGGCGAATTTGCAAATATGCGAATGAGCGAATGGGCGAATCACGCAACGCAATATTAGAAGAGGAGTTATGCCATGAACGTTATTCAGGTCAACTTTGAACTACCCGTTTTTTTAATCCATCAAATTGGGTTAGACACAAAAACGATTAACGACGAAGTCAAACGAATGTTTGCTCTGTTTTTATATGAACATCAGTATATTTCGCTGGGTAAAGCTTGTGAACTTAGTGGATTTAGCCTATGGGAATTTACAGAGATGAATCAGCAATTAAATATCGAAATAGCATACACAGATGATGATTTACAGGACGACTTAACGAGGTTGGTAGATGTCTAAGGTAGTGATTGCTTGATTGGGATGGAATTGAGGAAGTGAAAATACGACGGGGTGAACGGGCATGAATCAACCATATAATCACAAAAATATCCGCAAATTACTTAAACAGAGTTTTCGAGGTGATACGTTGCTCATCTTTTGCTACGACTCGCCTGATTTTTACAGCGTTTATGCTGATTTAACACAGCCTATTCCTCGCAAAAAGTTAGCCAAACGACTCATCAATTTTGCCCTTGAAGAAGAGTTGATGGAGAAATTATTGGCAATGTTAAAAAAACGCAACCCCAAGCAGTACCGTGCTTATCCACCCTATCGTCAACCTGTGGCAACCAAAGCAGGGGTGAAACTTAAAGGGACATTCAAGCGCACCACCATCAGCGGACTGGCCGGGCGGGATATTTTGCTGGGGGTCAAACACCCTCGGCGAGATGATCCGACCACACCCGGCATTGATGCTGAGGGTGAATTTGAAGATGTCGATATCAGCCAGATTGCTGGACGAGATATTGTAACTAACGATAATACTGAGGATAATTAATGTGGCACTTACCTATTGCCGTTAATCGCAACAAAGAACATATCTTATTCCAGCAGATGTTGACTGGACAGAAATCCCACCGTATCTTGAGTCTATGCGCCGAGGGAGGACAGGGTAAATCATGGCTGTTGGATAGTTTCTCTCATCATTGCCGTCAAAGTAACACCCCGCGTGGTTTAGTGCGCTTTGCCTCTGACCAACCCACTGACCCGTTGGACTGCATGCGTAATCTGGCGGAGCATCTGGGAGAAACTCATTTTGCTGAGTTTCATCAGCTTGATTATGAGTTGCATCATCCCCAAGCGGTGATTAATATCGCGGCTCACAGCGTGGAAACGGCGGTTTCAATTGAGGCCACTGTGACGGAACAGTCATCTATCAAACAGGTGGCGGGTGGCAGTATCATCTCCACCGGAGATATAACGGTCAATCCCAATCAATCCCCCGAACATCGAGCCTACGTGTTGCGCCGCTTAACCAAAGTTTTCAAACAAGCCTTGACCACCCTAGCCGAATCTAGTCCGGTTGTATTGCTGTTTGATGCTTTTGAGCATGTCCCCAGCACAACGGCGGATTGGGTGCAAAAGGAACTGTTGAGCCTGATTCGTTCTGCCACCGTGCCTAATTTGGTGGTGGTGCTGGCTGGACGGCCTAAAGCACATCCATCGAACCTGAGCAACCCCCACGAGTGGCAAGGTTGGTTGAAAGAACTAAAAAGGCTCAGTCCCTTTACATCGGAAGAAGTCCAACTCTACTTTATAGAACGGTGTCAACTCCATCATCTCGACCCGGAAACTGTCTACAAAGCCTATTACGAACCATGCAAAAACAACCCCATGTTGATGGGACAATTAGCTGAAAGTTGGCAAGTGAACGAATGGAACGACCTATAAACATACCAGACGACCCCAATGAGGCCACCGCCCAGCTAACTTTAGAGATTATCAACCGAGTAGCGGGTAGTAATGAGCATTTGGCGGAACTGATTCGCGCTACCGCCTTGCCCCACCGCTTTGATGTGTCCGTGATTGAAGCCTTACAAGCCGAATTTGATCCGAAAATTAACAGCGCCAAACTGTTTGAACGGTTGAAAACCTTCTCCTTCACTACCGAGGTGGACGAACAAACCTTAACCTACCATGAGAAATCCCGCGAGGCGATTTTACTGTTTTGGCGCGAGCCAGAAAACATGGCTCGGTATGTTTATTTTAGTAGGTTGTTGAAGGTATATTTTGAGACCCAAGTGGATGAATTTGAGGCGTTGTATCATTGGTTTGTGGTGGATGCGGATGTGGCGTTTGTAGCATCAGAAGCATTAAGTAAACAGTTTTTCAAGATTCAATACCGATTAACTGAGACCGAAGTTCTTGTTCGAACGCTTGATGAGCAAAAATGGCAATTTACAGATGAACAACTTCATACTCTTGTTTTTACAAAAGCTCGTTTATATCAAATGTTATCCAATTGGGAACTGGCAATATCTCATTACAAGAGTATCTTAAACAAGAAAGATTTTCTTACACCAAAAGTAAAGGCTGCTTCTCTATCTGGAATAGGGTCTTGTCTAATGTATCTAAAACGAGATAATGAAGCAATAATAGCACTCCAAGAATCTATAGATATAGCTAGAAAACACAACGAGGTTTCAGATATTTTGATAAGTACCTTAATAACACTTGGAGCACATTATCTGCATCGTTTTAGTGAATCAGATAATAAATCTAAAACTATTTCTACACTAAAAGAGGCTTTAGTTTTATCGGAAACTCACTCTCAGAAACTTGCCCAATGTAATATCTTAAGTTTATTGGGAGTAGCGTACAGAATGTTAGAAAAAAAAGATACAGCTGTCGATTATCAGCTGAGGGCTTTAGAAATTTTGGATGAAAAGGATTCGTTTATATACCGAGTACGGGTTTTAAGGCGGTTAGCTCTTGCTTATGTATATATAGATGATACCCCAAAAGCTATAAAATATATGGATGAAGCATTGGCCATTAGTTTAAAGAGCGGTAGTAACCTTAGCTTATTGTCAGTATATCGCTCGTTTGGGGATTTATATAAAAAGACAAAACAATTCTTAGTCTCAATAGATTATTATGAAAAGGCACTGCCTATAGCTATAGACATTGAAGCATATACTATTGTGATAGATTTACTAAATAATCTAATAAATGTCTGCCGAGAGGTAAAAGAAGAATCAAAATTAAATTTTTATTCTAAGAAGTTAAATAATTTACGCCAAAAGCTAGATGTTTAAGGTTGTCAAAAGGAGATTTGCTATGAAGAAGTCATCAATATTTAATAAAAAATACAGCCGTAATACTAATTACGGTAATACTGATTATGATTGTGATGATTGTGCTTGTGATTGTGCTTGTGATTGTGATTGTGCTTGTGATTGTGACTATGATTGTGTCGACTACGCCAGCGTCCCCAACCTCACCGCCTGGCTCCACATCACCAATGCCTGCCCATTGGGATGCCATTACTGCTACATCCAAAAATCGAATGATGCCATGCCGTTTGAAGTGGGGCAAAAGGCCATCCAGACTGTATTTCAGGAAGCCCTCAAACATGGCTACCAAGTTGTCAAACTGAAATATGCCGGTGGGGAGCCAACGCTTAACTTTGGGCTTGTGGAAGCCTTACATCAGCAGGCGCACCAGTTAGCCGACCAACATGGTTTACAACTGGATGAAGTGTTGCTGACCAGTGGGGTTATGTCCGCGCAAGTACAGCAACGGCTCATAAAGATGGGCATGCGGGTCATGGTCTCGCTGGATGGGCTAGGTATGGAGCATGATAACAATCGGCCTCTGCTCAGTGGCTTGCCCACCGCACACATGGCACGGGAAAGCCTCATCGCTCTCAAACAAGCCGAAGTGTCGGTGGTCGTCTCCATCACCGTGACGCGGCAACCGGCTCATAGTTTAATTGCCCTCATGGAGTTTCTACTGGAATGGGAGATTCCGTTTAGCCTCAGCTTTGCCCGCGATAATGCCGCTTTTCCCAATCGGGAGCAGTTCATGCCCTACAATGAGCAGTTGATAACTACCATGCAGGTCATCATCAACCATTTTGCTCAAAAGCCGTCTCGTCAATCGTTGCTCCATGCTCTCACCGACCGGGCCAATTTGGGGCAGGAGCATCACTACACATGTGCCGTGGGGCGTAACTATCTGGTAATCGACCATCAGGGTAACATCGCCATGTGTCAGCAGGAGATGCAAACCCCCATCACCACCATTTATGAAGCTGACCCCCTGTCCAAAGTCATCAACAACGACATCGGTATCAAAAATCTACCCGTTGATGAAAAAGAGGGCTGTCGAGATTGTGAGTGGAAATATTACTGTGCCGGAGGCTGTGCGGCGTTGACTACCAAAGTTTATGGGCGGCCTGATACCCGCTCCCCGTTTTGTGAGGTCTATAAAACGATTTTTCCAGAGGTGATACGATTGGAGGCGGCAAGAGAGATTATCGAATGGAGCGAATCTGCGAATGGCAAATAGCGAAATTGTTGATTATCATTCGTAGGAGGACACAAAATGAGTGAACTAAAGATAGCCCCCGTTCATCCGGGAGAAATGCTAAGCGAAGAGTTTTTGATACCGTTAGAGATTTCACCAAAAAAATTGGCTCAAGCGATTAATATGGCATGGTTCATTACCCGTTGAGTTTGCTTTACAAATAAAACTATTGTAGGTGACGCTTGTAGCGTCACTAGTTTGCTTAATAAACGCCGTAATACCTCAAGCAATACAGGTGAACGATTATTGTCACGCTACAAGCGTGACCTACATCGTCTTGGAGGTTTCACCGAGAAAATTGGCTACAGCAATTAATATCTCAATTCAGCAGATTGATGACCTTGTCACAGGTCATCAATCTGTCACGGCTGATATTGCGTTACGGTTGGCCCGCTATTTAGGTACATCCGCTGAGTTATGGATGAATTTACAGGCATTGTATGATCTGGAGCGCACTCGTGGTGAGTTAGCCGAACAGATTGAACGCGAGATTAAACCGTTTAGACACGCTGTTCCGGTGATGGTTTAGGCGAATTTGCGAATTGCGAATATAAAAAAGGAGTTACAAATGACCACAACTATGACCTCATACAGCATCGAACTGCCAAGTACGGCTTTTTCTGCCTTACGTAAGCCACCGGCTGAGTTTATTCAAGAGATGAAATACACGCCGGATATATTAGAAGAGGAGTTACGCCATGAACGTATTGCGTAGAACGTAGAACGTTTTTTCACGCAACACGCCCCATGCAAGGAATTATAGAAATGTATGATGAAATAACAGAAGTTATCGAGCCAACATACCAAATATCAGTCGAAACGATAAATCCTTATGAGTTGAGGAAGGATATTGTCGCCGCGTTTAATAGGGGTGAGATTCATACTGCTGAAAACGGTCTACAAAGCCAAGCCGGCACCCACGATATCCAAGCCTTAAACCGAGCGATTTATCATAAAATTCAAAATGAGGTCAGTTTATTGGGGATTATTGCTAGGCGGTTAGCCACCAAAAACCCCGATAATAAAACCTTGGCGGCCATTGTAGAGGATATTACCTACATCTCTATCGGGATTACCGAGCGTCGAGACACCGAGAAGGCCCGGATTCAAGTTGTACCCGTAGATAATTATCGTCATGTGGTCGAAGCTATCTCCCAAACAGCGCATGATATTGCTGATTTTGTGAACAATGAGTTGGCGGTGGTCCGGATGCGGGTTCAGCGAACCATCCGAAAACAGCCCACAGACGACCCAAGCCAAACAAAGCTAGAAAAGCTACTCCAGCAAATCATCTACACCGAAACAGCCCTAAACGATTTGAAATCGATCAATGAGGGGATTACCCTCAAGATGACCAACTTCCAAATCAAAGAACTGTTTGAATCGTGGCAAGCCACGCCTGAGCTAAACAATGCCACGCTTGAGATTACCATGTCGAATGGTGATAACTGGTTTGTGGGTGACATGTTAAAAATTCGTAGTTTTATCAGTGAACTGATAGAAAATGCCCTCAAATATAATCCTGACCAGCCTGATTTAACCATTCAGCTTACCACTCAAGATGTGGATGGTTTGCCAGCCCCCATAATGGGGCTAACCTCCCAACGGTATCGCAAAATTACCAGTGAAAAACGGTATCTGAACCTCACGGTAAGTGATAATGGGCAAGGTGTTTCTGATGACAAAAAGAAATGGATTTTCCTGCCCCTCCATAGTACCTCAAACGAGAGTGGCGGTGGGGTTGGCTTATTTATCATCTTCCGTACTCTTAAGGAGATGCGCGGCTACATCATTGAAACAGGTACACATGGAGCAAAATTTGAGATATATATTCCCTATATTGAAAGAGGAGTAGCATCATGAGTGACTTAAACACTAGCAATATCGAATTGTTAGTTGTGGAGGATAATCCACGTTATCTTGCTATGATAATTGAGATTTTACAGGAAGATTATGGCTACCAACATCTTGAGGTCGCCCGTAGTGAAGGCGAAGCAGAAGCGAAAATTGAACAAAACCAATTTCATATAATTATAGCTGATATGCGATTAGAAAATAGCGATAGTGGCTTTACCATACTTGAAAAAGTGGAGCAACGTAATATCACTTCTTTCGTCATTATACTCACTGCTAACGACACTGTTGCAGATTGTCGAAAAGCCTTTAAAGCCAGTGCATGGGATTATATTTCAAAAAACATGCGAGGTAATCCAATTGAAACATTACATAATTCTATCCAGTCTGCGATAGCTTACTTAAATCAACGAAATGCCAATAATGATAACATCTGGATAACAGAGAATATTAGCACATTGATAGACACTTATGGCAATAGTTCTTATATTGGGGTTATAAATAAGGCTGTTATTAGCCACGCGAAAGTAGAAGAGGATTTAATTAATCAACTACGCAACTTAAAAATTCCTTTATCTCTGCCCATCATCCAAAAAATCGGCGACTCGGTAGCCGAGATAATTGAACGGGGTGAAGGTGGCATTGTGGAGTTTAAAAGCACTCTGCAATGGGATATACGGCAAAATCAGGCCAATACTCATCTGCGGTTTGCCTCGCTCAAAACCATTGCCGCTTTTTTGAACGCAAGTGGCGGAACGCTACTGATAGGGGTTAAAGATGAGGGGACAATCTTTGGACTTGAAAAAGATTATAGTTTACTTGGTAGTCGTCCTAATCGTGATGGATTTGAGCAGAAGTTAACCAGTCTGATTAATGACCGTTTAGGAGCGTCTTTTGCCCATTATATCACCTTTCAACTCGATGAAATTGAAGAAAAGGATGTCTGTCGGGTGACAGTCAAGCCAGCCAATGAGCCATGTTTTATGAATGACCAAGGGGGCAAGAAGTTCTATGCTCGTTTGGGTAGCACAACTCGGCAACTAGATGTGGAAGAGGCATACCGTTATATTCGAGGACATTGGGAATAAAATTTGCGAATGGGTGAATAGCTCATCTCTCCACCTAGTCATCGGATGAGTAGATTTTAGTATATTTATAGATGTTCAGATAAACATTTTCAGCCGTTACCTTCCCGCAAGTTTAGAACTTGCGGGAAGGTTGGTCTTGAATTGAAAACCATTATCTGAAAGACTGTATAAACGACTGATTCTGGCTATCGATTCTCACAACAACTGCAACGGCGCGGGCATGAAGATCAAAATGAAGACGATGATCATGGTGTAGGCCAGCAGTTTACGGGGCAGGCCCATGTCGGCCAATTCGTTGAGGGGGGGCGGGTGTCCAAGACCGATGACGAAGGTGACGAGCATAATCCAGACCAGCCAACCAGTCCAACTGACCAGCCCAGCGATAATCATCAGCCCGACCAATACACGCCCAAATAGGCGTGCCCGTTCACCCAACAGACAGTAGGCCAGATGTCCGCCATCCAACTGCCCGACGGGGAGCAGATTCATGGCCGTCACAAACAGACCAAACCATGCGGCCAAAGTAAAGGAGTTGATATGGATATCAGCCCCGCCACCAGCTGGAATGACTCCGCTGAGGATATAGAGTGCCTCTTGATAAAGGGGTAGGCCAGCATATTGATCAAAATGGGGCAGAAGTTGACCATGAATCAGGTATTTAAGCCCCAGATAAAAGATGGAGTTCCCCTCTAAAAAAGAACCCACTTGCCGATCTAGCGCGTTCACCGGCGATATAGCCACTCCCCAAACAATAAGCGGTAAGGCCACAATCAAGCCCCCAATCGGCCCAGCGACTCCAATATCAAACAGTTGTTTTTTTGTTTTGAAGGGGGAGCGAAGTTGGATAAATGCTCCCAAGGTGCCCACTGGAGAAATCGGCGCGGGCAGGGGGATAAAATAGGGAAGTGTGACATCTACCTTATGATACCGAGCGGCAAAATAGTGACCAAACTCATGGGCCAACAAAATCGACATCATGGCTAACATCATGGGTAGGCCACCATTCCACTCCTCAAGAGTAGAGGGTATACAACCACATTCATACAACGCACCTGTAAACTGTATCGACAGGACGGTTAATACGCCAACCAGCAAATTAATCCACGGGTTGCTCGGTTGAGGGTCAACGATACCGGGTTGAGCCACTAGAGCCACCTTGCGTTTGTAGTGGCGTAACATAGGAGTGTACTGGTGTTTGAGCCATCGCTCGGCCAGCATGTCGTAAGCTACTTCACTGTCAGGAAGCAGTAGATTTCCGACAAACATGATCGTGTCTTGCGGGGCTTCACGGGGTATCTTGACATCATTCACGTAGAAAATATCGTTGACTTCCAACATCAACTGGGTGACAATCGCCCCGTCTAAGATTGTATTGTTAGGCTGTTCTATGGGCATAGGCGTTATATATTTTCGGCACGATTTTGCCGCACACTGGCGATGGCACGGGCAATTGATTCGAGGTGATTGGCTGTGTTTGTGTTTCCTTCCGCTTTATGACGGTCAATTTCATGGCCCATCACCTCAAAAAACTGGCCGTCAAATTGACCGACACTCTCCCGAATAAGGGCCATCATCTCATGGTTGTCTAACGAGTCGAGGATTAGCTCAATCCACTCTAGGGTTTCGGCTCGGTTCATTCTGAAAACTCCGTCTCTGTACAGGACAAAACTTCAATAGTCGCCCTCACACGGGGATAAATCCCCGTGCTACAGAACAGTGCCCCATAAATGGGGCTTAATACGCCATTCCAGCCCGATTTATCGGGCGCTGTTTTGTAGCCCTGAAATTCATTTCGGGGCGGTTTTGGGTATCAAACTTTTTGTCCTGTACTTAGAAACTCCGTACAACATTCGCAAATTTGTCTCTTAAATCGTTACTTTTAAGGTCAACCGATTGTTCACCATCAGGCGTACAACCTCAACGGGTAGGCTGGTAATTTGGTTGTTCTCTAGCCGGAGTTCACGTAATTCGACCAGATTGCTGAACTCAACCGGAATCTCACCAATTTGATTATCCTCAAGCCGCAACTCCCGCAGTTGAATCATGCTTCCCATTTCAGGCGGCAGGGTCATCAGCATGTTATTACGCAAATCAAGCTCTTGTAGGCTAGTCATTTGACTGATTTCAGCGGGCAGGCTGGTCAAGACGTTCCGTTTTAGATCGAGTGATTCCAGATGGGTCAACTGCATAATTTCGGCAGGCAGGCTGGTTAGATGATTAACCGGCACATGGAGCGATAAAAGCATCTTTAATTCAGAAATTTCAACAGGAATTTCCGACAATTGATTGTTGCCTAAATCGAGGCGTTTCAGTTTGGTTAAATGGGCAATGCGAGGAGACAACTCACTGAGTTGGTTATCGTTTAAGAGTAACTGCTCTAAATAGATTAAATTGTTGATTTCGGCGGGTAGTTTGGTCAGTTGGTTAAAGCTCAAATCAAGCTGTCGGAGTGAGGTTAGCTTCCCAATTTGAGGCGGCAACTCAGTCATCATGTTGACTCGCAAATGGAGCGCGCTCAACTGCACTAGATTGCCAATCTCAGCCGGTATGCTAACGAGGTCATCATTATTGCTCAAATTCAACTCATCTAAATTGCTCAATTGACCGATTTCCGTCGGGAGCTTACTTAGGCGGTTGGTCTCTAAATTTAATGATTGCAGATTGCTGAGTTGCCCGATTGAGGCAGGAATTGCCCTTAAATAGTTGTTGTAAAGCCATAGTTCCCGTAGTGCCCTCAGTTGACCGATTTCTGCGGGGAGTTCGGTTAGCTGATTGTGATGGAGCCATAACGACTCTAACTTGGTCAATTGAGACAATTCTACTGGCAACTGATTCAGTTTGTTATAATGTAAAAAAAGTTGGTTCAACTCAGTCAGTTGACCGAGTTCGGAGGGGAGTGTTTCTAGCTGGTTGTATTGCAGATTCAACCATTGCAGGTTGGTTAGTTGACCAATCTCAGCCGGAAGTTCGGTTAAGTTGAGACGTTGTAAATCGAGGCCGGTTAAACGCCCCTCTTTATCAAACTCAGATTCTTTGGGTATTCCGTCGATTTTAGTCAGAAAATTATCCAGACGCGCTTGGTCTGTATTAGGTTGTATATCGGTCATGATTAAGCTCCAATTTCCATTTTTAGAGTGAGTGAATGATAATTTTAATGGCTCTATTGTAACACTAACAGCGAGGCTATCCAAACTTCAAGTATGATCCAAATTTTGCAGAAAAACAAAGATGGATTATGATAACAGGAGCTTTTTACTATCCTATTTTAGCCAGACGAACAAGTGGTTCATATAATTAATGGTAGTGGTGCAGAAGTAGTGATATATGTCAGTTACCTACCCGCAAGTTTGGAACTTGCGGGTAGGTGATCACTACATGTGCAGAACTACCCATATAATTAATCCTAAGGAGGATACAATGACAAGATATAACAAAAGTTTCTGGACTGTACTATTGATTGCTCTGATCTCGTTCAGTAGCGTCGGCTGTTCATCAGCAGAGGAGGCTCCTCCGCCCCAAGCGACGGCAGAGGAAGCGAGTTCCGAATCCAGTAGCACCAACGAGCAAGCCGATTCATCGACTCAAGCCGAAACTCCGGTTGATGAGCCAGATGAATCATCTGAATCGGTCGTGGATGATACTCAAGCCGAAGCCGAGCCAACAAAAACCCCACCCGTAACGGGTAAAACCTTGACCAATCTAAACATCCGGCAAGGACCCGGCACCAACTATGGCGTGATTGAAACGTTGCCGGAAAACAGCGAATTTATAGTGATTGGGCGACTTGAGGATGACAGTTGGCTCCAGATTCAGACCTCGTCCGACAAGGCCTGGGTTACGGCTAATGCCCAATTCGTAGAGATTGACCAGTCGGTGTTTGCTCAACTGCCTGTGGTCGAACGGCCTGCCGCACCACCAGTCAGTTACGATACCAGCAACCCCGAAGTGAATAAGGTGCTGAACGAGATTCCGTTGATCGTTCATCATGACCAACGTTATACCTGTGCCTCCCATGCCGGATTGAACAATCTGCTATCAGATGTGGCTTCGGGCAATGTGATTGGCCCTCACGGTGGTGACTTTGTCTATCAAAATAGCAAAGGAGTACTGTTTAAGTACACGGGCAACGGATTCCATTTGATTATGGAGAATCCGGTGGCTCGATTTGAGGCCGATGCCGAGTTTTTACCGTTTAATGAAGCCATGGATCTATTCGCCAACGGTGAAATCATCTGGACAGGTCATTTTGGTCAATCACCGGGCCGAGGCGTGCCGGGCTGTGATCTGTTAGTGCCACAATAAAAAATAAAACCGATGGCTTTTTCCAATCAGTTACCTACCCGCAAGTTTGGAACTTGCGGGTAGGTGATCACTACATGTGCAGGACTACCCGACAGCCCTTCAGAAAAAGATTTTCATGTGACGCTACAAGCGTCACCTACGATAATTGGAGGTCACGCTTGTAGCGTGACAATAACAAAGATTATCTGAAAGACTGTAGCTTAAGACGAGAATCAATTTTTATTTTTTCGTTAACCGACTTGACAGTAACCTAAAAGCATGGTATTGTGTTGATGTTGTTAGCAGTTGTTCTAGTCTATAGTAAGACGTTATATCTGAAATTGATTCTGAACCTCTAGCAAGACAAGAAAATTTAAAAAAGGAGGTTTCCTTATCATGGCAGATCGTGAAGTCGGTATCGTTAAATGGTTCAATTCAAGCAAAGGTTTTGGGTTTATTGAACGAGAAACTGGCAAAGATGTATTTGTACATTACAGCGAAATTAATGCTGATGGTTTTCGTAACCTAGAAGAAGGCCAACGAGTAGAATTTACTGTTACAGAAGGGCAAAAAGGCCCGCAAGCTCAAAACGTTGTAACTATATAGTTACAACTTTATAAACAAGAATGAAACGTGCATTGAAAATTCAATGCACGTTTTTAATTTGGCTTGATTCTATCACTGAACCACTATTTTATTCAGTTTTTCCTTTATCTTCCGCTATCAGACCTCGAGTAACCTTAATTAAAGCCCTAAACAGAGGATGCGGTCGAGTGGGACGGCTTTTGAACTCAGGATGAAATTGACTAGCAACCATGAAGGGATGCTCTTTAAGTTCGACAATCTCGACCAATCGCCCGTCCGGTGACAAACCGGAGAAGACTAATCCGGCTTGGCTCAATGGTTGCCGATATTTATTGTTAAACTCAAATCGGTGACGATGACGTTCATGTATAAGGCTAGTTCCATAAGCCTCGGCTGTTTTTGAGCCACTGACTAGATGACAAGGATAACTACCGAGCCGCATAGTACCGCCCATTCCGGCAATATCTCGCTGATCTGGCATTAGGTCGATAACCGGATAGGTGGTCGTGGGGCTAAATTCAGTTGAATTAGGGTTGTCACTTTCGGTTATCTCACGGGCGAGTTCAATCACCATCACCTGCATGCCCAAACATAGCCCAAGATATGGTATTTTGTTGACCCTAGCGAATTTTGCGGCCATAATCTTCCCCTCAATGCCACGTTCCCCAAACCCACCGGGGACCACAATGCCATCTACATGTTCAAGGCGACTAATATCATGGGTTCGTTGTAGTTCTTCTGATGATATCCATTCAATTTGAACGGCGCAGTCTTGTTGGGTGGCGGCGTGTTGTAAGGCTTCGTAAACGCTGATGTAAGCATCCTCTAAATCAACATATTTACCAACTACAGCGATGTTTAGCATTGTTTTCGGCTTTTTGATATGGTCAACCATCTCTTGCCATTCTTGCAAATCAGAGGGGCGGCAGTCGATATTGAGCCGCTTACAAACAAACTCACCGACTCCGGCCGCTTCAAGTATCAACGGAATCTCATAGATGGTGTCCACAGTGGTCATCGGTACGACGGCTTCAGTCTCTACATCACAAAAAAGAGCAATTTTTTTGCATAAATCATCCGCCACCGGATAATCGGCTCGGCAAACAATCATGTCAGGCTGAATTCCAATACTTCGTAGATCGCGCACACTATGCTGAGTGGGTTTGGTTTTTAGCTCACCCGTCGCTTTGAGATAGGGCAATAAGGTGACATGGATGTAGAAGGTGTTGTCTCGCCCCGCGTCGTTGTGCATTTGGCGCAAAGCTTCCAAAAAAGGCAAACATTCAATATCGCCCACAGTTCCCCCTACCTCAACAATCACAATGTCATAAGGCTTGTTTTTAGTTACATTCAAGATACCGGCTTTAATTTGATTGGTCACATGGGGAATAACTTGTATCGTTTTACCCAAATAGTCGCCTCGTCGCTCGCGATTAATTACACTTTGATAAACCTGTCCACTAGTTAAGTTACTGGCTTGGGTTAGATTCTCATCAATAAATCGCTCGTACGCGCCTAAGTCGAGGTCGGTCTCCGCACCATCTTCTAAGACAAACACTTCGCCATGTTCATAAGGACTCATGGTGCCGGGGTCTACATTCAAGTATGGGTCTAACTTCTGTACCGTTACCGATAATCCTCGGCTATTGAGAATCCGTCCGATTGAGGCCGCTGTAACCCCTTTGCCTAATGAAGAAACAACACCGCCTGTACAAAAAATATATTTGGTCATTTTTACCTCTCCTAAAAATAGTTACTAACATGGTTTAAAACAAAAAGTCCCCAAGAGACAAAACTTTTGGGGATGGTTGACCTGATGATATTCAACCATAGCCCGTAATTATTAATTGATAATTGATAATTGTCAATTATTCTAGGCTATGATATAATTTTTCTTACTTGATTGCGCCACCCTAGCTCAGTTGGTAGAGCAGCTCATTCGTAATGAGCAGGTCATCGGTTCGAGTCCGATGGGTGGCTTTTTTATTGTAACCGTTCACCCCTCGCTCCAATTTCCAGATTGGGAACGTATTTGCCATAGACATTCTGTTTCTGGCATGTTGCAAGTCGTAAACATAGCTTGCTTGAGCAATTGTGTTCCCAAACTGGGTTTGGGAACAAGGGGACTGGTAGTCCTGCACAGGTAGTGATGGGGAAATCCGGAGTGCAAGGCTTGCCTTGCAGGCAAAGCAAGCTTTGCACTCCGGATCACTACATCTGCACCACTACCGGGGACTGAATGATTACAAAAGACGAGTAATTGTTTGGCGATAGTTAATCAGTCTGTTACTAATCAGCCACAACCGTGGATATTCTTATTATGGCGTGGGTTACGCACCCCTAAGCTAACGATTGGCGTTCTTGTTGTTTTGAGCGTTGTTGTCGCTTGGGGGCTTTTCGTTCCCCAACAATTAGACAACGCGCCTCGTCTCAATGCTGTGCTATGGCGATCAAGCTTGCCTCAACTGATACAACCTTGGGGTGAGTTTTTGTTTTCTATGGGCCTGGCACAGGTATTTCAGAACCTATGGTTTTGGTTCCCCGTTGGACTTCTCTTCATTAATAGTCTCGTCGCCCTAGCCGATTACAGCCCCGGAGTTTGGCAACGATGGCAATCTCCCTCACCCTCAATCGAGTGGCAACACCCCTTAGCTATTCGTTCTACTGAAACCGTCACTATACAAAAGGATATGGATTGGAATATCCTCAAAACAACCTTAGCCGAACATGGCCTCACTGTCTCCGAAAATCATGAGCAGGCAGATATGTTGACCGTAGCCAAACGAGCATGGGCATGGTTAGCGATTTCCATAATATATGTCGGGCTAATCATACTTCCTGTTGCCTTTTTGGGGAGCTACTACTATCTAGAAGTCGACCAAATTACATTGTCCCCAGCCGACAAACAATTTAATACGCTATTGGACGGTCAATTGGAGCTACTATCAACCAATGATACGGGCGAGCAGGGCGTAACCGTATACACGTCCGGTCAAGCTGAAGTAGAACAAACGTTAGACTGGTCTTTATACCGACCCCAGTTTTTGAATCAAGTGTTAGTTACTGTAGCGGCCTTTGACCCTGTGCTAACCATCAATGTATTCGATTCGTCCGATAAACCAGTTCGTTTGTTACCGTTTCAAGAAAATTTGGATCCAAGTGAACGGCTCAATCTGCCGCTTGGCGATAGTAGCCAGTCCCTATATTTTCGCATTGTCAGCGAGGGGTTAACTTTTCAGATAACGCCTAGTAGAGAAGGAGAGTACAATGTTCAAGTTTTACGAGAGGGGGAGACGACTCCTTTTGTGAATGAAGCCATTCAAAATAATGTGCCATTATCCGTTGACCAACTTTCGGTTCATGTTGCAATGAACCATCAGGCCAAAATTTTAGCCTATTATGACCCGTTTGCCATACTCTATTTGGTCAGTTTTGTTTTAACGATAACTGGAATCGTTGTGTTGCTCTTTCGGTCTCCCCTACAATTCTGGTTTATTATGGAACAGCAAGATTCATATCAATGGCTCCATGGGGCAATGGAACAGTTTGGCAAGGGCGAGGGATCGGGCCTGCTAAATGAGTTGTTACCGCTTTTTGCGTCCGAATCACAAGACAAATTAACCTGATAAGCGATGTTTACCCTACAAAAGTTCAAAATAGTATCAAAACTTAACAAGTGAATTTGACACCTCAATAAGTTGGGGTATAATTCAGCCTACTTAAATTCAGAATTTGAATTTAGCACCTTAACACCTTAATAAGCGACGATTATCATGGTTATGGACACAGCCATGTCATTCTGAGCGGGCTATCAACGTAAGCCGAGACATGTAGCACATGCTTCAGCCTGTGCCGCACAGTCTAAAGACTGTGTTACGATATTATCTGTCGCACGTAGCCACATGGCTCAAACAATGATCAGGGCCGAATAAGTTTTTAGCCCACCAAAAGCCATTCAAACGCTAAGATTCAAAGACTTGCTACCTGACAAAGTGGATTAGGGAAGACTAAAACAGGAACACAGAGTTTCACAGAGAAACACAGAGTTTCACAGAGAAACACAGAGTGACACAGAGTAATACAAAAGAAAAATAAATCGTTTTTTCTCTGTGAATCTCCGTGTTCCTCTGTGAAACTCTGTGTTAATTAGTTCAGATTAAATTTTCTGTCGGGTACTAAGATTCAAAGATTGAATTTAAATCGGATGATTGTCTTTTTTTTCGCTTATGTATAATTCAGAGGTTGAATTTTGACTGTAAAATCTGGCCAAAACTATGATTTAGAAATCCTCAAACATATTGAGGAAAATCCCAATACGACCCAATCAGACCTCGCCACCCAATTAGGTGTGGCGGTAGGCAGTGTTAATTGGTATATCAAACGTCTTGTTAATAAGGGGTATATCAAAGTCACCCAAATGCAACGACGACGGTTACGCTATCTGTTGACGGCACAAGGTATCAGCGAAAGAACTCGTCTTACGGGTGAGTTTATGAAAGCGTCCTTGCATTGGTATCGAGCCACGCGAGACGATTCTAAATATTTGCTTGACCAAATTGTCGAAGCGGGGTACGATACGGTCTGTATTGAAGGGGATGGCGATTTAGCCGAGATTGTCTACCTAACCTGTTTAGAAAACAGGGTGAAAGTGTTACGACAAGTCGATACAGATTATCCAATATTTCGGATTAAGGAATTTAAGACGGTGATGGTCTGGCCTGAAGGATAAGCAAATACGTGTATGATGAACAAGAGTTAGGCGAGATGGTTAATCAGTCTGAAATTGAACAAAAATCGCTGGAACTAATTCTGGAGAAGTAGTACGGAGCAATCTAACAGGTTCTTATTGAAATATTGAAATACCATGAGAATTGACAGGCATTATCGGCAGGCTACGTCTGAAGAGACGACATTTTATCAACATCAACTATACCCCATACAGGATAGAGTATTTTCGTTATGTTCTGCCTACCAAGATTTATATTTGACCGGAGGAACGGCCTTAGCTCGGTATTATTTTCAACATCGCTGGTCAGATGATATTGACCTGTTTATTCGGATTAATAAAAACGACAGTGATGATCTGATTAACCTTAAAAAACGGGCTGATTTTTATGCCAAAGATTTAGCAGGAAAATTAGGCCGAGACTTTACCATCAGCCGAGAGATGTATGGCGATTACTACGCTCGTTTTTTTGTTTCGGTTGATGAGGTTGAGTTAAAGATAGATTTTGTACGAGAATATAACCATTTTGGCGAACTCCAACAAACCTCAGAGAGTTGTTGGCTAAACAATCTGGAGGATATTGGAGCAAGTAAGATAGCCGCTTTTGAAGATAGAGCTACGATTAAGGATATTATTGATTTATATTATTTGAGCCAGCATGTCTCATGGAATCGCTTATTTGAACTGGCTGATACTAAACGAGTCCCAGTGGCTTATGAGAATCTATTAACCTTCAACATTGAAGGGATTACCGGACAAGCCTTAATAACTAAACCGCTCCCTTCGGAACAATTAACTATTTTTATAGATGAACTTAAACGAGAAGTCGAGGCCGAGGTAAAAAAAAAGAGAACCTCATGACGGAAACCCTTAACAACTGGTTACCAAGCCTATTATGGGACTTTCCTCGTGAACGGCGTACTATCAACGAATATTCTGTACCAGTTTTGAAACGACGGCTAAAAAAACTTCCGTTACCTGAACGATTGGTCTTAGAGAAGGTATTAGGAGATTTTACATGAACAGCGCCTCTACGGCGGTGACACCTCAATATCACCCAACCACAGAAAATCGTCGCCGATCTGCCCCATACCCGCGGTGATGGTCAGCCGCTTCAAGGTTTCCGCCTGATACAGCCCGATAATCAGCGGATAACGGCCCGGTGGCATATCAGGTTTGAGTTGGAGTCGGAACTGCCCCAGCCCATGTTGCCCCTCTCGCCAAATCGAGGTCGGTAGGCGGCATATTGGGTTGTCGTCCTGTTGCGCCCATAGCGTTGTACCGTCGGTCAGATGGACGAAAGCTCTGTATGAGTCAGTCGGCGCGGTGGTGGCTTGCCAATACAGGTTGAGGGTAAGTGTCTCTCCAGCATGGGCCATATTTTTGGATAAATCGTAACCAACAAACCGAATCGCCTCGCCAAACTGCGTGCCAACCGACTGACTCGGTTGAGCCTGCTGAATGAAACGCTGAGGGGTGGCCTGTTGATCAAACGATTCAATCAACGTCTCAACGGTGTAGCTGTTTGGTTGACTAGTTTGACCGACAGCAGAATATATCTCGATACGAGGATCCGTTTCTCGCGTCACCGAACCGGTCAACTGATAGGGTGGGTCAATCTTTCCAGCGTAGTCAGTCAGGCGGACGAAAAAATGGGCCGGAGTATCGTAACATGAGCGAGCTTGACCATAGTTGTACCAAATCGGCACGATAAAATCCTCGTTGACACTGCGAAAATCTCCTTGATAGTTCCCCTCAGCCCGTAGCGCGCCAATCGCTTTCCAGCCCTCTCGTTTGGGATAGCCAAAATAGTCACGCGATTTGGGCAAATCGTCATAAATCAGCTCACCAACTGAATCGTCCCATTGCCCGCGCACCGTCAAAAAGGTAGGTTCGGGAGTCAGATAAATCAGGCCGACATAGGCGATTATCAATCCGAGCCAGCCGCAACCGATCAGTGCCAGCATGATCTTGATATTGGTCTTGATCTGAGCATTAGAACCCCAGTTTCCCAAAGAAACCGGAGTTCTGCGTCCTAACAGATTTTGCCAGCCGAACCCGGACATCAAGACCGCGCCGGGGTAGATGATGTAGAGATGAGTGCGGGGATCATCAACCAGAAAGCCATAGCCAATCAAGGGCGCGCCGAGCATCAACAACATGCTTCGTTGTTCAAGGGTGGTGGCTTGCCAAAACAGTAGACCGCCTAAAATCAGCCACGGTAAAAGGGCCATGTTGACCATGCCCATTTGCCACCATGTCGGTTGCCACACGGTTGATAGACAGAGAATCGTTCCTATGAAGCCTGCGCCATAAATTAACCGAGGGTCAGTTAAGGCAGTTCCAAGTTTTAAAACCTCCCAAAAACCGTTGGCTGAGTTTGCCGAAGCCAGTTTCCCTTCGGCAGGCTCAGGGAACGTTGGGAGATTTATTTTTCTGGAACTGTCTAAAAAGGAGTGGTTTGGAATAGGCAAAGCAAACTTTACATTCCTTTTCAAAAGCATGCCCCCTCCCACCATCAAGCCGCCAACCAGTAAAGGCAGGTAAAACCATGAACTATACTCTGCATCTAAGCGGCGTAGGAGCCAGAGGTTGTTGTAAAGTAGCCCCGGTTTGATACGCGACTCGGATAGGTATTGGGTGGTGTTGCTAAATTCGGGGTCGAGCAGGTAGGGGATATAGAATGAAGCGACGAGAGAGATAAAGAGGATTAGGGCGAACAGGGAGGAAAGGCGACGCGGCCATGTATCCCCATACGCCACTAGCAGATAACCAGTTACCGGCAGTAACAACAAAGCATCAAAATGGGCCAGCAAACAGGTCGCCAAAAGGATTGCGCTCAGATAGAGCCAGCGAGGTTGGTTCTGTTTATGGGCTAGATAGAGGCTACATATCGCTAACGGGCCGAGAAAAAATATGACCGCCTGATACTGCACCATGCGCCCAAAGGCTAGGCTGTACCCATTGACCGCCCATAGTAATCCGGCGATTAACCCTGCCGTTAGGTCGAACCAACGTCGGCCTAACACGAACATGGTCAACACGCTGAGGATGCTACTCAAGGCAAAGGGAAGACGGGCCATGCTTTCGGTGATGCGCTCGGTTAATAGCCAAAAGGCCACCGGAAGCAACATTTGGGCTGGCCCTTTGCGATGCAAAAAGAGGGCGTAATCTTCGCCCTGCAATACCCGCACCCCAAGCATGAGGGCTTCGGCTTCATCTTCATGAAATTCGGCGTAACCGAGATTGGGTAGGCGCAGGGCTAGAGTCAACAGAATGAGGAGAGTAATCAAAAAAAATGGTATATGTAAGCGTGGACTGTCGAAGGAAGTTGGTTTCGGCAGACTCAACCAACTTTTTTGAGTAGATACAAAGAAAGAGGCAGACGGAGTGCAAGACTTTAGGAAAAACAAGTTTTGCACTCCATTTCGGGCTACGAATCCGGTTAGAATGAATATGTTCAGCAGGAACAGCAGGCGAGAGGCAGTCAGTTGACCGGGCAGATAGACGGCCAGCATGGTGATATAAATTGTGGCCGAGAGCGAGAGACCAACGGCGAGCAAACTCCGCTCTATGAGGCTGTTGAGTTTGCCGAAAACGGTCAGCCAAATCCAGCCCGGTAGAACGGTCAACAAAATCAAACTGGCGACATATCGTAACTCTGCGGGTGCGTGACCGAGAATCAGTCCATCAGCCATGACGAGCAAAAGAATCGGCCAAGCGAGGCGTAACAACGAGGGCATGCCAAACTCTAAGGACGGCACGGTGCGCCACAATTATGACAGAACTCGGCCTCATTTCGTAGCTTTGTTCCGCATTTGTGACAGAAACTGGCTGATTTACCCGATTGTTGGCTTCGTCGTCGGCCTTTGCCTGATGTCGCGGCAGTTTGTTGATGTGACCAGTACCAGTATCCGCCGCTGGCTCCTAACAGTACCACGCCACCGATGATGAGAATATAGCCAATGAGGCTGGTTTGAGTGCTTGCCGGAGTGACAACTGGCGGAGCGACTTCAGTTTGCGCTACAGGTGTAGGCGGCGCGTTGCTCATCAGTTGTACCGAAGACTGGTCGGTGGGACGAATATAGGTCACGTTGATGTCAAAATTATCCCCTTGTTTCATATCAGTTTGCTCAAGCTGATAATAGGTAATCCCATCAGAATTGGTCAGGTTTTGCTGGGCTGAGGGAGTTATCGAAAAATCGGTAGATTGTTTGGGTTGTTGCAGTTCAAAATTGACTAGTTTCGTGTCCAACGAGGCTTGGAAAAGATAATCAAGCTGACGTTGATCGCCATCTTTAGTTAAGATATGAGGGTCGTAATATTCAAACTGAAACATCCGGCTGGGGATAGAAAAGGAGAGCGACAAATATTGATTGTCTGGGTTAAGCTCAACGTTATTCGCGGGCACGCGAAACAGTTGTTCATCTTCAACGTAAGCGATAGCGTGTAAATCGTCGATATAGTTGGGCAACAGAAAAGTTAAGGTTACGGGTAACTCGGTATCTTCGCTGATTTCACCGGCATAGATGATGAGAGTTTCGGGCTGGTCATATTCAGGCCAAATTTTAATCTCTAAATTCTTGATTTGTGGGGTGGCGGCATAGGCAGACGGCAACCAAAAGAGCGCCACGAGGAACAGGGTCAATAGATAATATTTTAAGGAGACGTTGTATCGTTTTATCATAGTCCCTGAATAGTAATCGAATTTGAGGTGTTAGGCAATTAAAGTAGGGAGTGATAATTTGCCAATCATCCACTGGTTGTTAAGCAAAATCAAGTCCCCCACTCCTTTCTTACGTTTGCACTACTTGCAGAATACGGTACAATAGTAACGGATGAGTATGATTTATGAAAGTTTGGAACTTTTCAAAACTTCCAAACTTTACACCAAACATCAAACGAGCTTTTTTATGACTGACATCAAACTAACTGCCTTAGCCAAATGTGCGGGTTGAGCTAGCAAAATGGCTCCCGAAGCCTTGATGCAGGTTCTGCATCCTTTACAATCTATATTTGCCAACGTTGATCAACCGAATCTGCTGGTTGGGATAGCAGATGATTCGGCCATCTACAAACTGAACGAAAACCAAGCAATTGTCAGCACGACTGATTTTTTTACGCCGGTAGTTGATAATCCCTACGATTACGGCGCGATTGCCGCGGCCAACTCGATGAGCGATGTGTACGCGATGGGCGGTGAGGTGCTGTTTGCCCTGAACGTGGGCGCGTTTCCGGGCAACATGAAACCAGCCATCATCAGCGAGATTCTGCGCGGTGGGGCGGAGAAAGTCCTCGAAGCTGGAGCCATCATCGCTGGAGGGCATACCGTCACCGATGATGAGCCGAAATATGGGTTGGCTGTCACCGGATTGGTTCATCCCGAACGCTTCTTTACCAAAGGTGGCGCGCAAGTGGGCGACCTACTGGTGCTGACCAAACCACTCGGAACCGGCACAATTAGTACAGCCCTCAAACGTAATCTGGCTGATTTAGCCCATGTAGCGCCCATGGTCGCGTCGATGAAACAGTTGAATCGAGGGGCGGCTCAGGCGTTGCAAGCCGTGGGGCGGATAAAGTCGGTTACAGATGTTACAGGTTTTGG
Organism: Anaerolineales bacterium HSG24; assembly: GCA_030377895.1. Classification (GTDB taxonomy): domain Bacteria; phylum Chloroflexota; class Anaerolineae; order 4572-78; family J111; genus JAUCGB01. Next base: position 37,632 of record JAUCGB010000032.1, read on the forward strand.
TTTGTTGGGGCATGCCTTAGAGATGGTCAAAGACCAAGCCTATAAATTTGTCCTACAGTTCAACCAAATTCCACTATTAGCGGGTGCGACAGATTATGCGAATGAGTATATCTTCCCCGGTGGGACGGCAAACAACAAATTGTATGGTGAGTCGTTCGTCATCTTCGACTCAACCCTCTCCGACGCAGAGGAGATGTTGCTGTGGGATACTCAAACATCGGGCGGATTATTGATCGCGCTCCCTCCAGATTTGCTGGACGATTTTGCTCAAACTTACATTGATAATGAATGTAATCAGCCGTTTTGGGTAATTGGCGAGGTTACGCATGGAGAAGGAATAGAGGTTTTACCTTAAAATGACCAAACAAAAGACATCCCCTAATCAGTTACCCACTATTCTTGACCCGATTAATATCGCTCGGGCCAGACATGCCGCGAGTAAACAAACAACGACGGCATCACATCAAATCACCAAAACAGCAAAACCTTCCCCTAAAAAACCCTCCACTACTTTGCCTCAAGCGACCAATCAAGCTAAAAATAACTCCGCCCAAAACTCAATCAATGTCATGATTGGCGATACAAATGGTTGTGTATTTCTAGTCGTAGTCGGTTTTGTGTTTTTAATGGGCAGTATTTTGGGGGGCGTGGTCGGTGGCGGAATCGCTCTATTTGCCACCAATCCTGATGAAATCGCCTTTTTAAGCGTATCGCCCACCCCCATGCCTCAACCGACATCCACTCCGGCTCCGGCGGCAACCTTAACCCCTACCCCAACGACGATGCCTCAAGTTGCCCCACCGATTGAGAAGGTAATTTTAGATGTGACCAAATCGGTGGTGACGGTCATCAATAAACATGATGAAGACCTGTATGAGAGCGACGATGGGCGAGTGGTTGGCTCCGGTGTGATTATCGACGAGCGAGGCTATATCGCCACCAACAACCATGTGGTCAAAAACCCGGGCCAACTCAGCATTGTCTTGTCTGATGGACGAGAGATTCCGGCCCAGTTAATCGCCTCAAAAGCCGACCAAGATTTAGCCGTTCTAAAAATCAGCCTGATTAACTTGCCGATTATCAGTTGGGCCGATTCAACCAAAGTGTTGCCCGGTCAAACTGTCTACGCGGTGGGTAGCCCGCTCGGAGATTTCCCCAATTCGGTCAGC
>JAUCGB010000161.1 GCA_030377895.1 Anaerolineales bacterium HSG24
AAGAAGGTACCAAACCTAGCCTGATTGTTGAAGTCACTTCACCCAAAACTCGGAATGTCGATTTGGAGAACAAGTATACAGAGTATGCTCAGGCTGGGGTCACATATTATTTAATCGTGGATACCCCGAAACCGAACGACCTTCATAGTCGGCGGGTGTTGGGATATGAACTCAAAGGGACGAGTTATGTGGTTTTGCCCTCGAATAATCAAGGCTGGTTTTGGTTACCTCCGTTACATCTTTGGCTAGGTCTTCAAGGGACAAATGTCTGTTGTTACGATAGCAATGGTCAGGCGATTGGCGATTATACCACGGTGACCATTGACCGTAATCATGCCCAAGCTGAAGCCATTGAGGCCCAAGCTAGAGCCGTTGAGGCCAAGGCTAAAGCAGAGGCAGAGGCTCAAGCGAGACAAGACGCAGAGGCCAGGGCAGAGGCTCAGGCTCAAGCGAGACAGGACGCAGAGTTCAGGGCAGAGGCTCAGGCTCAAGCGAGACAAGACGCAGAGGTCAGGGCAGAGGCTCAGGCTCAGGCGAGACAAGACGCAGAGGCCAGGGCAGAGGCTCAGGCTCAAGCGAGACAGGACGCAGAGGCCAAAAACGCCGAAATGGCTGCCCGTTTACAACAGTTAGAGGCTGAACTGCATCGGCGCGACAAATCATCGACAGATGTTTGATGGATATCCAGATAAATTCTGAGCAAAATCGGCTAGGAGTTTTCGGGCAAAATTCTAGAGATACTCTCGCGAAGGCGCAAAGTTTTGTATTTTTTTTGCACCTTCGCGTCTTCGCGAGAGATTTTTCTACTTAATAAATCAGGATTCGTTTTGCACGGAATATCCCATAGAGCCGCAAAATCTTCGGATTAATAGAATTTTGACACAAAAATCATAAATATTGTAAACCACCTTTTGCTTCGTTTTTGATTGCAATCAAAGTAATCATTCAGACCCCTTGTTTCCAAACTGGGTTTGGGAACACAATTGCTCAAGCAAACTCTGTTTGCGACTTGCAACATGCCAGAAACAGAGTTTCTTTGGCAAATACGTTCCCAATCTGGAGATTGGGAACGAGGGAGAGTGAATGGTTACTAAAGTTATTTCCCAAATTTGGTGACTAGGAGCAGTAAAAAACATGAATGGACAAATGACAGAGGCTGAAGACTTAACCGTTGAGCAGGTTATCGAAGAGACCAGCCAAGAGTATGATCAGATTCAAAAACAGTTAAAAGAGCTGGATGTTTTGATTCAGCAAAATAACTCTGAGGCGGAAAATTTAACTCGCCGTAATGCACAGTTGACCAATCAAGTGCGGAATATCGATGCCAACCTTGATACGATGCCTCGTGATGATATTAGAAATACCTATCGAGCGGCTCAGGAAACTCAGTTGCGACTGATGATGACGCGGGGACAAATTGAACAACTGAGCGGTAAACAGGACAGCCTGAGACAGTATGGCGAGAGTCTCCGAAAAATATTAGATGTTTCCGGCTCTCTGGTGGATATTGTGCCGGAGGAAGAGGATGACAGCGAGCAAGTGAGTGAGAGTAGTATGGGTGTGGTCAAGATTATTGATGCCCAGGAGGGCGAACGTCGCACGTTGGCCAATCAATTGCATGATGGCCCGGCACAAGCCCTGACCAATCTGATTTTGCAAGCAGAGATCTGTGAGCGTCTATTTGATAGTGACCCCTCTCGGGCTAGAACCGAGTTGACCACCTTAAAGGATGCGGTGTCGCAAACTTTCCAAAAGGTGCGGGAGTTTATCTTTGAACTACGTCCCATGATGCTTGATGATTTGGGATTGACTCCAACCTTGAAGAAACTGTTTGAGGATTATGAAGAAAAACATAACATCCCCTGTCATTTTAAGGTCATGGGAGAGGATAGGCGTATTCCACCCCATGCGGAAGTGACGATTTTTAGGGTAGTGCAACAACTGATTAAAAATGCCCAAGAACATGCGAAACCGACTCAGTTACAGATTTCGTTAAATATTGATTCTGACCGAGCGCGATCTATCGTCGAGGATGATGGGGAGGGTTTTGATTTTGAAACGGCCGTCGTCGCTTCTCGACAACGTAAAACGATGGGTCTAGGAACTATGGAAGAACGGGTAGGGATGTTAGGTGGTGAACTCGATGTTGATAGCTCACGGGGGCGTGGCACCCGAGTCGAATTTTGGATACCGACGGTGTGATGCGTGAGGTGATCGTACCCTGAGCTTGTCGAAGGGTCGAAGGGTCGTAATCATTCAGCCCCATAAATGATTTTTCACCTCCTTAAAGGCGAAGATTTGCGTTATTTGAATTATGTACAAACAAAACCAAATTATAAATGGTGAATGGTGAATTATAAATGGTAAATGAATGTAAGCGGCATTATGAATGAATGTGACCAACTCTATCGTGTTTTCAGTGCCAGTATCCAAATATCCCAGCCGCTTATGCCGACGAGTTTATCGTGACTCGCACCGATGACCCATCTCCAGACAGTTGCCAAGCCAACGACTGTTCCTTACGGGAGGCGGTTATCGCGGCCAATACTAATCCGGGCGCAGATAGCATCACCTTTGCCGCCTCAGCCAGCAACATTCAGCTTCAAAGACAAGGTCTTAACGAAGAGGAATCAGACACCGGAGACTTAGATATCAAAGGCGATTTGACCATTACCGGAAATGGGATTAATCAAACCATCATTAATGGCCTTGACTTCTCTACTGACGCAGGAAATATCGACCGGATATTCCATGTCTTAGCCGGTGACTTTTCGATTTCACATGTCACCTTACAAGGTGGGAACGTCAATCGAACCACCGGTTTTAATGGGGCCGAAGGTGGGGCGATTTACCACACCGTCAACAACAGTATTTTGACCATAATTGATAGTAAACTGAAGAACAATCAGGCCGTTTTGGGCGGGGCGATTTTTAGTGAAGGAAATGAGGCGATTATCAACATCATCAATACCACAATCTACAGCAACGTCAGCCGCTCCAATGGAGGCGGACTGAACGTTTCGCGGGTAGACATTGCCGATGTGAACATTCTCGGTTCGACTTTTTTGCAGAATAAAACAGAGGGATATGGCGGGGCCATCTATTTCTTCTCATACCCGACTGTAGGCGAAAAAGTGGTCATGAACCTGATTAACAGCACCTTAAGTAAAAATATGTCGAACGGTTACGGAGGCGGGATTGCCAACGATGGAGATGCTGAAGTCAGTCTGCAAAACGTAACCATCGCCGACAACTTTGCTAATGCTGATGAAGATGGAAATGATGCCGATGCCGAGGGTGGCGGTGGAATAGCCGCAATCGCCAAAGGTACATTTAAAATATCCAATAGTATCATCGCCAATAACGATGATGGGAGTAAATTTGTTAATGATGGCTTCTATGCCCCAGACTGTTATATATCTTCTGCATCTGACATCATTCCCATTCCCGTTGATTCACTGGGTTACAACTTTGTCGGCAATGATCATAACTGTGTTTGGACCGAAGCAACAGGTGATATGCTGGGCAAGGATGAGGATGGCGGAGATGACCCCAAACTATCGCCCCTTCGAACTCCGGCTGACCGTCCGCCCTACTATCCGTTGCAAAGCGGCAGTAAAGCACTTGGGACCGGTAATCCTGATATTGGAGGTAAGCTAGGGCAATGTGCTTTTATTGACCAACGGGGGCATAGTCGGGCCAGTGACGCAGGGTGTGACATTGGGGCTTATGAGGACTCGACTTCATTAGTAGAAGCACTAAGTTTAACGGTCATCAAAAGTGGGCCGGACATTATCGACCAACTTGGAGATAACATCACCTACACCCTAAACGTCATCAACAGCAGTTTAATCACGGGCAGTAACGTAGTCGTCACCGATGTTATCCCCACCGGATCCTTTTATGTAAGCGGCGGCACCAAATCGGACAACATGGTGACATGGGATGAACAAAATCTGCTTCCGGCTGACCAACTTATGTCGGTCAGATTTATCGTCACCTCCAATCAGGCGATTATCAACAATGTTTTTGGAGTTTCAGCGGATAACTTTAACGGTGACGGATTCAATGATGTCGGAACGGCCTTGGCCGAGCCGAGTCTGACTATCGACAAAATCGCCCCCAGCCGAGCTAATATCGACGCGCCAATTACCTATACCCTCACCGTTCGTAATGATGGTAAGGGCGATGCAATCAATGTGGTCATCTCGGACACAATCCCCGCCGGAGCGACCCATGTCACTGGGTCAGGCGGGACACAGGTGGGCAATGTCATTCGCATTGAGGCCAATAATGTCCCCAAAGAGGGGAGGAGGCTGATTCAGGTTATGTTTGCCCTGACGGCCGCAACCACCATCACCAACCAAGAGTATTGGGTCAGTTCCACCGACGAAACCGGAACCAACGTCTACAGCGCAACCGGAACCGTCCCCAGAGTAACAATTGTCGGCAACCCGACCTATTTGCCGGTTATGCTTAAACGGCGATAAGGGAGTTCCAGAAAAATAAACCTCCCAACGTTCCCTGAGCGTTCGACCAAGCAAAAAAGCCGCTGGAAATCTTCCAGCGGCTTTTGGTTTTATGATGCAACGATTTGGAAACAAGGGGGCTCATAAATGATTTTTTGTCCCCAAAGTGCGTCATAATAATTATGCAGGGTGAAATGAAATTATAAATGGTAAATGGTGAACGGTGAATGGTAAATTACGTTTTGTCGCCAAGAGCGGTTGGGATATT
>JAUCGB010000033.1 GCA_030377895.1 Anaerolineales bacterium HSG24
TAGTTTAGGAAAGGCTAAAACAGGAACACAGTGTTAATTAGTTCAGGGTAAAAATTAGGGCAACACCTTAGTACCCGACAGAAAATTTAGTCTGAACTAATTAGCACAGAGTTTCACAGAGGAACACAGAGTTTCACAGAGAAAAAGCGAGTTATTCTTTCCTCTGTGAAGCTCTGTGTCCCTCTGTGTCCTCTGTGTTACTGTTTTAACTTTCTCGAAACCAGTTTGTCGGGTAGCAAGGGGCAACACTACCAAATCGCGTTCCTAATCCAGATAGCGCTCCAGCAAATTCTCAATAGCTTTGCTGTTATAAACCTTGGCAAAATCGTCTATTTGTTCAGTAAAAGGCTGATAACGTGCATTTTGCTCGATAATATGTTTTAGAAATTGTCGTATTTTCCGTATACTGCCCCGTTTAGTCAATCTATACAGTTCTGTCAGCGTCTCAAGAGGTGGGATAATCAGTTCGATTGAAGCTGTCTCATCTGAACTAACTTCGACAATCTCCTCATACTCCCAGATCAGTTCCAAGGAACTTTCCAGCAAATCGAACAGTTCATTCAGGTTAAACGGTTTGTTTATAAAGCCCTCACTTTGCAAAATGGCCCTATTCCACTGGTCATGGTCAAATGAACTGGCAGAGGCAACCAGAATCTTGGTCTCTTTTAAGGCTGGTAAGGCTCGAACCTGCTCAATCAGTTCTAAACCGTTCATAGTTGGCATGACCAAATCGGTAATAATCAGGTCTGGCTCTACTTCTTGAGCTAATTTTACCCCCATCAAACCGTCCATTGCTTCATGGGTCTCAAACCCCAACGGTTCTAATAAACTGCGTAACACGCCCAAATTGCTGGCAATATCATCAACGATGAGAATCTTACGCCGCGCTCCCTGATAGCCGATTATGTCTTTTTCACGTTGACTGGCCCCAGCGGTGTCAGATATTTCAACCACAGGTAAGTTGATGGAGAACCAGAAGTTGCTCCCCTCACCAACCTCACTCTTAACCTGCAACTCTCCGCCCATCAACTTGACCAACTGTTTGGTAATCGCCAACCCTAAGCCCGTTCCCTCGGCTCGCTTTTTGACATCACCAACCTGTTCAAAGGCCTCAAAAATTTTGCCTGCCTGTTCAGATGTCATGCCTACGCCGGTGTCAATCACCTCAAACTGAATAAGCGAGTGGGCGAGTAAATCAGGTGTTTCATGCGATTCTTCGTTGGATTGATAGGGTTGATGGGATTGATGGGATTGATAGGGTTGATAGGCCATCTGACTGACCCGCAAGGTCACACTGCCTTCACGGGTAAACTTGACCGCGTTACCCAGTAAATTTAGCAACACTTGCCGTAACCGTTTCTCATCGGCCAGAACCCCTGTTGGTAAATTATTGACCTCATGCTCAAAGGTGATATCCTTCTCCCTCGCTTTCATATACATAATCCCTACCACGCCTTCCAAAAAATTGGGTAGGTTGACATTAGTGGGATAGACCTCCATTTTACGGGCTTCGATTTTGGATAGGTCAAGAATATCGTTGATGAGAGTCAGGAGATGGTTGCCACTTTGGTAGATGATGTCCAAGCCATCTATGGCGACATTTGGCAAATCATGCCGTCGTTTGAGGATTTGGGCATAACCCAAAATTCCATTAAGCGGGGTACGAAGTTCATGGCTCATGTTGCTCAGGAACTCGCTTTTGGCTTGGTTGGCTAGGTCGGCCTTTTCTTTAGCCTGCTCGGCCACTTCTCTGGCTTGTTGAGTGGCTTCAAATAGGCGGATATTTTCAATGGCCGTTGCTGCTTGGGTGGCTAAAGACATCAGCAGATCGATATCATGTGGCGTGAAGACGTATGAGCTGGCATGATTGGCGGCACTAATCGTCCCGATGACTCGCCCTTTTTCCACCAGCGGCACGACCATCACTGCCCCTGCTCCGCTTTCTTTTCGGGACATTTTGGTCTCTGCGGGTTCAATCCCATCATCATAATGTAACGATAGCATCGGATTGGCTGACTTGAATACGAGGCCGCTAATCCCAGAAGCTAATTGGTCATACGATCTGTCACTACTGCCTTCGTTTTTGTCTATGCCATGCGCCACCGTGAGGAGAATCTCTCTTTTTTCATGATCAACCAGATAGAGAGACATCGAATCGGCCTGAACGATACCATTAAAATTGTTAACCAAATGTTGGCAAATTTGAGTCAGTTCCGTAGCCCCCAAGATTGAGCGAGCCGCGTTTAACAACCCCTCCGTCTCATTTAAAGCCGTTTTTAGCTCATGGGTGCGCTCACCGACCAACAGTTCTAAGTGCCGTTTTTGAGCCTCAACCGTCCTGACCCGCAGATAAACTCCACCCACAACCAGACCGATGATGAGTGTCCCCGCTAAACCTTGAAACCAAAGTGTCTCCCAAAATGGCGGAGTAATGGTGATATTGATGGCTGTCCCGGCCTCATTCCAAACGCCATCGCTGTTTGAGCCTTTGACGCGGAAGGTGTAATCTCCGGCATCCAAGTTGGTATAGCTGGCGAATCGCCGATTCGCGCTGGTATAGTTCCAATCTTTGTCAAACCCTTCCATCTTATAAGCGTACTGGTTTCTGGAGGGTGTGCTGTAATGTAAGGCCGCAAACTCAAAGGCGAAAAAGTCATTCCGATAGGTCAGGGCCAAATCATTGACCAAAGTGATGGCCTTATCAAGAATCGTTCGCCCTTCAATCTCCTGCCCAATCAGCACAGGCTGGTTGAATATCTGAAAATCTGTGACGACAATCGGCGGAACATAATCAATCGCTACGATATTGTCCGGTGTAAAGGCATTAAATCCGTTTGGCCCACCAAAGAACATCTTACCGGCTTCATTTTGATAAAAAGCACCCAAGGAAAACTCATTACTCTGCGTGCCATCACTTTCGTCATAATTAACAAAAGTTTTCTCTTTGATATCAAACATGGAAAGCCCGCGATTACTCGTCAACCATAAATTACCCTGCCCATCTCCCAAAACTCCGTAGACCGTATTCTGAACCAGCCCGTCCTTTTCGCCGTAATTGATGAAGCTTTCCGTGGTCGGATCAAACTTGTCAATTCCACCCCCAAAGCTCGATATCCAAATATCGCCTGACGCTGTTTCTAAGATGGAGGAGGCACTGCTGGCACTAATACTAGTCGGATCATCTGGGTCATTCTGATAGTGGATAAACTGTTCCGTCTCTCGGTCAAATATATCTAACACGCCCCGAGTGACCACCCATAACCGCTCTGATCGATCTTCGTAAATGTACCAGATGCCATTATCTCCCAAGCTATTCGGGTCTTCGGAATCATTAAAATAACTGGTAAACTTCTCGGTTTGAGGATCAAACTTGTTCAATCCAGTATCCCACCCGCCAACCCACAACGTGCCTTGACGGTCTTCATGGATGGTATAAATCGCGCTTCCCTTTAAGCCATCAGGATCATCTGGATTAAACAGATAATTGGTGAAGGTCTCCTTGGTTCGGTCAAATTTACTCAAACCAGCATCGCTACCAACCCAAAAATTACCCGAACTATCCTCGTGCATCGAAAAAATAACATCACTGCTGATACTGTTGGGGTCATCTGGATTATTCAGATAATGGGTATAGGTATTGGTGGTGCGGTCATATCTATTCAAGCCTCCGTTACGAGTACCAATCCATAATATGCCATCGGTGTCCTCATAAAAGGCTTGAACAAGATTACTGTTCAAGCTGTTTGAGTCGCTTGGGTTATTCCTAATGTGGGGGAATTTGGCCTTACGAGGGTCATATTTGCTCAAGCCCTTACCCCAAGTACCAAACCAAAGGACACCGGCTTTATCTTCAAACATACGCCACACCGTGTCACTGCCCAAACTATGGGGGATATTGGAGTCGTTTTTGTAACGAATAAAAGTGCCATCTGCGGGATTAAATTTATTGAGTCCGTTGCTATTGGTGCCGACCCAAAAGTCACCATTGCGGTCTTGCCACATGGAGCGAACGGTATTACCGCTGATACTTGTTGGGTCTTCGGGGTCATGTTGCCATGAGGTAAACTGCTCGGTAGTGGCATTAAATCGGTTCAAGCCGCCTTTTGTACCCACCCATAGCTCACCAGAGGGAGATTGATACAGGGAACGTATTTTGTTGTGACTGATGGTGGTTGGGTCTTCGGGGTCATTTTGATAGTGAGTGAAGGTTTCAGTGGTCATGTCGAACTTGTTCAACCCACCACTAGAGGTGGCAATCCATAGGATGGAATCATCCGTGTTATCTACTACAAACGCTTCAATTCGAGGATGGCTGATGGTAGTCGGGTCTTCGGGGTCATGGGGAAAATGGGTAAATGTATTGGTTTTGGGGTCAAATTTATCCAACCCACCGCCATAGGTTCCTAACCAAACTATTCCGCTGGAATCTTCACAAATTGCTCGTATCCCATCATACCCCATTGTTTTGGGGTCATCCGGATCATGGAAATATTGGGTAAACAGCTCGGTGGCTGGGTCGAACATGTTCAAACCATTATCGGTACCAATCCAAAACATTCCTGCGGAATCTTCATAGACATAGTTAATCACATTGTTGGTCAAACTACGAGAATTTTTAAGATCAGATTTGTAGACCGTTATGCTATATCCATCATAACGGTTCAACCCGTTGGTCGTACCAAACCATAAAAACCCTCGACTATCTTGAAAAATATTCTGAACTTGACTTTGTGATAATCCATCATCGGTTGTAATATGCTCAAACTTTATATCCGGGGCTTGAGCTAGAATATCACTCGGCAGATTAAACCCTCCAAACAACATCACCGTTATAACTAATATCATCTTTGATAATTTTTTCATTTGTATCTCCTTGGAACTCTAGCTTGTTTTCTATTATTATAACTGCTTGAACACATTGTACCACAAGTTCAATAAATTTTGTAACTAAAAAATTTTGTACGAAAAAGAGGCATGTTATATCCCTTCTAAGTATAGGACAAAAAAGTTGACTTGCTACCCGACAAACTGGTTTCGAGAAGGTTAAAACAGTAACACAGAGGACACAGAGGGACACAGAGTTTCACAGAGGAAAGAATAATTCGCTTTTTCTCTGTGAAACTCTGTGCTAATTAGTTTTGGCTAACTTTTCTGTCGGGTATTGAAATCGGGATTAAATAAGTTGCGCGTTTGGCAATCGTAGGAACGAGGGGGATTAGACCAGCAAAACTGGAGGCAAACGAACAAAATCAGAAATTGCTTTTTTAGAAAAATTGACGAAAATTAGGCTCTATTGTCAGATACACAATCAAATCTACAAAAAGCAACAAATCTCATTTGAGGACAAACAAATCTTTGCGGTGTGAACTGTAAGGAGAAAATAATTAACCATGAAAACAGATTGGACACCATCAAGTTGGCGTAACAAGCCAATATCACAACAACCGACCTACCCTGACCCCACAAAAGTAGCCCATATAGAACAACAGTTACATAAAAACCCACCATTGGTACTGATTGACGAAATCAAACAACTGCGTCAACAGTTAGCCAAAGTCTCCATCGGAGAGGCGTTTTTGTTGCAAGGTGGCGACTGTGCCGAAAGTTTTGCCGAGTTTAGCGCAGATAATGTCGAAGCGACCTGTAAGTTAATTCTACAAATGGCCGTCGTGCTGACCTTTTCCGGAAGTTGCCCCATCGTTAAAGTGGCTCGTTTAGCCGGACAGTACGCCAAGCCTCGCTCCGTAGACACCGAAACGATTGACGGCATCGAACTACCGAGCTATCGAGGCGACATAATCAACGATATTGAGTTTAATGAACAGGCTCGTATTCCCGACCCAAATCGACTGACCCAAGCCTATCATCAAGCGGCCATCACCCTTAACCTGCTACGGGCTTTCACCAAAGGCGGGCTGGGCGACCTGCGCCAAGTCCACCAATGGAACATGGCCTTTGTAAAGGATAGTCCACTTGGTGAGCGATACCAAGATTTGGCCGACCGTATCGACCAATCACTCAATTTTATGGCAGCCTGCGGCGTGGGCGTTAATCGAGCCAGTATTCGCGAGACCACCCTCTACACCTCGCACGAATCACTTCTGCTCAACTTTGAAGAGACCCTGACTCGGCAAGATCATCTAACGGGCAAATGGTACGACTGCTCGGCCCACATGGTGTGGGTTGGTTATCGAACCCAACAGTTGGATCAAGCCCATATAGAGTTTGTCCGAGGGCTTCATAACCCCATCGGCATCAAAGCAGGGCCGACAATAGAGGCTGATGACCTGTTGCGACTGCTCGAAACGTTGAACCCCAACAACGACCTTGGTCGGATGACCATCATAGTTCGTATGGGAGCGGATAAAATAGGTGATAAACTTCCGCCCCTCATTCAAGCGGTTGAGCGGGAGGGTCAACAGGTAATTTGGAGTTGTGACCCCATGCATGGCAATACTGTCAAAACCAATTATGGTTATAAAACTCGCTCTTTTGACCGGATTTTGGCCGAAGTCCGAGATTTCTTCGCCATTCATGATGCAGCAGGAACCTATCCGGGTGGCCTCCATTGTGAGATGACCGGTCAAAACGTAACCGAATGTATCGGTGGAGCGCAAGCCATCACCGAGAAAGGGTTGGCCGCCAAATATATCACCCGTTGTGACCCTCGGCTCAACGCGGCTCAGGGATTAGAGCTATCGTTTTTGGTTTCAGAGTTCCTTAAAAAATCCATCCGTAAAAGACAGAGCGTTTAGCCAAAACTAATTATGGTAGTGGTGCAGAAGTAGTGATACGGATCCGTTAGCTACCCGCAAGTTTAGAACTTGCGGGTAGCTGACGTAGCTGACCACTACCTATGCAGGACTACCCTTAAATTTACATTATCCGGATAGCAAAACATTGTCTAATGTCTAAGACTTTAATGATGATCCCACCGCCACCAGATGGCTATCAACCAGCCATTAGATTTGTGTATCCTAAAATTATGCTGAATTTGGCTGCCATTCTTCTTTTGTTGATTATCGTTCCTATTTTGTTGGTGGTCAGTTGGTTACTACAAGGTTTGTCGCTCGATTTTTTGCGCCTGCATACTATGTGGGAATTGCCGCTCATTCTCGTCACCCTAATTGCCACGATTACGGTGCATGAGTTGGTGCATGGTCTGACCTATAAGTGGCTCGGCTACCGAGTCACTTATGGGGTGAGTTGGCAGTTGTTTGCTGCCTACGCCGCCGCGTTTGGACAGTTTCAGACTCGCAACCATAACCTCCTAACTGCCCTAACGCCCTTGTTAAGCTTAACCATACTACTATTGCCGCTGTTGACCATCTCGCATCCCACCATCGCCCTGCTTGGTTTTCTGTCCATACTGTTCAACATCGGCGGATCCGTGGGGGACATCTATTTGGCTTGGCGACTGCTGAATCTGCCGCCCCAAACGTTGATGTATGACCACGATGTGACCACCATGTTGATTTATCTGCGTGAGACCTGAGTCTCACGTTTCATGCCTCCACGTCTCACGTTTTACGTTTTACGGATGAGCAATCACCATCAGCGTAGTGGCTCGATTCAGCACACATTGCATGGCCTGTTGCAGGTTTTCGGGGTCGAGTGAGGCGAAACTTTCGTCGAGGACAATCAAATCGGTATGTTGGAGTAGGGCGCGGGCGATAAACAGGCGACTCCGCTCCCCATGCGAGAGTTGCCAGCCGCTCTCGCCGACCATCTGTTGCAAACCGGAGGGCATGCGGTCAATCAGTTCGCCTAAGCCAAGTTCACGACAAACCGTCTCCGCCTCAATCAAATCCTCTTGCGGTGGCGGCCAGTTGCGCCCCATCAGCAAATTAAAGGCGAAGGTTTCGCTCAACACATGGTTCTCATGGAACTGCGGCGCAGAGACTACATAGTCACGCCAGCGAGTTATGCCCAACGTCTGTTGATCTAATCCTCGCAACAACAACAAGCCTGATTGCGGCACGCGCAGGCCGACCAAAATCGTCGCCAAAGTCGATTTCCCCCCTCCCGACGGCCCTTCGAGCAAAATTCTGTCACCCTTGCGAATTTGCAAATGACACCGATTCAAGACCGGCTCGGTGCGTTTGGGATACCGGAAGATGATGTCGCGAGTTTCGATGATCGTTTGGCCGTGGTCGACATCGGCTTGAGTACGAGCAATCAAAGTCGGCAAGGAGACGCTCGACTGCTGTTCGTTGGCTCGCTTAGATGCCTCAAACAATGGCTTGACCTGACCCCAAGCCACCATGAAGCCGACCACCGAATTCACCCCGCCAACCAAACGAGTCAGGGCTTGCGAGGCCAACATCACCCCACCCAAACTGATGGCAATGGACATCGGTGAGTTAGGATAGACAATGAAGGTATAGGCCACGCCCGAAAACCCCGAAATCAACCAACCACGAGGAATGACTGTGCCAAGCTGAATCCCTACTTGGTCTAACCGCTCCGACAACTTGAAATAGCGAGTCAGGATTTCATCCTCAGAGTCGTGCCAGCGATGCGGCTCCTCTTGGGCCAAACGGGTGCGATGCCCGACCATGTGTTCAACCAGTTCGTTGGTCATGTGGCGATAGGTTGAGACCCAGCTATGAGTTTGGGAGAAGTATCGCCAGCCCAGTAGTACGGTAAAAAGTGCCCAGCTAAAGAGCGAGAAAGCATGCAACAAGCCCCCCGCGCCCATTGCCAAAACCGACATAGCCAGCACCAACTCGATGAGGGCCATGAAGGCCATAAAACCACCTCCCAAGGCCATTAACTCAACCGCTTCGGCCTCCATCACGCGGCCCAAAAACTGCCCCGCCCCTTGATGCCGAATCTCCTCTGGCTCTAGCTGTAATGTGCCATGCAAAAGACGCTTTTTGAAGATTGCCCCGGCCCCAATCGCCAACAATGCCTGTAACCATGTTAGAGATATAGAAAAGGGGATGGAAGTCAACAAAATTAAGGCCCAGGCAAAGAGCCAAGACCATTCAAAATGACCTTGGAGCGCGCCCCAACCAATTATCCACCAACTGGCTAGGCTAATCAGTTGGGTGACGAGATTGACCCCTATCAGGATGCCCAAGTAATGATGTAGCTTCGATTTTTTAACTTGAAACCACAAATTGGCATTGGGTGGCAGACGTAGCAACCAACAGCCTTTAATCCGCACCTCACTCAACTGCTCTCGCAAAATCGACTGCCGTACCCGCGTCCAACGTTCTTCGGGAATGTTGGCCTCGACCATCAACTGCTCCAACTGGGCCAGCACGGGGGTTTCATAAGGTTCGCACAAAATTGTCTGGAGCGATTTAACCGAGACGCGGTTCTTTTTTAACTCTGGGGTCAGGAGCAAGATTCGTCGCCAACTGCTCGACAGTAGCACCAAAAATCGAGTTTCTCCATCTTGGTCATAATTGCTAGGAAGGCGTAAAATAGCGGGACCAGCTCCTCTCAACAAAGACTCTACTTCGGCGTAAGGGGCTTCAATTGGCTCACTTTCTAAACCAAATATATCGGCGATGCCGGGTAACCAATGCTCAAACAAAATACGACCCGTTTTATCCAAATAGTTTGGAATAACAGGTGCGGAATCGTTTTGGGCAACATATCCGGCTTGATGCCCCAACGCCTCAACTGCCTCGTCAAGCCGAGAGACCGGCCATGCTAACTGCTCTAGGTTAAAAGTATGATTAAAAAACATAGGAAATCCAAATTAAGGTTATGTCAATTTAAGGTATGGTTCAGAATGTGTAAAATCGGGTAGTGTTCAATAAATGGTATTGCTCCTCAGTATCCTTGATTAGTACGAGGCTGAACGTAGGTCAAAATAATGACCATCTTATTCTTGACGCGGCTATCAACTTAACGTGCGACAGATAATATCGTAACACAGTCTTTAGACTGTGCGGCACAGGCTGAAGCATGTGCTACATGTCTCGGCTTACGTTGATAGCCGACAAGTTCAGGCGGCGAGACGTAGCCTGAGCTTGTCGAAGGCGAACTCCACGACATGTACAAGTTAATTAATACTCATTCCATAGCTCATTATGATACGCTCAATTGGATAATTGGACAAATGAACAGCTACCAACTTGGGGCGCATAGAGTGTAGAATATGACCGCTAATCCGTAATCATTGGCATGGTTCATTGCCCGTTGAGTTTGCTTTACAAATAAAACCATTGTAGGTGACGCTTGTAGCGTCACTAGTTTGCTTAATAAACACCGTAATACCTCAAGCAATACAGGCGAACGATTATTGTCACGCTACAAGCGTGACCTACATCGTCTACATCGTCAAGAAATTTGTAAAGATGATTTGGTCTATTCTGAACCATGCCCAATCATTCAGCCTCCTTGTTCCTAAACTCAGTTTGGGAACACAATTGCTCAAGCAAACTCTGTTTGCGATTTGCAACATGCCAGAAGCAGAGTTCATCTCTCCCCTTTGCGAATAGACTTCAAATTTATACCTATACCAAATTTACCGAAAATTTATACGATAGACCACCTATTTATACTATTGACCCAATAGGAGATTAAGGTTATGCTCTTTAACAAAGCTAAGATTATTAATACGTTAGCCCATGTTAGGCTGGAAAAGTCGAGGGTTCTAATGGAAAAACGAATCATGAATATCTTGCTGGTCTCCAGCAATGAAAAAGATTACCTTCAAATTCGCCAAATGTTATCCGATATCGAAGAAAATACCCCCTTTGAGAAGTGGGTTTGCTATTTGGAGTGGGTGGGAAACTATCAAAATGCAAAAAAGATGATAACCCGCAATCGGCATGACATCTATTTGATTGATGCGACACTAGAGACGGCGGATCAAACCAATGGACGTGACAAACCTCAGATCGGGTGGGAACAATTGATTATAGAAGCACGGGCCGTAAAAAGTAACGCGCCCTTTATTTTGCTGACCGATTCAACAAGGACTCCGACCTTAAACGAAGCAACGCAGGTCGGAGTAGCGGACTATCTATTGAAGGAGCAACTCAGTAGCCCGTTGTTGGAGCGATCGTTACGGTATGTTGTGGTGGGGCAAGAAACGACCATGTTAAGCACCAACCATGACTTGCTAAAAAAGTGGATCAAAAAACGAACCACCCACTTAAAACGAACCAATGTCCAACTCCGACAAGAGATTGAGGTGCGCCAAAAAACTGAGGAAGCACTCCGACAATCAGAAGAAAAATACCGTACCTTGGTCAGTAATATTCAGAACGGGGTTTTTCTAGTTCGAGATGGTAAACTTGCTTTTGTAAACGAAGCCTTTGCCAAAATGCTTGGCTACACGGTCAAAGAGTTGCGGGGGCGCAAGTTCTCAAGTTTAATCGCGCGTGACGATTTGGAATTGCTGGTTACGCAATATGGGACAATGGAGATCAAAAAGGGCGTTCCCAAAGAGTACGATTTTAATCTAATTCATAAGGATAAAAGTCGTAAAGTGACCGTTAATATCAATGTTGGTATCTTTCCTTATCGGGGTAAATGGGCCAGTATTGGCACGGCCAAAGATATTACGGCTCGTAAACAGGCAGAAATCGAGTTACGCAAATTATCTCGAGTGGTGACACAATGCCCTATTTCGATTATGATTACCGATATTGACGGTGTGATAGAGTATGTCAACCCAATTTTTTGTGAAATCACCGAGTATGATGAAGCAGATATGTTGGATCAGAAACCCAGTATTTTAAAATCTGGTGAACATAACACAGAATATTACGAGAAGCTATGGGCCACCATCGCCTCAGGCGCAACATGGCGGGGCGAGATAAAAAATCGCAAAAAAGGGGGGGATTTCTATTGGGAGTTCGCCACGATTTCACCTATCACCAATCGTGAGGGACAAATAACCCACTATGTAGCAATTTTGGAAGATATTACTGAGCGCAAACGAGTCATGGCCGAACTACGTCGCCATCGCCATCATCTGCAAGAGTTGATTGATGAGCGCACCCAAGAACTACGGGTGACTAATGAGCATCTGCAACAGGAGATTAACGAGCGCACCCGTTTGGCTGAGGCGACTCGGCAAAGTCGGGAGCGGTTACGCCTACAGTATAACGGTATTCCTGTGCCAACTTACACCTGGCAACGGGTCGGGCGTGACTTTGTTCTGATTGATTACAATGATGCCGCCTCTAAAGCCATAAGCGGACGGATTATCGACTACATGGGCAAAAAAGCGGGCGAAATGTTCAAGGATAAAGCTCATATTTTAGAGGATTTCAAGCGATGTTTTATCACCAAAAAGACAGTCCGTCGGGAGGCTCCCTATCAGCTATTGACTACAGGTGAGACCAGATATTTTGTTACTAGTTATATCCATGTGCCGCCCAACGTGATCATGGTGCATATGGAGGATATCACTCGTTACAAAGAGACGGAGCAGAAATTGCAAGAGACGCAGTTGCGGTTGGAGCAAGTGGTCAATAAACGCACCGCCGAAGTGGTCGCGGTCAATGAGCAATTACAAACTCAGGTCGATGAGTGGCGCAAACAGGAAACCCTCGACCTGCCGATTCCGAGCAGTGAGCCGATTAAGCTCCCCTTAGAGGCCAGTATTGTGGGCACTTGGGATTGGGAT
Source organism: Anaerolineales bacterium HSG24 (assembly GCA_030377895.1). GTDB lineage: Bacteria > Chloroflexota > Anaerolineae > 4572-78 > J111 > JAUCGB01. The sequence continues at coordinate 12,602 of JAUCGB010000033.1, forward strand.
ATTGAATCGGGCGAGATGAACTTTAGTTCAGAATGGGCTGAAATGTTAGGCTATACCGAAAGAGAGGTACAGAAAAATATTCGCTCTTGGGCTGGACTGATGCACCTTGACGATATATCGAGAGTCATGGATAATCTTAATAGTCACTTCGCGGGCGAGATTCCCTTCTACGAGGCCGAGCATCGCTTGAAGGCTAAATCGGGACAATGGAAATGGATTTTGGGGCAAGGTCGAGTGGTTGAGCGTGATGATAATGGTCGAGTTTTGAAAATGACCGGCGTTCACCGTGACATCGGCGAGCGTAAACAGGCAGAAGAAGCCTTACGTAAGAGCAACTCATGGTTCCAAAGTTTGATCGAGACGATTAGCGACTGTGCCTGGGAAATAGACCGTGATATGACCTACACCTATATCAGTCCTAAAATTAAGGATATTTTAGGGCTAGAACCAGAGCAGGTCTTAGGCCAGAAGCTATTCGATTTTATGCCCAAAAATGAGGGCAAACGGCTGAAAGCTGTTTTCCAAAGGCGTATAAAATCACGCAAGCCATTGATTGCCGTGGAAAGTACTCAACTCCATAAAAATAAACAACGGGTGTTGATTGAAACCAACGCCTTGCCCTATTTTGATGAAGATGGCTTATATTGTGGCTATCGGGGCGTTCATCAAGATGTGACTCAACGTCAAGCGGCGAAAAGCCAATGATGAATGATGAATGGTGAATGGCCTTGATATTCAAAAACAGGCTTAACTGTTGAAGAGGTGCTTGCTACCCGACAAACTGGTTTCGAGAAAGTTAAAACAGTAACACAGAGGACACAGAGTTTCACAGAGGAAAGAATAACTCGCTTTTTCTCTGTGAAACTCTGTGTCCCTCTGTGAAACTCTGTGCTAATTAGTTCTGGCTAACTTTTCTGTCGGGTACTGAGCAAAAGCTACGCCTCATAATAGCATAATTTAGGAAAACCCACATGACCACTATTCGAATTCATGAACTGAGCAAAACTTATTCTGATCCAACCACCAGCGCCGATTCTGAGCGCGTGCGGTATGCTATTAACAAGGTATTTTTGACTGTGCCACATGGTCAAACCTGCGCCTTACTTGGCCCGTCGGGCTGTGGCAAAACCACCTTGTTAAAAGTGGTTGCCGGAATCGAAACAAGTTATACCGGCGCGGTGTTTTATGATGACCAGAATATCAATGATATTCATCCTAAAAATCGACATATCGGCATGGTATTCCAAAACTATGCCCTGTATCCTAATTTTAAGGGATTGGGTAACTTAACCTTTTCCTTTATAATCCGTAATGCACCCGACGCAGAGATTGAAGAACGGGTTCGCATTACTTCGGAGATTATGGGGATCGGTTTTAATGAACTGCTCAAGCGAAAACCGGGCTACCTCTCCGGCGGTGAGCAACAGCGCCTCGCTATTGGGCGAGCCATTGTCCGAAATCCCCGCGTTTTTCTGTTTGATGAGCCGTTAGCCAATCTCGATGCGAAACTCCGTAGTAAAACTCGGCTAGAGATTAAGCGTCTACTTCGCCAATTTCAGATCACCACATTTTATGTGACCCATGACCAAGATGAGGCGATTGCCATTGCCGACACTATTGCGGTCATGCGCGAGGGTCGGATTGAACAGATCGGCACTTATAAACGGTTACGTGAACAGCCCGACAACCTCTTTGTGGCTGGTTTTGTAGGTCATCCGGCCATGAATCTGTTCACCGGCGGCACGGTTCAATCGGGTTGGCTCCATATCAATGAGATGATCATGCCGATTCCCACGGCCTATAAGCCTTATTTGCATGACGGGCATAAAATTACCGTTGGCATCCGCCCCGAAAAGACATGTTTGGTTGAACAGGTGACAGGAACTCCAGACGGGAGCATACTCAACAGCCTAGTTGACCATATCGAGCCAGATTTTGCCAAGCAAAGGCAACTGCTTCACCTCAAAACGGGCAACCAGAGTTACATCACCACTTGCCCGCTCAACACCCCTCACAAAATCGGTGACAGAGTTGATCTCTTTCTCCCCGCCGAACACCTCTACTTTTTTAACTCACAAACTGAACGACGAATTAGGATTAAATAATCGTAACCCTCGTTCCCCTCGTTCCCAATCTCCAGATTGGGAACGTATTTGCCATAGAAACTCTGTTTCTGGCATGTTGCAAGTCGCAAACAGAGTTTGCTTGAGCAATTGTGTTCCCAAACTTAGTACCCGACAGCCTGAACTAATTAACACAGAGTTTCACAGAGGAACACAGAGTTTCACAGAGGAAAGAATAATTCGCTTTTTCTCTGTGTTCCTCTGTGCGTCTCTGTGAAACTCTGTGTTCCTGTTTTAGCTTTTTCTAAACCAGTTGTCGGGTAGCAAGTTCCCAAACCCAGTTTGTGAACAAGGGGGCTGAATGATTACTTACTGGTCAACTAGATTCAAGCGAAACCCATGCCCGCGCACAGTTTCTAAATATTTATTTTCATTATCAATTTCGGCGATACGCTCTCGTAATCGACGAGCGAGTGCATCAATGGCCTGTTCCGATACGCCCTCTGACTCTTCGTCTGACCAAACTGCTGACACGACCTGCTCCCGCGAGACAACATTTCCGGCATTATTGTAGAGTATCTCCAATAATTTGTATTGAGCCAACGATAAGGGCGGACTAATCTCTTTGCCTGTGACCCAAATCCGTTTGGCTAGTATATCCATACGGATTGAGGGTTGGATATGTGTATGCAGTATCGGCGCTGTGGCATTATCTTCAACAAAAGTTAACTTAGCCGATAAAGCCACTCCAACCTCATCCCCATTCCGCAATAAAGTTGGTTCGTCTGAGATCGCTTCTCCATTCAAGAAGGTGCCATTTTTACTCCCTAAATCTCGAATCTGATATCCCTCCACAGTGAGGGCAATCTCGGCATGTTGCCTTGAGATTTGTCGTTCAATAATCGGTACATCACATTCAGGCTCACGTCCAATAATGGTTATTTTTTTGTATAATGGCCATTGTGTTTTGGGACTTTGGCCCTCTTGAATAATTAACATTGCGACTTCATGACTCATATAAAACTCCTTGCTTTTAAGTGATTTCTATCTGAATATTTATAAACGGTCAATTCTATTTTTGACATTACTGGTCTACTGAACTACTATCATGTTGTATTGTCTCTATTGCCCAAATAGAGACAATCTATCGAGATAAACTAACTACATCAACGCCTGATTGATGGTTAGGTCATCATCGTGCGTATTACCTATCAAAAGTTTGTCGATTCGTTGAACTACAGCTTTTAGGAACACGGATTGACACAGATTGATAAAAAATCCGCGTTTATCCGTATCATAAGGGAGTTCCAGAAAAATAAATCTCCCAATGCTCCTGAGCTTGCCAAGGGGAAACTGGCTTCGACACTAGCTCAGCCAACGGTTTTTGGGAGGTTTCAAAACTTGGAACTGCCTAACCTTAACTTTGTTCTTGTTACCCGACAAAGTAGTTTAGGGAAAGCTAAAACAGGAACACAGAGTTTCACAGAGATGCACAGAGGGACACAGAGGAAAAAATAAATCGCTTTTTCTCAGTGAATCTCCGTGTTCCTCTGTGAAACTCTGTGCTAATTAGTTTTTGCTAACTTTTCTGTCGGGTACTGAGACTTTGTTTAGAAACGATAAATTTCTGAACCTATTTAGGACGGTACACACGGTATTAATTATGGAGAAGAGACGATAACTTTGCCATGTCTGAAATTCTAACGCCCGGCACCATTCTACGTGATCGGTATCAAATTATTGATTTAGTAGGTCAAGGTGGCATGGGGGCGATTTATAAGGCTGAGGATGATCGGTTGGTAGGCCGACTTTGTGCCATAAAAGAGGTAATCCCCAATCCTAGCGCAACCAAAGCCTATCAAGAACAGTCTCAGGCGGCGTTCCAGCGTGAAGCAAGTGTGCTAGCTCGGCTAGACCATATCAACCTGCCAAAGGTGTCAGATTTTTTTTCGGTTGATGAACGTGATTATCTGGTCATGGATTTTGTGCCGGGTCAAGATTTGCGAGAAATCATTGAAAATACCCGCTACAAAAATGATTTTATCCCCGAAGAAGATGTTCTCACCTGGGCCGAACAACTGCTTGATGCGTTGGCCTATTTGCATCAGCAAGACCCGCCGGTGCTTCACCGCGATATAAAACCCTCTAATATCAAACTAACCCCTAACGGTATTATTAAACTGGTTGATTTCGGTTTGGTCAAATTATTGGCGACTGACGACGATAAGACCGTTACAGTACTGCAAGGTCGAGCAACTGTTCAATACGCGCCGTTAGAGCAGATTGGCGGCGATTCTGGTCATGCTGATGGTCGGGCCGATGCTTATTCCTTGTCGGCAACTTTATACCATCTTTTGACTAATTTTCCCCCACCAGACGCAAAAACCCGTTACATAAAAGGCAAAAATCAAGACCTCTTAGCGATTCGAGCGGTTAATTCAAGCGTATCAAGTAATACCGAAAATGCCATTATCCATGCGTTAGGGTTACACCCTGAAGATCGTCCCGAGGATGTCATTGCCTTTAAGAAAGAACTATTTGGCGACCCCTCTGATATTTCAAGTAATGGCAAAACAAGCTTCACTAATTGGCGTATGGTATTTTGGCGAAACCGTATGTTATTAGCCTTTGTTGTGTTATTGTTCGTCGTGTCTGTCAGTCTCACCTTTGCGTATTGATTGAAGTAACTTGGTCAATCCTCCCGACTCCGATAGGGCTAGATTGCCTATTCGCCCCGGTTTAGAAAACCAAACTATCATACAAATAATTGCAACCAATACACTAATAGATGGTGCAAAGAAAGGGCTTTGTCGACCTATAGTTATTATAGTTCCATTATAGCCCAATAATCCGAGTAAAGCATAAGAACAGTATGTGCTTAAGCCAAAGGCAATAGCTACTAATGCCGGACGCACTCGCTCCTCTAGCGAAAAACGCTCTCCCCCAATCAAAAAACCGATAACCCCAATTGACACAACTCCGATTATTGTATAGAGTAACCCAATCGCGCTGACTGGAGGTGATGGGGCAGGAATGACGGCAGGTAGTGTAGCCGTTGGGGTGAAGGATGGAGATGGAGATGGAGATGAGGTCTCTGTTGGAGACGGGGTGGCAATATCGGTGGACGTGGCGGTCGGTGGAATAGTGGTGCTAGTTGGAATGGGACTATCGGTAGGCGTAGGTATCGGGGTTGAGGTTGGGGTTGGAGTTGGAGTGTCTAAAATACCCGGCCCAATATCAAAGAGGCGAGATTGAACCGCTAGATGGCTCGAAACCGTGACTCGCAATGGCGAGTCACGTTCTTTTCGGATAATTGCTTCAGCTTTTCCGTTCTCGGTGATGGCACTTAGTGGCCCTAAAGATAAGTCTTCTGAGGGATAATTTTGGTAAAACTCTACGACCGTACCATCGGGTACGGGATTGCCATTACGATCAATAATAACACTAGTTTGAAATAGAATCGATTGCCCTAACTCCAAATCTATAGTGGTCAGGTTATTGGATGTTTCGTCTATTGGTATAATGTCGCTATCTTGTCCGATGATGTGGATTGGCTCTAACAGGATGGCTTGCTCGGGGTCGGGGCTGAGGTCGAGCGGCCCAATGGCCGGTATGGCGACTGGTGAGGCTCCGATTGGCTCAAACTGCTGAAACAGTACACGAACCGCGGCATGCAGATAGCTGTGTCCTTTGCTATATAGGCCATAATAGGCGGTTAGTTGACTAATTTCGGTTACGTCAAGAAAATAGGGCGCGTTAAAGGCAAACATGACCAGTTTTTTGTTCCGAATCGCATCATAACGAGTACGTAACAACAGCCGAATAGCATCCGATTCTGGATAGTTTGTCGGATCAATATCCAGCATGGCAAAGATAATCCAATCTGCTTCTATAATCAATGTTTCAAATTGTTCATTCGGGGTTTCGGCCACAAGCGCGTTTTTTAGGTCAACAAAACTGAAACTGGTGATTTGTCCGGGGGTGATTTGACCTGTTGTATTTGGCCCAAACAGGTCTAACATCATCTCTTGAAGTGCGGTTCGACCAATTAGAGAAAATCTAGGACAGCTCTCACAATTTTGTACGGCTCGGTCATCGGTCACAATGACAATGTTTTCGTTAGCTTGGGGCGAAGTTGATAATGGATTGTTACCCATTTGCGAACGAGGGGTGATGATGGTGACACCCGCCTGAGCAATAGCATCCAGGTCGATATCGTTGTTCGCTAACTCGTCGAGATTACCCCCTGGTTGTTCAAGGGATGTATTAAACAGGTTAGGCCCATACAGTTTTATCTTGGCTCTGATAACCCGCTTTACCGCATTATCTATCGCGTTTGTAATGCTACTCTCTTGATTATATCGGTCTTGCAAAAAAGTGATGGCATCTTTGATATTATCAAGCCCATCTTCAGGCGTGTCCTCAAAAGAGAAATTCCCTAAAAACAGGATATCATTGCCCGCAAGTAAGGCATCTTGCACAAGGCGACGAGCCAGAAATTTTTCTCGGTCGCTAGTTGTTCCTTCAAGAGCGGCAGGACTGTCTAAGGGCGCGCTCACAATCAAACCGCGGGCATCATTCCAAGGGGCTATTTCTTTAGAGGCCAGTAATGTCGGTAGGTTACGAGCATCAAGGCTGATGGGGACATTGCCCGGTAAACCTTGATAACGAATGTGGGCGGTCATCAGACCATCAGCCAAAGCATGAAATTCGTTTTCTTTGACTAGTTCTAGGTTTGTTACCGCGAAAAATGGATATAGCTCGGTTTGGCGCAAATCATCCAGCGATTTTAAGATGGTCGGTAGACCTTCGTTCAGTTCTCGGTCGCTACTACCAAAACCGGGAAAATGTTTGGCAATGGCTAATACTCGGTTATTACTGCCCGTATGTAGACCTTCGATATAAGCCTCGCCGAGCCGAGCAACCCAATACGGGTGTCCACCAAAGGTACGAGTGCCTAGCGAGCTACTCAATTCGGGATGAGGATTATCCAACACGTCAAGCGATGGCCCTAACAACATGTTCACGCCGAGCAATGATAATTCATGACCGACGGCCTTTCCCACATCATACGCGATATCTGTACGCCATGTTGCGCCAATTGCCATTTGATTGGGGATCGCGGTCACACCGTCCCGAAGCTGAGTGAAGGGGTAGCCGTCTCCCTCATGTTCAAGGGCAATAAATAGCGGAATCCGGTCATAATCGGTTGGTATAATCAAAGATTGAGTCAAGGTCAATATTGAGGTGGCAGTTGGGGTTAGCAAACTTTCGGTGGTGATGTAGAAGGGAGAGTTAATTTGGGTTAATGCTTGTAGGTTGTTGGTCAGGCTCAAAATTTGATTCGGCGTGGTACTGTCATTGGCAAAGTTTTCGTTACGCGCCGAGAGGTAGACCCCACCGATTCGATACTCCTGAATCAGCTGGGCAATCTCACTGTTGGTCGTAACATCATCACTCCGAAAAGAAACCATAAGTAGCTGTCCAACCCGTTCTTTCGGAGTAAGTCGGTTAAATATCTGATTGACAGCCGATTCCAAATCAAACTCAGGCTCCTGAGCGACAACAACCGATTGCGAGTGGCTAGAGGTTATTAAGATGACAAAGGCTAAGGTCAAGCTGATAAGAATATATCTCACATTGATATCCTGATGAGTTGGTCACATTCATTCATAATGCCGCTTACACTCATTTACCATTTATAATTTCATTTGGTTTGGGAACGATAAACTTTTGATTCCATCGAGACATGTAGCACATGCTTCAGCCTGTGCCGCACACAGTCTAAAGACTGTGCTACGATATTATCTGTCTCACGTTAAGGAATGTGTATTAAATAAGTTGCGCGTTTGGCAATCGTAGGGGCTAGGCAAGGCGGTGTAGCGTTGGTTTGAAATCAGAACTCCAATCCGCCTTGCCTCGCCCTGAATCCACGGAATGACGGGCGAGGCAGGGGCGGAGATGGTCGCACATTCCAAGTCTAGACCGCCCCCCTATGGGTAGCCCCTACCATAATCTCCGACGCAAATGCACATGTCAACTTAAAAAGTTCGTAGTAGGCACTTTAGTGCCTCAGAGGGCGATAAATCGCCTACTACAAACGTTAAGTTGACGCTTATGGTTAATTAATACACATTCCTAAATGGTAAGGCTTGAGGGCAAGTTGCCATTGCCAAGTTTTTGAGTTAAAGTACGCTTCTATTCATTAAGGAATCGGAATTAAGGGATTCGGGATTAAATATGCAGGATACAAACAAACTATATCTATCTTGGCAAGAAGTTGATACATTGATTGATGGATTAATCCCTCGATTACAGAGCTACGATTATGATGTGGTGCTAATAATCACTAGAGGCGGGATTATTCCGGGTGGGATTATCGCGCGGCGTTTGGCGATTAGTCAAGTATTGGTCGCTTCGGTTGATTTTTATGAGGATAAAACGCATAAGTTGGCTTGGCCTGTCTTTATGCAGTTTCCAGCCGATAGCTTTTTGCGTGGCAAGCAGATTTTAATTGTCGATGATATATGGGATCGAGGCAAGCAGGTAGTTAGTGTCAGTGAGCGAGTGGAGCAGGCGGGTGGCACGCCCATCTCCGTCGTACTTCATTATAAGTCACACCGGTCTCACTTTGAATATAAATCGCCCAATTTTTACGCAGTCGAAACCACCGATTGGATCATCTATCCATGGGAAGTAGACCGCGGAGCCTTGGGGGTGACGTGAGGCGTATCACGTTATAGATGTTCAGATAAACATTTTCAGCCGTTACCTTCCCGCAAGTTCTAAACTTGCGGGAAGGTTGGTCTTGAATTGAAAACCATTATCTGAAAGACTGTAGGAATCGGGATTAAATAGGTTGCGCGTTTGACAATCGCCTTCGACAAGCTCAGGCGGCGAGACGTAGCCTGAGCTTGTCGAAGGCGAACTCCTCAAACAGTAATCATTCAATTCAGCCCCCTTGTTCCCAAACTCCGTTTGGGAACACAATTGCTCTGTTTGTGACTTGCAACATGCCAGAAACAGAGTTTCTATGGCAAATACGTTCCCAATCTGGAGATTGGGAACGAGAGGGCTGAACGCTACACCGCCTTGCCTAGCCCCTACGATTGCCAAACGCGCAACTTATTTAATACACATTCCTTACTCCATCCGTTCTTGCATCATCATGGCGGCTTCCTCTGGGGTTAATGTTCCTTCTAACATCTGGATAAGCGGAGTTCGCATGGCTCCTAACAATTGATTAGGGTTGACCCCAGCCATAATACCATGTCCCCGTAGCATCTGTTGACGACTGATCCGCCAAATCGGATTACTCAAAACCGTCGAGCTATCTAGGGCGGTGCGATGGGTTGGCAGGGCCTGAAAGGATTCTAGCCACACCAGTTGCCGTTCTGGACGGGTGACATGCTCTAAAAAAGAGACCACCGCTTGAGACTTATTCCCACTCATCGTGCGGTTAACCGTCCAGTAGCGAGACAACACAAGCGGCGCGGCCGGTTGTATTCCGGTATCGCCAGTGTGGGGCAGAGTCGTCACCCCCCAGTCTAGGTTTTTGGCCCGACCAAGTTCTGAAACCGCCCACTCACCGTCAATCATCAGAGCCAAGTTGCCATTAACAAACTCGATTCGCATAGAGTCATAACTAGTGGCAGGCAGAACTCCGACTGATTGATGCCATTGGTTATAATCGGTTAAAGCGGCCACCATAGCTAAACTGTTTAGGGTGGGCTGTCCTGTTTCATCAACCAGCCAGCCGTTGTAGGTAGCCAGCCACGGAATCAACCACAACGGATCGTAGCTGTTAAACCCAAGCCCCCATTTATCCCCGTTTGAGGTCGAAGCGATTTCGGCAGATGTGGCTAACACCTCCGACATGGTCGTTGGTGGTTGGTCAAGCAAAGCTCGGTTATAGAAAAGCAGAAGATGGAATCCAGTCGTGTCAGGAAGCCCCCACAAGGTCTTATCTTTGCTTGCTCCCTGCAACGTAACCCCAGCGAAATTGTCTAAAAACGCCGTCGAGAAGAAATCAGACATGGGCGCGAGTTGCTCGGCTTCTAACAAATCGCCTAAGAGAATAGGTGAGGCCAATATAAGGTCAAACTCGGCCTCGCCAGAGAGGATATTTGTAAGCAGAGCATCGGGATTATCATAATGGGTTAAGACGATGTGATAAGTTGGGTACTGCGCTTGAAACTGCTGAATCTCCTGACCCAGTTGCTTGGCTTGTGGGGGAGGGAGCGCGTCCCATACGGTTAGAGTAGCACTTGGTAATATTGCCGTTGCCTGTAGTGCGGGAGTTACCGTCGCCGCTGATGTGGGTTGCCGAGTTGCGACGGTTTTTACGATTGTTTTTGTTGATATTGATGCTGATGCTGATGCTGATGTCGATGTTGAAATCGAAGTTCGGGTGGGCCATGGGGTCGGTGAAGGAGGCGGGCTACAACCACTGAGAATAAATAGACATAGAAAAAACAAAATGGTAAATGGTGAACGGTAAATTATAAATGGTAAATGAGCATAAATAGCATTATGGATGAATATAACTAACTCTGCCGTGTTTTCAATGCCAATTCTTGACAGCAAAACGTAATTTACCATTTATAATTTACCATTTACCATTTATAATTCTTATGACGCACGTTGGAATTGCCTCATGCAGGATTGTTCAGGCATAATCGTGACGCTACAAGCGTCACCTACAGTAATTTGGTCGGATATGGATGGATGGAGTATGGAGGTCACGCTTGTAGCGTGACAAAACGGAGAACTGAACAGCCCTGTTGCCCCATGTCCTTCACGATTACTCATGTCTTCTTATTCGACCGTAATCAAATGTTTAATCTTAACAAATGTTACCTCGCCAATACCACTCACCTCGGTAATTTGTTCAATTGTTTTGAAACCACCTTGGGTTTCTCGGTAGTTAATAATACGTTGGGCGATGGCCGGCCCGACGCTCGGTAAGGTGTCTAAGGTCTCAAGTGAAGCGGTATTCAAATCGACCAATTCGGGTGATGTAGATTGCTCCGGCTCATCCGCGTTAGCTTCTTCAACCTTTTTAATACCATCTTGAATCACCGGCGGCTCGTTTTCTTCATCACGCCGCGGGATATGGATGTGTTGCTGGTCTTGTAGTTCAAGTGCCTGATTAAACTGAGATATATCAACCGCATCGGCAGTTAAACCACCGGCCAACGCAATAATATCCTTGATAATACTCCCCTGCGGTAGAAAATAGACATCTGGATTTTCAACCGCCCCCGTAATATAAACCCGTACCGGAGCCGGAGTTGAAGTCGCCGTTGGCTCAGGGGTAGGCGTATCAGTGACCGTTGCAGTCGCCTCGGGGGCGCGAATATCTATCACCTCCTGACTTGGCTGTTGCAAATAAAACAGACTCATTCCGGCAACGACTAACATCAGCAGAAGAATGAAAATAATATGACGATTATGATCTAACCAATTACTTTGCATAATGACAGGCTCAAAATTTAGGTTATTTTAGCATAGAAAACACAGAATCGCTATTTTTGTTTTTTATGGTATGATAACGACAAAAAATCACCTACAAGAGTTGGTGATTTGAGGGGCGATAAATCGCCTACTACAAACGTTAAAGAGTTCGTTCAGTGCCTTTGAAGGCCATGAATCGCCTACTACAGCCTTTCAGATAATCTTTTTCAGGTTTTTGTCACGCTACAAGCGTGACCTCCAATTATCTCCAATTATCGTAGGTGACGCTTGTAGCGTCACGTAAAAATTTTTTCTGAAGGGCTGTACATGTGCAAGACTACTAATTTTTGAATAAATTGTTACCAAAAAGGAGCAACAACAATGGAAACAAACGAGCAAAATAACAAACTGTCCGATGTTCAAAAAAATGAAATTATTGAAGAAACTAGTTCCGCTACACCAGCCGAATCACCTGAAAATCTACCGCCAACCGAAAAAGCCATGTCGATTGTGGCTCTGGGGGCTTCTGCCGGAGGACTAGAAGCGTATAAGCAGTTCTTTCGCCATACTTCTCCAAAAACGGGCATGGCTTTTGTGTTGGTTCAGCATTTAGACCCCACTCACAACTCTATCTTAGGTGGCTTGCTCCAAAAGCATACCGCTATGAACGTCATTCAATTACAGAATGATAAGGTAAAGGTTGAACCCAACTGTGTTTATATTATTCCCCCCAATAGAGATTTATTGATTGTTGATGGTGTATTACAGATAACAAAATCTGAAAAGTCTCATGGTATAAGGTTGCCCATTGATACATTTTTCCGTTCTTTAGCCCTAGACCAAAAAGAAAAAGCCATTGCCATTGTCCTGTCTGGAACGGGTAACGATGGCACATTAGGGATAAGGGCCATTAAAGGGGAGGGTGGTTTGGTAATGGCTCAAGAACTGGAAACGGCTAAGTATGAGGGCATGCCAAAAAGTGCCATTATTACTGGCTTAGTAGATTTTGTTTTGCCTGCGGAGCAAATGTCGAAAAAGTTGGTTGACTATTTTAGTTTGGCGTTTGTGCAAACTGAGGCAAAGGTTGAAGTGGTTGCCCCTGAAAAGTCTGATTATTTAGAACGAGCCTTTGCTTTATTACAAAATCAAACCGGACATGACTTTTCACATTATAAACAAAATACGATTCGTCGTCGTATTGAGCGACGCATGGCCATTAACCAAATTGGTAAAATGTCTGATTATATCCAATATCTTGAAAGACATTCTGTGGAGGTAGGAATCCTGTTTAAAGAGTTATTAATCGGAGTCACCAGCTTTTTTAGAGATGCTGAGGCTTTTGAACTACTTAAAACAACGGTGATACCGACCTTATTTAAAGATAAAGATAGAGATAGAGATAGAGATTCAGAACGGCCCTTACGAATTTGGGTGGCCGGATGTTCCACTGGCGAAGAAGCCTATTCTATTGCCATTTTGATATATGAATATATGAATCAGTTAAATTATAAGCGGTTTAAGGTGCAAATATTTGCCACTGATATTGATACTGAAACTATTGAAAAAGCTCGTATGGGAAGTTATCCTGATGGCATTGCGGCTGATATGCCCCCAGAATATCTAGACCTGTATTTTACCAAAAATAACGGCAATTATTGTATCATTAAGCCCATCAGAGACATGATTATTTTTGCCCCGCAAAGTATCATCAAAGACCCGCCCTTTTCGCGATTGGATTTAATCAGTTGTCGAAACCTGCTTATTTATTTGAATACGGCCCTACAGAAGAAAATAATTCCCATTTTTCACTACGCCTTAAATCCAGGAGGTTTTCTCCTTTTAGGTAGTTCTGAAACCTTGGGTGAATATAACGATCTGTTTAGGACCCTTGATAGAAAATGGAAACTGTTCCAACACAAGGCTTGGATTAGTGCTGATATAACAGGGTTCGATTTTTCAATCCCTGTTACTATCAAAACCCCTGTACATAAAACCAAAAAAGCTAAATACATTAGCTATCAGTCTCTGATTAAGGATATTTTGTTACAAGATTATACCCCCTCGGCCACAATCATTAATAGGGATGGAAATATTCTTTTTTCTCATGGTCGAGTTGGTAAATACTTAAAGCTGGCCTCCGGCGAAGCCACCCTCAACATTTTTGCGATGGCTCATCACAGCTTAAAACTTGAATTGACCACCGCTATTCGTAAATCAATCAATCAAAAAGAGGTGATTACCCATAAAGGGCTTGCCGTAAGCATTGATGGAACCCTTCAACTGGTTAATTTAACAGTTCGGCCTATTTGGGAGGTTGTTGCAGAAAAAGGGTTGTTGATGGTCATCTTTGATGCTGTGTCTACTTTCCGTGAAGAAGTCGAAACAATCGCTGATTTATCCCAAGAAGCCTTGCTTGTTACCACCCTCGAGCAAGAGTTGAGTTCTACCAAAGAGTATTTACAAACCACCATTGAGGAGTTAGAAACCTCTAACGAAGAGCTTAAATCAACTAATGAGGAGTTACAATCGTCTAACGAAGAGTTGCAAAGTACCAATGAGGAGTTGGAAACCTCTAAGGAAGAGCTACAATCGGTTAACGAGGAGTTAGTTACCGTTAATGTAGAGCATCAGAATAAGATTGATCGCCTCTCAGTGTTAAATAATGACCTCAACAACCTGTTGGTTAGTACCGATATTGCTACGATATTTTTAGATAAGCAGTTACGTATTAAACGATTTACCCCCGTCACCACAAAGATAATCAATTTAATTCAAACTGATATTAATCGTCCCCTCGCTCATATTGTCACCAATTTAAGTTATACTAAATTGGTTGATGATGCGGCAAAGGTTCTTAATACACTTGTTCTTAAGGAATTAAATGTCCAAAGTAACGATGGTCGTTGGTACGTTTTGCGTATTATACCTTACCATACCGTTGAAAATAAGGTTGATGGGGTGGTGATTACCTTTATAGATATTACAAAACAGAAACTGGCCGAAAAGTCCCTTCGCATCTCAGAAGAAAATTTGCTGGGTATTGTGAAGAATGATAACGTCTTTATTGGTACGATAGACCGTCAGGGAACCTTGCTTTATATTAATCACACCCTACCACTGTTATCAATGGACGAGGTTATTGGCTCCAGTGTCTATGACTATATTTCACCAGAGTTCCATGATGCAGCAAGGAACTGTTTTGAACAAGTTTTTGAGACCGGAAAGACCAACATCTTTAACCTCAAGGGGCTAGGAACCGAGGATAATCAAATCTGGTACAACTCTCAAATTGCCCCAATAAAACAGGGCCATGAGGTTGTAGCAATAACCATGATAGCAACCGATATTACGGCAATTAAGCAAAAAGAGAGTATGTTACAACAGGAAAATGAGGCATTGAAGGAGCAGTTGGTGGCGTTGAGGGGATAGGAAAACTTAGGCTATCAACGTAAACCGAGACATGTAGCACATGCTTCAGCCTGTGCCGCACAGTCTAGGAATCGGAATTAAATAAGTTACGCGTTTGGCAATCGTAGGGGCGAGGCAAGGCGGTGTAGCGTTGGCTTGAAATCAGAACTTCAATCCGCCTTGCCTCGCCCTGAATCCACGGCATGACGGGCGAGGCAGGGGCGGAACGGAGATGGTTGCATATTCCAAGTCTAGACCGCCCTGCCTACAGTCTTTCAGATAATGGTTTTCAATTCAAGACCAACCTTCCCGCAAGTTTAGAACTTGCGGGAAGGTAACGGCTGAAAATGTTTATCTGAACATCTATAGCCCCTACAATAATCTCCGACGCAAATGCACATGTTAATTAATGCCCATTCCTAGAGTCATCCCACATTTGGGTATTATGGCTACGAGGAGGCTGAACGGTTATTTTCAGAGGGGGAAACATGATGAATGAAACTGAACTACGTCAGTTAGCAGAAACTACTTTAGATGAGAGAGGTGTAAAATTTTCTCATCCAGCGATAGAAAATGTTCGAAGCATCATTCATGAACTCCATGTACATCAAATTGAGCTAGAAATACAAAATGAAACTCTCCGCCAAACCCAACAACAACTTGAAAAAAATCGCGATAAATACGCCGATTTATATGATTTCGCGCCAATTGGCTATTTTACCCTAGATTACACTGGACTAATTCTGGAAGCGAATCTGACCGGCGCTAACAAGTTAGAGCAGCCAAGATATCAGCTAATAAAACGGTTATTATCCACTTTTATTATCAAAGATGATCAGGATAAATTTTACGCATATCGTCAGTTGGTTTTTGAGACCAAGATTCAACAAAGTTGTGAACTTACCATTATAACCAAAACTGGTAATCAATTTATAGCTCAACTAGAAAGCATTGCCATAACAAAAAAGGGTGCGAAGACTCCTCGAAGCTGGCGTATTGCGATGATAGATATTACGGAGCGAAAATTAGCCGAAACAAAGCTGAGGGAAAGCGAAGAGCGTTATGCCCTCACCTCTCGGGGGGTTAATGATGGCTTGTGGGATTGGGACTTAAAAACAAACACCATTTATTTCTCCTCACGCTGGAAAAGTATGCTAGGCTACCAAGAACAGGAGATTGGCAATCAGCCTGATAGTTGGTTCAGGCTGATTCATCCCAATGACCTTGAACCATTCAAGGTTACCCTTAACGCTCATATCGATAATATCGAACCCCCTTTTCAGCATGAATATCAGATGTTACACCATGATGGAACCTATCGTTGGATGCTTTGTCGAGGGGCAGTTATTCGAGATGCAATAAAGGGAGCCTATCGCCTAGCTGGTTCTCAAACAGACATCACCTCTCAAAAAGAAGCTGAGAAAAAACTGTATCACCAAGCCACCCATGACCGGCTAACAAAGTTACCAAATAGGACAATGTGTAAAAAAGAGTTGCAAAACGCAATAAGACTAGCCAAGCAAAACCCTAAATGGCAATTTGCGGTTCTATTTCTCGATATTGACCGGTTTAAAGTTATCAATGACAGTTTAGGGCATTTAGCCGGAGATAAAGTTTTGGTAATTTTTGCCCAGCGGCTTAAAAATTCTGTTGCCTCTACCAATGTCGTGGCTCGCTTTGGGGGGGATGAGTTCGTTATTCTCTTGAATGATATAAAAACTCGAAATGACGCAACCTGTATCGCTAGGCACATTCAAAAGCAAATTGCCCTCCCCATCCACTTAAAAGGGCATGAGATTGTTATGACTACCAGTATTGGTATTAGATTAAGTGAAAATTCATCCACAAGTGAGCCTGAAGATTTTTTGCGAGATGCGGATACAGCCATGTATCAGGCCAAGCTCCATGGGCGAGCCGGATATAAACTCTTTGCCCCTAGCATGCATACCCAAACCCTAATTCGGCTGACCTTAGAGGAGGATTTAAGGCAGGCGATTAAAAATCAAGAGTTTCAGATTTATTATCAACCGATTATATCGTTATTAAGGCATAAAATTGTGGGCGTTGAGGCTTTGTTACGATGGTTACATCCGCAAAGGGGACTTATTCAGCCGGTCGATTTTATCCCTTTGCTTGAGGAAATGGGGCTTATTATTACGGTTGGCGAGTGGGTGTTGGATACGGCCTGTAAACAGGTTAAATTTTGGCAGGAGCGCGGATACAAATCATTGCGTTTAGCTGTTAATATGTCACTTCGTCAGGTTCAGGAACCAGGTTTAGTAGATATAATTAAAAAGACGCTACAAGAAACTGGCCTAAACGCAGATCTACTTGAACTGGAAATTACGGAGAGTATTGTGATGAAGGATATAGACCAAAATTTAAGAATTTTGAATGAGTTGAGAGATGTTGGTTTGTCGATTTCGATTGATGATTTTGGAACGGGTTACTCTTCCTTGGGGCGTTTAACCCATCTCCCTATTAACAGGTTAAAAATAGATGCCTCATTTATAAATAAAATAACCATCAGCGAGAGTGATGAGGCTGTTATCCTCGCTATTATTGCCTTGGCTCATACTCTTAAGCTAAAGGTTGTAGCTGAGGGCGTGGAAACGAATAAACAGTTGGCTTTCTTAAAAGAGCATCTGTGCGATGAGATACAAGGGTTTCTTTATTACCGTCCCAAACCCGCCAATACATTTACCCATGTAGTGGAAGGTAGAGGATGGAGGGTAGAGGAGAGAGGGTCAACTTAAAAGTTCGTAGTAGTAGTGATAAGGAGTGCAAAGCTTGCTTTGCAGGCAAGCCTTGCACTCCGGATTCTGCCATCACTACTTGTGCAGGACTACCGTTTTTTGATCATGACCGTCAACTTAAAAGTTCGTAGTAGGCACTTTAGTGCCGTTTAAAGGGCTATCAACTTAACGTGCGACAGATAATATCGTAGCACAGTCTTTAGACTGTGCCGCACAGGCAGAAGCATGTGCTACATGCCTCGGCTTACGTTGATAGCCCGTTTAAAGGCGATGAATCGCCTACTACAAACGTTAAGTTGACATTTATGGTAGTAATAGTGATAGCCGAGGCATAAACTCGGTTTTACCACTATTTCTACAGGACTACCGACGAGACGATTATTATGAAAGCAGTTGTTATGGCCGGCGGAGCCGGTTCAAGATTACGTCCATTAACTATCCATAGACCTAAGCCCATGGTGCCGATTATCAACAAACCGGTCATAAGCCATATTCTGGATTTACTCAAACAGCATGGGGCTACAGAAGTCATCATTACAGTCCAATATTTGGCTGATTTTATTCAGAAATTTTTTGGTGATGGCTCCAATTTAGGATTAAAAATACATTATTCGATTGAAGACATACCCTTAGGAACGGCTGGCAGTGTCAAAAATGCCCAAGATTACCTTGATGACACCTTTATCGTCATTAGTGGCGATGCGTTAACAAATTTCAATTTGACCAAGGTGCTTGAGTATCATAAAAAAAACAAGGCCATCACCACCTTGGCCCTCTATCGTGTGGATAACCCGATTGATTATGGAGTGACGATATTGGATGATAAAGGGCATATTGTCCGGTTTCAAGAAAAGCCGAGTCGCGGCTCAGTGATGTCAGATTATGTTAATACAGGTATTTATGTCCTTGAGCCTAACGTACTTGACTATTTCGATACCAATATCCCCTTCGATTTTGCGAACGATTTATTCCCCTTACTGCAAGAAAAAGGATACGATTTATATGGATACGTCTGTGAGGGATACTGGTGTGATATTGGCAATATTTCTGAATATATGCGAGCTACCAGTGACGCATTGCATGGACATATTACGGGAGGAAATTACGGACATCGGCTTAAGGATAATATTTGGGTTGAACACGATGTTGATATCGCGCCCGATGCTCATTTGGAAGGGCCAATCTATTTAGGGACCTCCGTCCAAGTGCGCTCCGGCGTGGTCATTCGCGGCCCGGTGGTGATTAGAGATTACAGCGTGATTGATTATGATGCCATCATTGAACGCTCCATTTGTTGGCGAAACTGTTATGTGGGCGAAAGAGCGCAAATTAGTGGAGCCATACTGCTCAGACAAGTCAGTATCAAACCCAGAGCCAAGATTTTTGAAGGGGCGGTGATTGGCGATGGCACGATTGTTGGCACAGGGGCAACCATTAACCCCAATGTAAAGATTTGGCCCAACAAAGATATTGAGCCGCGCGCCACCGTTAATAGTAGCATTATATGGGGGGCGCAAGGGCGACGAGACCTATTTACTCACGGTGGGGTTAGAGGCATGGTCAATATCGACTTGACTCCCGAATTCAGCGCCAAACTTGGGGCGGCTTTCGGAGGGACGCTTCCAAAGGGGGCTATCGTGACCCTCAACCGAGATACACACCGCAGTTCGCGGATGATCAAACGAGCTATTGTCTCCGGTTTGCCATCGGCGGGCATTAATGTGTGGGACTTACAATCACAACCAATTCCGGTTGCCCGCTACTATACCGGAATTTGTGGAGCCGTCGGTGGGGTTCATGTGCAATTATCACCCGTAGACCAACGGGTGATTGATATTCATTTTATGGATAGTAAAGGTCAAGATTTAGGTGAAAAACGACGTAGAAACGTTGAAAGGGTCTTTTTTAGAGAAGATTTCAGGCGGGTTTATTTGGATGATACTGGCACGATTGAATATGCTCAACAAGTGATAGAACGGTATAAGACCGATTTTTTAACCCACCTAAACACCAAAGTGATTCATGAACGAGCCTTTAAAATTATTGTTGATTTTGCAAACGCGCCCGCGGCCAAAGTTTTGCCAGCCATTCTCTACGCGCTAAATTGTAATGTAATTGCCCTTAATGCCAATATTGATGACTCTAAGACCATTCTCAAAAAAACGGAGTTTCAAACCTCACTTCGTCAACTGCAACTGATTGCTACTACCTTAGAAACGCAAATCGGCGTATTGGTTGGGCCCGGTGGAGAGAAGATATTTCTTACGGATGATCGAGGCTATATGTTAGAAGGAGTAACTGCTTGCGCCGCCATAATGGAACTGGCTTTGCGAGACATGCCCGGCAGTACGGTGGCCATACCTGTTGACCTACCGAACCTGTTTGAGAGAATAGCCAAACGCCATAACGGGCGCGTCATTCGGACCGAACTCAATCCGGGCGCGCTGATTAAGGCCGCTCGTTCTAATAATGTCATTGTGGCCGGTAATGGGCGTGGTAACTTTATTTTTCCTAATTTTCAACATGCATACGACGGTCTGATGGCCTTGGCTAAGTTGTTAGAGTTTTTGGCCACTCAAAAAGTGAAACTGAGTGAAGTAGTCACGAGCTTGCCGCACTATCATATCAGCCGCCGAGAAGTGTCATGCGCTTGGGAAGCCAAAGCAACCGTCATGCGTTTGATTAACGAACGATTCCAAAACTACGAAAACCGTATTCTAAACGGTCTAAAAATTGAACTTGGAGTTAATACATGGGTCTTGATTATACCCGACCCCATTCTACCCACTTTCCGAGTCACCGTCGAAGCAACGAGCCGCAAAGAAGTAGAACATTTGGCCGATGAATACGCCCAAATGATTGAAAAAATCACCCCAACTCACTGATTCTCATAAATGAGGAATGGGGAATGGGAAATGGGGAATGAGGAATGAGCGCAAGTAGCATTATGGATGAATATAACTAACTCTACCGTGTTTTCAATGCCAATTCTTAGCCACAAAACGCAATTTACCATTTATAATTCACCATTTACCATTTATAATTTCATTCCACCCGGCCTGACGCACTTAGGAATGGGCATTAATTCACATGTGCATTTGCGTCGGAGATTATGGTAGGGGCTAGGCAGGGCGGTCTAGACTTGGAATGTGCGACCATCTCCGCTCCGCCCCTGCCTCGCCCGTCATTCCGTGGATTCAGGGCGAGGCAAGGCGGATTGGAGTTCTGATTTCAAACCAACGCTACACCGCCCTGCCTAGCCCCTACGATTGCCAAACGCGCAATTCCGATTCCTTTGGGGACAAAAAATCATTTATGACCATGTTTACAACCCTATAGATTTGTGGTATTATTTTCGGCTGAACAATGTCTAGTACTGGAAGCACAGGCTTCCAGCCTACGTTTCCAGTAGACAATCTAAAAATCGGCTATCAACTTAACGTGGACAGATAATATCGTAGCACAGTCTTTAGACTGTGTGCGGCACAGGCTGAAGCATGTGCTACAGTCTTTCAGATAATGGTTTTCAATTCAAGACCAACCTTCCCGCAAGTTCTAAACTTGCGGGAAGGTAACGGCTGAAAATGTTTATCTGAACATCTATACATGTCTCGGCTTACGTTGATAATCTAAAAATCTAAGTCAGTTTCATAGGAGTAATTTATTATTATGGTTGGTGAATGTCCAGAATGTGGCGCAAAAGTCGCCCTCCCAGATGATGTTATGGATGGTGAAATTGTAGAATGTGAGGACTGTGGCGTGGAGTTAGAAGTCACATCCTTAACTCCGGTCAAGCTAGAATTAGCACCGGAAGAAGAAGAAGATTGGGGAGAATAAGATAATGGTTTACGATTTACGATAATCGTAAATCGTAAACCGTAAGTATCGAATGGTATCGTATGAAAATTGCTATTTTACTATCCAGAATGCGGGTTGAAGAAAAACTGCTGATACAGGCCTTCAAAAACCGCAATATTGATTTTGATATTATTGATGACCGCAAGATCATCTTTGATTTGAAACAAAACGGTTGGCACAAATACGACGTTGTAATCGAGCGATGTGTCAACCATTCGCGTGCGCTGTATGCTCTGCGAATTCTAAATGATTGGGGCATCCCCACTGTCAACAAATATGAGGTAGCCCTAGTTTGTGGAAACAAACTCGAAACCACCTCGGCCCTCATTCGGGACAAAATTCCAGTGCCGGGCTGTAAAGTCGCCTTTACTCCAGAATCGGCCTTAAAAGCGATTGAGGAGCTAGGTTATCCGGTGGTGCTAAAACCGGCGGTTGGATCATGGGGTCGTTTACTCTCAAAAGTGAACGACCGTGAGACGGCCGAGGCGATATTAGAACATAAACAGGTGTTGGGCAGTTATCATCACTCAATTTTTTATATTCAAGAATATATCAACAAACCAGCCCGTGACATCCGCAGTTTTGTCATTGGCGATGAAACCGTAGCCGCCATCTATCGTTATAGCGACCATTGGATTACCAATACTGCTCGCGGCGGACGCTCCGAAAATTGCCCTGTTACCCCAGAGGTGCATGACCTATCCTACCGAGCCGCGCAGGCTGTTGGGGGCGGTGTCTTGGCTGTTGACCTGCTCGAAACTGAGGATGGGGAATTGCTGATTAACGAAGTGAACTACACTATGGAATTTCGGAATAGCATCGATACCACAGGGGTTGATATTCCTAACCGAGTGGTGGACTATCTCTTAAAAGTAGGCCGAAAGGAGGCATAATATGAGTGAAACGATCAAAGTCAGTATTGTCGGAGGGAGCGGTTATGTGGGCGGAGAGTTACTGCGGCTACTATTGTTCCATCCCCATGTTAAAATTGGTCAAATTACCAGTGTTAGTCAAACTGGCAAATTTGTCCACAACGCCCATCCAAACCTACGAGAGGTGACGAGCCTCAAATTTAGTCATCCTGACCGTTTAGAACCATGTGATATGTTGTTTTTGGGTCAACCGCATGGCTACGCGGCCAAGCATATCGAACGGTTTACAGCTTTAGCGACCCGGATTATCGACACCTCGGCTGATTTTCGGTTGCGTGACCCCGTAGTTTATAAAGAATGGTATGGCGAGCCGCACCCCGCGCCGGATTGGTTGGGCAAGTTTGTATACGGTCTGCCCGAAAAATATCGAGACGAATTAGCCGGAGCCTACTACGCTAGTGGAGTAGGCTGTAACGCCACCGTCACCAATCTGGCCTTAGCCCCCTTGGTTGAGGCTGGTTTGCTAGAGGACGGGCAGGTGATTGCCGATGTTAAAGTCGGTTCATCTGAGGGAGGGGCGCGTCCGAATGATGGCTCGCACCACCCAGAGCGGAGTGGCTCGGTACGCTCCTTTAAGCCCACCGGACACCGTCATCAGGCTGAAATTCGGCAATTGTTAGGACATGACTTCGAGCTTTACATGTCAGTCACCTCTATTGAGATGATTCGGGGTGCATTGGTAACCGCCCACTGTATCCTCAACCAGAAAGTGACCGATAAGGATCTGTGGAAACTCTATCGGGGAGTTTATAAACCTGAGCCATTTGTGCGACTAGTTAAACAGCGTACTGGTATCTTCCGCTATCCTGACCCCAAACTTCTGCCCGGCACCAATTTTTGTGATGTCGGATTTGAGGCCGAAGCCGACTCCAACCGAGTGGTGGTGATTGGCGCACTCGATAACCTGATGAAAGGAGCCGCCGGTAGTGCGGTGCAAACAATGAACGCCATGCTCGGTTGGCCGGAAACCATCGGCCTCACCTTTCCGGGCTTGCATCCACTGTAGCCATGTTCATAAGGAATGGGTATTAATTAACATGTGCATTTGCGTCGGAGATTTATGGTAGGGGCTAGGCAGGGCGGTCTAGACTTGGAATGTGCGACCATCTCCGCTCCGCCCCTGCCTCGCCCGTCATTCCGTGGATTCAGGGCGAGGCAAGGCGGATTGGAGTTCTGATTTCAAACCAACGCTACACCGCCTTGCCTAGCCCCTACGATTACCAAACGCGCAACTTATTTAGGACTCATTCCATAATTCTTTTTTTGGAGGTGTATCTTCGAACCGAAATTTTCTTCCCTCAATGATTCCTGTATCACCATTGTTGGTTTAGGGCTTATGGGTGGTTCGCTAGCCTTAGTCCTAAAACAACAACACCTATGTCGTCGGATCGTCTGCTTAGTTCGACGTGAAGATGCGGCGCGAGAAGCCAAAACTCTCAATGTTGTAGACGAAGCCATGACCGACCCCGCGCAGGCCCTTGGCCAAGCCGATATTGTGGTATTTGCCACGCCGGTACGGGTTCTGCTACGTCAACTCAGCGAATATGCTCCTTTTTATAAACCGGGCGCGATTATCACCGATATGGGCAGTACCAAACAAGAAATCATCACGGTGATGAACGCCCTCCCCCCAGAGTTCCATCCGATAGGCTCGCATCCCATGTGTGGTAAAGAAATATCCGGTTTGAATGCCGCAGATGCGACGTTATATCAAAATGCACCCTGGATTTTAACCCCCTTAGATCGAACCCCCTTCACGGCCATCCAAATTATCCATCAGTTAGCGGTAGCGATTGGGGCCAAGCCACGCCAAATTTCGGCTGACCGTCATGATAAACTAGTTGCCACAATCAGCCACATGCCGTATACTCTATCGGCTACGCTGGTCTTAGCGGCCCAATCAATTGCCGAGCAGGACTCCGCTGTTTGGGACATTGCCGCCTCTGGATTTCGGGACATGTCTCGTATTGCTGCCTCTGATGTTGGCATGATGCTCGATATTTTGCTTACCAATCGGACTGCTGTCTTAGAAACATTGACTGAAATGGATAAACAGTTAGCTACTTTTACGCAGGCAATAGACGAGATGGATGAAGATAAACTATACGAGTTAATGCACCAAGCGGCCAAACAACGCCAATCGTTATACACATAGGAATGGGGACTCCCAATGAAACGCGCAACTTATTTAATCCCACCCTTGCTACCCGACAAAGTAGTTTAGGAAAAGCTAAAACAGGAACACAAATCGCTTTTTCTCTGTGAATCTCCTTTGTTCCTCTGTGAAACTCTGTGCTAATTAGTTTTGACTAACTTTTCTACTGGGTACTGATATCCCATCTCCTAAACTTGTGGACAAATGAGCCATATCTATAAATATTTTTACGCATCAGGTCAAAAATATGGAAACTGTTAGAGGTAGCACCTCACTCGTTGGTTTACTTGGTTGGCCCGTCAGCCATAGCCTTAGTCCAAATATGCACAACGCCGCGTTCAATCAACTCGGCCTAGATTGGGCCTACGTTCCTTTTCCGGTTCGGCCTACAGACCTATCCAAAGCCTTAAAAGGGTTGATAGCCCTGAATATCGTCGGTGTTAATGTTACTATACCTCACAAACAGGCCGTCATGCGCTATATGGATGAGGTCAGTAAATCGGCCCAAACCGTTGGAGCGGTAAATACCGTCTATATCAAAGAGGGTAAATTTATCGGACACAATACCGATATTACTGGATTTCTCAGCGCGCTAATTGAGGCCGATTGTCAGCCAAAGGGGCTACGGGTGGCCGTGTTGGGTGCAGGCGGTGCGGCGAGAGCGGCAGTCTTTGCCCTCGCCTGGTCCGAGGTCGATTCCGTCGTGATATTAAATCGAACGGCTGAACGAGCCGCGTTTTTAATTGACGATTTGATTGATGTATTTCCCGATAGTTCACTCTATTTTGGCCCGCTGACAGAGCCTTCCGTTGCAGCCTTAAAAGACAGCTTCGATTTAGTGATTAACACCACCTCTGTAGGCATGTATCCTCATGTTGATGACTGCCCTTGGCCGGAGAATATTCCTATGCAGGCCAATACCGTCTATTGTGACTTAATTTATAATCCATTAGAGACGGCTTTTCTCTCACGGGCGAAAGCGGCAGGAGCCAAAACAATTGATGGTTTAGGCATGTTGATTCACCAAGGCGCGGTCGCGTTTGAACTTTGGACTGGCAAAACTGCTCCGGTAAAGATAATGCGACATGCCTGTTTAGCTGGATTACCCCATAAAAGGAGACATAAACCATAAATGATTTTCTACCCATCTAAAAGGATAAATTTACAAAACAAAAATGGTAAATGGTGAATGGTAAATTATAAATTATAAATGGGCATGGTTCAAAATAGACCAAATCATCTTTACAAATTTCTTGACGATGTAGGTCACGCTTGTAGCGTGACAATGACCGTTCACCTGTATTGCTTGGGGTATTACGGCGTTTATTTAGCAACTAGTG
>JAUCGB010000162.1 GCA_030377895.1 Anaerolineales bacterium HSG24
ACAGAGGAACACGGAGATTCACAGAGAAAAAGCGATTTATTTTTTCCTCTGTGCCCCTCTGTGCATCTCTGTGAAACTCTGTGTTCCTGTTTTAGCTTTCCCTAAACTACTTTGTCGGGTAGCAAGTGAGCATGTCTTCACACCTCACGCATCACAATTCACCCTTATGAGTCACCATTTTTTTATCCCCCCCAATTGGATAGCTCCACCCGAAGTGACCCTGTTTGATGATGTAGCTCGGCAAATCAGAGTCGTGTTACGCATGAAGGTAGGGCAACAAATAACCGTGCTAGACGGCTCTGGTCGGGCTTGGCTGGTCGAGTTGGCGCAGATCAACCAGCACACGGTATATGGTCGTATCTTAAATGTGGTTATGTTGCACAGTGAACCGACGGTTACGGTGACGCTGTATCAAGGCACCCTGAAAGGACAGAAATTTGAGTGGGTCTTACAAAAAGGCACCGAGTTGGGCGTGAGTCGCTTTGTGCCGCTGATTTGTGAACGCTCGGTGGTGACAGACATGACCAAATTAACCAAAAAAGTGACCCGCTGGGAAAGCATCATCCAAGAAGCGGCAGAACAGAGCAAACGAGCCAAACTACCGCTTCTCTCCCCGCCCCAACAGTTCCCAGAGGCACTAGCAGCAATTGATTCAACCTCACTAGCCCTGATGGCCTGGGAGGAAAGTCGCGATGTCCGCCTGAAAGAACTGTTAGGCACGTCGAAGGCAAATCAAATTTCGGTCTTTATCGGCCCAGAAGGGGGCTTTAGTCAGGTCGAAGCCAAGCAAGCCACTCAACATGGAGTATCGCTGGTTACGCTTGGCCCGCGTATCCTCCGCGCCGAAACCGCCGGAATCGCCACTTGCGCGGTGATTTTTTTATGAGTATGAGTAGTGATAGCTTTATGGGCATCAGTCAACATGATAAGTATGGTCTTGCTACCCGACAAACTGGTTTCGAGAAAGTTAAAACAGTAACACAGAGGACACAGAGGGACACAAAGTTTCACAGAGGAAAGAATAACTCGCTTTTTCTCTGTGAAACTCTGTGTTCCTCTGTGAAACTCTGTGTTAATTAGTTCAGACTAAATTTTCTGTCGGGTACTAAGTACGGCGAAAGATTGGGTTTCGACAAGCTCAGCCAACGTAGCCTGAGCTTGTCGAAGGTACTAAAAAAAGTGTAAAGCAATTTTTTTCCCAAAAATGGGGATTGAAACGATGAAACAATGAACGATGAAGCGATGTCCGACAATGTTTACTGCGACAAATCTAAGCTATAGATGGCAAATCCTTCTTCGTTCACATTTCCAGTTGGAATCACGTTGCTGAATTCTTCGGACAACGTCGCGGTAGTTTCGGAAGGAGAGGTTCGGAAAACCACATTAACCCCATCCACTGTCGCGAATTTCCAGTTGTTATCCGCAGATGGATTCACTGTACCCAGTTCGGCGATGTAGTTGGCCAAGACTTGGCGATTGGCATCCGGGGCATCAATGATGATTTTATCACTGCTGATACCGGGGAAGCTTCCACCGCCACCGGCTCGATAGTTGTTGGTGGCGACCACAAAAACTTGGTCATCAGCAACGGGTTGACCGTCGTAGGCGAGGTTAATCACTCGGTGTGCGTCTGGAGCAACCAGTTCGCCCGATGTGTCATAACGAGCCGGTTGTGTTACATCAATCTCGTAAGTTACGCCATCAACCACATCAAAGTTGTAGGTCGGGAACTCATCGTTAATCAACGATTGTTCATCGGTGACAGTCGTGTCAATCTGATTAAACTGTCCGGCAGACATCTCTAACCATTCTCGAACCTCAGGGCCTGTGAGTTTCATCACTTTTAAGGTATTAGGATAGATATATAGGTCAGCCACGTTTTTGAAAGCGATGACTCCGGCTGGAACTTCGGTGAAATCCTCAGCCCCACCTCGCCCTGCTTTGAACGGCGCACCCACAGACAGAATCGGCATGCCATCGTACTCAGTACCTTGAATCAGTTTCTCAACGTACCATTTTTGGGCATCAGTTACAATTTGGATTGAAGGGTCGTCTTGCACCAAAGCAAAGAAGCTATGAATCGGGGCAGTGGTTTCGCCAAACGGTTGACGAATCCACTCTAAGGTTGCCTCATGCTCGGCCTGAATCGCATCAACCACAGCTTGGTCAGTCTCAACCAAAGAGACGGTTTTACGGTCTACTCGCTCAGAAATCGGCTGGGCGACAGATTGAGAACTAGTCACTTGCCATGCCCCATCAGCCTGCTCTAAGGTCAAATCAATCACTCCGAGATTATTCCCCCAAAAACCGGGCATCACCGCGGGAACACCATTAATCGTGCCAGTTTCAACATCGATTCCATCTACATCGGCAAAGTCAGAACCGGGGAAAACTTGGTGAGCATGCCCCAACAGAAGGGCATCAATATCTGGTACTTGCGACAGATAGTAGGCACTATTCTCGCCCTCACTTATGTCTAGTTCAGCGTGGGCAGCAACAATCACTAACTCAGCCCCTTCGGCTTTCATTTGGGGGATATATTTTTTGGCCGAGACAACAACATCCTCAACCGTCACTAGTCCCTCAAGATTAGTTTTATCCCATTGCATAATTTTCGGTGGTAAAAAGCCAATAAAGCCGACTTTGAGGGTATGCTCGTTACCCGCATTATCAACCAAAGTTTTATCCTGAATCAGGTACGGAGTAAAGTAAGGTTCGCCACTATCGGCATTGTAAACATTGGCCGACACATAAGGAAATTCTGCACCGGCTAAGGCTTGACCTAAAAACTCTAAGCCATAGTTAAATTCATGGTTACCAATGTTACCCACATCATAACCGAGTTGATTCATGGCTTTGTAAACCGGATGCACCTGCCCTTCGTTGAGACCTTGGCTCCGAGCGATATAGTCGCCCATCGGACTACCTTGAATCAGATCCCCATTATCAATTAAAAGGGAATTCGTGGCCTCGGCGCGAGCCTGTTTGATTAAGGTGGCCGTTTTAGCCAACCCAAGGCCATCATTTTGCTCATCACGGAAATAGTCATAATTTATAAGATTAACATGCAGATCAGATGTCTCCATCAGACGCAGGTTGATGCTCGCGTCACCGCCACTGTCCGCCGTCGATTCGACTGTTTCTTCGGCTGTTTCTTCGGTAGCTGCGCTGCCTTCCGTGGGCATAGCTTGGCCAGCGGCGGGAACCCACAACTTCTGCCCCACTTCGATAACGTTGGCATCTTCGATAACGGCGTAGCTGCCATCTTCTGCCGCTTTGGCGTTGGTTGCCTCAACGATTTGTTCCCACGCGGTTACATCACCATAAAAACGCTCGGCAATTGTACTGAGCCAGTCATCGGCTTGCACGGTATAATCTTCGCCCTCGGTTTGCAAAACCGGCGCGGCACTGACGGTACTACTGACCATGATTATGGCCAGAGCTAACAAACTAATCAAAATGGTAATACGTTTCATAATTATCCTCTTTTGTTCCTTATATATTTGGTTGAAAAACTTATCTTTAGTTCAGACTTCAAAACCCTAAAGGTTTTAGAAACCTTTAGGGTCTGTCCATCCGAGTGAAAATCTTTATCTTTGATCGTGCCGGATATTCATCCGGCACGATGCACTACGTAACTACAGTCTTTCAGATAATCTTTTTCAGGTTATTGTCACGCTACAAGCGTGACCTCCAATTATCGTAGGTGACGCTTGTAGCGTCACGTGAAAATCTTTACCAGCCCCGCTCGCCCAACATCTCCTCTTGGGACAAACTGCTGACATTAATGCCGACCATGGCCTCGCCTAAGTTTTTGCTAACTTGAGCCAGAATCTCAGCATTTTGATAATGAGTGACGGCTTCGACAATCGCTTTGGCTCGTTTGGAGGGGTTGCCACTCTTGAAGATACCACTGCCCACAAACACACCATCGACTCCGAGTTGCATCATCAGTGCCGCGTCAGCCGGAGTAGCCACCCCACCTGCGGCAAAGTTGACCACTGGCAAACGGCCTAACTGTTTGGTTTCTTTGACCAACTCATAAGGCGCGCCCAACTCTTTGGCATAGGTCATCAACTCCTCATCCGGCATGTGTTGCAGATTGCGAATCGCACCTAACACGGAGCGAGCATGGCGCACGGCTTCGATCACGTCACCCGTACCAGCCTCCCCCTTGGTACGGATCATGGCCGCGCCTTCACCGATGCGACGTAAGGCTTCGCCCAAATTACGACAACCACACACAAATGGAATTTTAAATGGATGTTTGTCGATATGGTATGCTTCATCAGCCGGAGTTAGTACCTCACTTTCATCAACATAATCGACTCCAATAGCTTGCAAGATTTGAGCTTCCACAAAATGCCCGATCCTAGCTTTCGCCATAACCGGAATAGATACCGCGTCGATGATGCCTTCGATCATATCTGGGTCGCTCATACGAGCCACGCCACCATCCACCCGAATATCAGCCGGAACCCGTTCCAAAGCCATAACCGCACAGGCTCCGGCATCCTCAGCGATTTTGGCATGTTCAGGTGTAACCACATCCATGATCACTCCACCCTTAAGCATTTGAGCCAAACCAACCTTAACCCGCCATGTACTCGCTTCACCCTGAGCGTCGTTTGTTGAATTTTTTTCTGACATCTCTTTCTCCTTTATCCTACTTTGCCTTTTGCA
>JAUCGB010000163.1 GCA_030377895.1 Anaerolineales bacterium HSG24
AAGATTCACAATATATAATTACCTATTAACCAGGATAATTGAAAGCTTTCAAATCAAATATCCTATATATGGCGATGTATTTTTTGATGACACACCATATATAGGATAAAAATGCTTAAAAGAAGTCGATTCCATTCAATTATTCAGTTTTTAATCTTGCGCGCAAGGCTTCTCTTAAGTTTACATTCATGATCCGGTACTATCGGTGTAGCTGTTTTCTCATTCCTCATTCCTCATTCTTCATTCTTCATTGCCTACGGATACACCCGCCCCAACATACGCGGAAACGGATTCGTCTCGCGAGCATGGTGAACTCCGGCAACCCAGGCCACAGTGCGCTCGACACCAAGGCCAAAACCACTGTGCGCCACACTGCCATATCGACGCAGATCAAGATACCACTTGAACGCCTCTTCGGGCAGGTTCTCCTCATGGATGCGGCGCAGGAGCAGATCGGGGTCGCTGATGCGTTCACTGCCGCCAGTGATTTCACCGTACCCTTCGGGAGCGAGCAGGTCAACACTTTTGCACACCTCTGGTCGGTTGGGCCACGGCTCCATGTAAAATGCCTTACACTGAGTCGGAAAACCGTAAACAAAAATCGGCTGGTTGTACAGTTTGGTTAACTCGGTTTCATGGGGGCTACCAAAATCATCGCCCCAAGTAATGTCGAGTAGCTTCTTCTGCGCTGGGTCGGTCAGGTTAGCCTGAATCTCCTTGATTTTGTCCATCGCGTCATCATAAGAGATACGCGGGAAGGGGGCTAACACCTTCTCTAGCATGGTAGTGTCCCGCTCCAGCACCTTTAACTCTTCGGCCCGCTCCTCTAAACAGCGTTGCACCATAAAACTGACCATCTGCTCCTCAATTTCCATCATGCCGTCGAGGTCACAAAAGGCCATTTCTGGCTCTAACATCCAAAACTCGGTCAAATGGCGACGGGTCTTGCTCTTCTCAGCTCGAAAAGTCGGGCCAAAACAGTAGACCTTACCAAAGGAGTAGATGTTCGCTTCATTATAGAGTTGCCCCGTCTGCGCTAGATAGATTGTGTCGCCAAAATATTCCACCTCAAACAGAGTACTCGTTCCCTCGCCCGCAGCCGGAGTTAGGATGGGTGTACTCATCTCGACAAACTCCTGCCCATTGAGCCACTCCCGCAGAGCCTGCATAATCGTGGCCCGCAAACGGAGCAAAGCCCACTGCTTACGACTACGAATCCACAAATGCCGATTTTCGAGCAGAAACTCTATCCCATGTTCCTTGGGCGTAATCGGATATTCTTCCGCAATTTGCACGACCTCCAAATCAGCCGCCTCAATCTCATACCCTTTGGGTACACCGGGCGCACGCTCATTCTCCTTGACCAGACCTCGCACAATAATGGACGACTCTTGCGATAGTCGCTTACCAGCTTGAAACACCTCCGGCGGCAAATTCGGCTTAAACAGCACCACTTGAGTGATGCCGGTTCCGTCTCGCAACCGTAAAAACTGAATTTTACCTTTGCCGGTCTTGGCATACAACCAGCCTTTTATTGTCACTTCTTCACCAACATGGTTGGCAATGTTCTGAATTGAAATAATATTTGTCATTGAAAATCTCCTATTTTAGATTTTGGGTAGCAATATAGTGCGGCGAGCCTCGTTCCCAAACTCTGTTTGGGGACGGAATTGCCCAGAAACTCTGTTTCCTCTCCTGTAGTGCGGCGGGCCTCGTTCCCAAACTCTGTTTGGGAACGGAATTGCCCAGAAACTTTGTTTCCTCTCCTGTCGAAACGGAGTTTTTAGTGCAAGGGCTTTTCCTAATCATTTTGTCGGGTAGCAAGATAGCTCAAAATATCTTCGCCATGTAATACTCGTCAACATATTTGCCCTCAACCAGTAATGCCTGCCGACGGAATCCTTCAATCTCAAACCCCATCCGATGATACACCGCTAAGGCGGCATGGTTGCTGACCATGACCGTTAGTTCTAATCGCAGAATCTGATTTTCCTGCGCCCACTCATCCACCTGAACAAACAGCCGCTTGCCTAATCCCAAGCCCGTAAAAACTTGCAGTACCCCAACCACAATGCTTGCACAGTGTCGGTTGCGATTGTACGCCCCGCCGGTAGCGCGGATATAGCCGACCAAACCACCCTCCACCTCGACCACAAAAATCGCATGATTGGGGGTGGCGATAACCTGCTCAATCTCTTGCTTCTGCTCGGTGACGGTGGTTTTACACTCGCCCGGCTCCAGCATCATAAAATGGGTCTCTCTATCAAGGTATTGTCTCAAGTTCAAGAATCCCTCTACATCACTGGTTCTAATTTCTCGAATTTCCATGTTGATTTCCTAGTACTCCCCTGATTGTCCGCGTTAATGCAGTTTTTACCAACTTTAGCGAGTCTTTTGGACGGCTTGCCAAAGCCCTAACTCTGCTTTATGATAGACCAATGCAAACTCAGCTCGAACGTTTCAGCCTGTGGCCTTACGTCCGCCGATTTATGGCTTGGCCTTGGGAACTATTCCTACTTTTCATCGGCTTAGGCTGGCTCTACCAACAAACCATGCCCCCCGGCATGAGTTCTTGGCTCATCGAAGGTTGGGACTCGGCAGTACTACAAATCACCGGCAGTACATGGGGCATTCCACATTCGCCCGCCTATCCATTATATACCATCCTCGCCAATCTATTTGTCCGCTGGCTCGGCCTGATTCCCGGTCTCAATCAAACCAGCGTCGTCTGGCGGGTCAGCTTTTGGTCAACCTGTACCAGCCTATTGACCGTGCTATTTCTCTATTTTACAATTTGGAAACTGAATCATGACCGCATCACAGCCTTGGTCATCAGCGCGGTTTTGGGGATTAGCTTTGTTTTTTGGCGAGCGGCCATCATGTCCGAGGTTTACAGCCTCAACGCCCTGATGTTTGCCCTGACCTACTGGCTCGCCCTGACGTGGGTGATGTATCGCCGCAACAGCCTACTGGTGCTATTGGGATTGGTCTTAGGTGCGGGAATTGTCCATCACCGGACGGCCCTCATTTTACCACCGACCATCACTCTCGGAGTCCTGCTACACTCATGGCATGTTTGCCCCAGAGACAGCCATCCCTCACGACTACCTCGCATTGGCATTCGTCTGCTGATTTTGACTGGCGCGACCTTCATTCCCCTGTTGACCTATCTCTACCTACCTTGGGCGGCCCAAAATCGGGTCGGGCAAACATGGCTCTACGCCGATGCCTCCGACTGGAACACCTTCTGGTTTATGGTCATGACTCGCGAATGGTGGGGATTGGTTCAGTCTCCGGCCACCTCGGCGGAATGGTTGGCCGCGTTTAAATCGCTGTTTCAACAACAGGCTAACCAAATTACCGCCGGAGGGGTGATGTTTGGTCTCATCGGCCTGCTATTAGCCTACCGCCGCTTGTGGTTATTTGGCCCGCCGCTTGTAGCCCTGACCCTTTTCGGTGCGGCCTACAAAGTGGCCGACCTCGACAGTATGCTCATCCCCCTCACCCTGACTTTGTGCGTCGGTTTGGGGATATTCTTTGGTCGTATAACCTATACTTTCACCCGTTGGTCGATTTTCTTTATCCGCATCCGAGACATTCGGCGCAAGCTGATTCGTCAAACCGTGCGCGCCCTCGTCGGCCTGATTATCATGGGAGGTGGCTATCTGATATTCAACTCGATTGCCGTCAGGAACTACGAGGTGGTTGATTTGAGCGGTGATTGGCAAGCCGAGGATTTGGTCGAGGAGGTGGTGGCGATTGCCGAGGCCGGTACTCCGTTAACCATCATCGGGCAGGATAACAGCGTTCTACCGGACTTTATCTATGCTGATGTGGTATTGGGCTACGACATCGAGCCGCTATCGACCACCAGACTCAGCCGTATGCCTAGTGTGGAGAGCCAACAACGCCTCCAACATGCTTTGGCTGACAATCGGCGGGTTTTGGTTGATTTGGAAACCATTGAGTTGGGGTTCATTCCTTGGCTCAACGATGCTATCGCCAGCAGACAGATATTCCTCGCTCCGACCGGACATCCCTATTTATGGGAGTTGATTCATCGCACCAAAAGCCATGATTTACCCCCGTATGAACCTTGGCTGCCGCTATCAACTGAACAATTTCTGGAAGGACAGGTTTCTGTTCTAGCCAGCCATCAGCAGATTCTCCATAAACGCACTGGCTGTTTCTTACGCCTGACCCTCTTCTGGCAGGCCCACAATCTGCTTGACGAAGATTATTTTGTGGCTGTGCAACCACTCGGCGGGGATGCCGTTCTCGACAAAAACGACCATCTCGGCCTGATGCGTGGTCATCTACCCACCTCACAGCTACACACCGGAGAAATCATCCGAGACGAGGTTGACCTGCTTATCCGCCAACCCACCGACTTACCCTTGGTCAGCCTTGTGGTCAACCTCTATCAGGTGCAAGGCAACGAATTCCCCACTTTCGGCGAAATTGAACTGCCCATAACCGTTGACGGCATGCAGTGCGAATAACAACTGGGCGCGCAAGCATCTATAGATTCCCATATAATATTTTTGGTAGTGTTGTTATCTTGACTGATGACGCATCGGAATCAATCCCGATGCTAAAAGCTAAAGCAGGCTGAAGCCAGCTATTTAGGCCGCTTTTAGCGGTCTTGAGCTTTTAGCCTTGTGGCTTT
>JAUCGB010000164.1 GCA_030377895.1 Anaerolineales bacterium HSG24
AAATTGATCCATACAAGAATGACCAATCCTTACCTTTTTTATCTTTTTATTGCTTTGAAATAATCCCCTTTTAGGGGGTAAATAATGTATTTGTTGAATTTTATGCTTTTCGGTCAGGATTGAGAACAGGTCGATCACTCGTACCGCCAAGGAAGCGGAGGGCATGCTTTGATCAACACCTGCGAGGACAAAAACAGACCTCGCAGGAGGCCATCTGAAATCTGAAAGACTGTAGATGCGACGGTAGGAGTCGTGCATCTTGTCTTAAGACCACCGCTTCAGGTATAATGAGGAGGTGGTTAATCCGGAGGTTGCGTGTGTCACTTTTGGACATGCGGTACAATGGACACGGATAAACACCGATTAGCCCAGATAATACCCAAAATCCGTGTTTATCGGTATCCAAAAATCCAAGTATCCAAGGTAACAATAACAATTATGAAAATTACAGATGTAAAAACCTATGTCGTCGAAAATCCACCGCCCCATTTTGGCGGGCCGTTTTTTGTATTTCTCAAACTGACCACCGATAACGGGGTAGAAGGTTTTGGCGAAGTCTATTCGGTTCCCTTTCACCCTCATGTTGTGGCCCAAATGGTCGAGGATGTGTGCGAGCGGTCAGTGATTGGCACTGATCCCTTCAAAATTGAACGGCTTTGGCGCGTCATTTATTCTGGCGGCTACACCCAACACCCCGACCTGTCGTTGATGGGCATCCTCAGTGCCATCGAAATGGCCTGCTGGGATATTGTGGGCAAAGAACTCAACAAGCCCGTTTATGAGTTGTTGGGCGGGCAGGTGCATGACAAATTAAGGTCGTACACCTATATTTATACCCAAAAATCAGATAAAACCGACGTTTATCTTGACCCCGTGTTGGCGGCCCAGCGTGCCGCAGAGTACGTGCAACAGGGATTTACGGCCATTAAATTCGATCCGGTAGGGCCGTACAGTTCGTTTGACCCGCGCCAACTCTCCCTAGATGCGCTGGATCGGGCGGAAGCGTTTGTCAAGACTATCCGCGAGGCGGTTGGTAGCAAGGCTGATTTGCTATTTGGCACGCACGGCCAAATGACCACATCCAGCGCAATCAGGCTGGCTCGGCGATTGGCTCCCTTCGACCCGTTGTGGTTTGAAGAACCTGTTCCGCCGGAAAACGTGACTGAAATGGCTCGAGTGGCCCACGCCACCACTATTCCCATTGCCACCGGCGAACGGTTGACCACCAAATATGAGTTCGCTCGGTTGTTGGCTCAACAAGCGGCCTCCATTTTGCAAATGAATTTGGGGCGAGTAGGCGGTATTCTGGAGGCGAAAAAAATTGCCGGAATGGCCGAGGCCCACTATGCCCAAATCGCCCCGCATCTCTACTGTGGCCCGATTGTCGGCGCGGCCAATATTCAACTCTCCACCTGTAGCCCCAACTTTCTAATTTTGGAAAGTATCGAAACATGGGGCGGTTTCCATGCCGAAATCCTGAAAAAGCCAGTTCAATGGGAAAACGGTTACGTAATTCCACCCACCGAACCCGGACTAGGCGTTGAACTCGATGAAACCGTCGCCGCCCGTCATCCATACACTGGCAAACAGCTTCATCTACAGGTAGCCGAACAACCCATGTAACTTTACTTCGCTCGTCACCCCACCTCGTTCCCAATCTCCAGATTGGGAACGTATTTGCCATAGAAACTCTGTTTCTGGCATGTTGCAAGTCGCAAACAAAGCAATTGTGTCCCCAAACCCAGTTTGAGAACAAGGGAAATAATTTCACGCCTCACGTATCACGTATCACGTATCACGTATCACATATCACGCCCATGCCATCAATCTTACTTTTATTAGCCT
The DNA here is from genome assembly GCA_030377895.1 of Anaerolineales bacterium HSG24. GTDB lineage: Bacteria > Chloroflexota > Anaerolineae > 4572-78 > J111 > JAUCGB01. The sequence continues at coordinate 1,846 of JAUCGB010000164.1, forward strand.
GCCTATTCACCGGCGTTGCTTTTTTACAACTAAGTTTAGTCAACGATAATCTCAGCATAACCGCTTTCATCCCCTTGATTATTTTGTCAGGGTGTGGAGGCATGGTTTCGCTGATTTTAACGCGTCGTGGTCGTTCCGGCAATCCGATTTTGTGGCCGACGATCATGTTGTTGAGCGGCCTTGGCTTGGCCTTCACCGCTCGACTAGCTCCCAACTTCCTCATGCGGCAGATGATCTGGTTGGTGTTAGCCAGCATCCTGTTCCTGCTGATTAACCTGCTCCCGCGTGACCTCGACTGGTTGCGCCACTATAAATACGGCTGGTTCTTGGGCGGGCTGACCCTATTAGCCACTACCTTGCTATTCGGAGTCAATCCAAGCGGATACGGGGCGCGGCTGTGGCTTCAAGTCGGCAACGTCTATTTTCAACCCTCCGAGCCGCTCAAACTGTGCTTGATTGTCTTTTTGGCCGCTTACATGGCCGACCGTCATCGGCAGTTGGCCCAAGCCAGAGCCTACATCGGCCCGATGCGCCTGCCTCACCCCTCCTACTGGCTTCCGATGCTGTTCATGTGGGGACTGAGTATTATTCTACTGGTTTGGCAACGAGATTTGGGCGCAGCATTACTCTTTTTCGGTACATTTATAGGACTGGTTTACGTCGCCACCGGACAAGTGCGGTATCTCTTCGCTGGAACCGGCTTGATGAGTTTGGCTGCGGTCATCGGCTACTATCAATTTGCGGTGGTGCGTTTGCGGGTCATGGCCTTCCTCAATCCTTGGCCCGACTCAGCGGATCGTGCCTTCCAGATTGTGCAATCGCTCTTGGCCTTTGCCAGTGGCGGATTTTTGGGTCAAGGCTTGGGGCAAGGGTTGCCGACAGCCATTCCCGTCGTCCATACCGACTTTGTCTTCGCCGCCATCGGCGAGGAGTATGGTTTGGTCGGCACACTAGCGATACTGTTCTGTTTTATGTTGCTGGTCAGCCAAGCGATCCAAATCAGCCTGACTGCCAGTAATCGGTTTGAGCAACTGCTGGCGACTGGCATCGGATTGATGTTAGGCTTGCAAACCTTGGTTATCACCGCCGGAACCCTCAAACTGATGCCCCTGACCGGCGTGACCTTGCCCTTTGTCAGCTACGGCGGCAGTAGCCTGTTGACCAGTTTTATCATGGTCGGCCTCCTGCTCTTTATCTCGACCAACAGCCCGACTCATCATTGGCGACGCGCCCCCTTTGTGCACGCTCAACTTCATTTGGCCGGAGCGTTGTTGACTGGTTTTCTGATTGTCGCGGGTGGCCTGATTTTGTGGCAAATCATCCTAGCCCCGTTTCTCAACCAACGACGAGACAACCCTCGCCCCGTGATTGCGGCTCAACAGATTCAACGGGGCGCGATATTCGCAGCAGATGGGACTCCCTTGGTCGAAAGTCTGGTTGATGAGGATGGACTGGCGCAACGGTTGTACCATTATCCTAGCCTCGCCCCCCTAACCGGCTACTACAGCCTGCGGTATGGAGTTGGCGAAACGGAGGCTCGGTTCGATTCATCTCTGCGTGGTGCGGATGGTCAAACCGCCCAATCAATCTACCTGAACGACCTGCTCCATCAGCCTATTGTGGGTAAGCCGATTACCCTAACCGTAGAGTTACCAGCCCAACTGATTGCTGATGAGGCCCTCGCTCCTTATGCGGGCGCGATTGTGGTGTTGGAGATTGAAACAGGTAATATCATGGTCATGTCCAGTAATCCGACCTATGACCCTAATCGGTTAGATGAAAAATGGGATCAACTCCGAGAAGATAAGCAGTCGCCGTTGATTAACCGAGCCGCCCAAGGGTTGTTTGCTGTGGGTGATTTGGCTCGCCTGATTGGACTGGTGGCTCGCCATGAATCGGGCACTGTCTTGCCTGATAATCCGACCAGCATCCCCTTAAGCGAACTGTTAGACCGAGTGGGCGAAGTCGGCTATTTAGGGACAGCCCATCAACTCCAATTGACGCGAGGTCTGCGAAACATCAACTCCCAAGTGGGTCGCCTGCCCGATTTTGACGAGCAAGGCACAGTCGGAGGGTTGGCTGTCTCGCCCCTGCATCTGGCTCGATTCATCGCCGCTCTTGAGCAGGATGGTCGCCTGCCAGAGCCTCGTCTGTCTGAGCAAACGTCGATCAGCCTACAACAAGTTATGAAACCCCAGACCGCCCAAGCCGTGCGAGCCATGTTCCCCCAAATCGACGAGCAGTTGATTGGTCTGACGGGTCAAGCCTCGCCCGACGAGACAGGACAGTCGAGCCATGTCAGTTGGTTTGTTGGACTTGGCCCGACCACAGCCAGCCCAGTCTCAGAGTCAGCCTCCCCGCCTGACCTAATTTTCGACCCGAATAAGATCAAGCCTACTCCCCAAGCCTCCACATTCAATCCGCCAGAGCAGCCCGCTCCGGCTCAATATGCCATCGTGATCGTGTTCGTTAGCGAACAGGCCATGCCGGAGCAGGTCACCCACATCGGCCTGGAGGTGATGGGGGCGATCCGAGGGAATCGGGATTAAATAACAAGAGTTTGTCGATTCATTGAACTACAATTTAGTGGACACGGATAAACACAGATTTTCACGGATAAGGCAAAAAATCGGTAGTGCTGACATGTTGACTGATAGTGGTAGTAATGATATAGTAAACAGGTCAAATTATAAAAGGGAGAAAAACCAATGATAATCAGTGTAACCGTTCACAATTGTCACTTTTGCGGTAGTGATG